>JAFKGG010000303.1 GCA_017307915.1 Burkholderiales bacterium | reverse complement strand
CTGTACCGCATCGACGAATGCAGCGACCTCATGGCCGATGCCTGCGTTTGCGGGGACCAGGGCGATCTGATCTTTCTCTCGGTCTGGGCACGCGACACCGCCATTCAGCAGTTCATCGGGCGGCTCACCCTGGGTCGCAGCGAGGACGGCCTGGACCAGTTCCACGTCATCACCGACCAGGGCGGCTCGCTGCCGGTGTTCGTCGGTTCGGTCGAGCGCCTGGAAAAGCGCCTGACCCGCAGCTATCGCCGCACGCTGTTCGGCTCGATGGTCAACCTCTGGCTGTTCGACCGGCGCTGCATCCGGCCTGACAAGAGTTCGGCCAGCGCCTTGGCGCTGCTGCCGCGCTCCGCGGCCGATCCGACGTCACGCCTGTGGCACCTGGTCAAGGACACGTGCCCGCTGCCGCTGCTGGATCACTGGCAATTGCCAGTCCTGGCGCTGCTGCGCGAGCGCGAGATGCTGCGCTCCCTGCCCATGGCTCTCGGGCCGCTGCAGGGGTTCCGGCTCGCCATCGACGTGCCCGTGCTCACGGACGCGCTGGGCGACCTCATCCGCCAAGGCGTGCTCGCCGCCCATCCGACCCAGCAACCGGCTTCAGCCGACCTGGAGATGGCGGCCACCGCCTGACGCTCCAACGGTGGATGCGTGCCTCGCACGCATCCGTCCTTCCTTTCATCCCCACCAGACAGGAGATTTCCATGGCATTGATGTTCCCCAGGCTCGCTCGGAATTTCGCCAAAAACGGCTACTACCCGACCGATGAAGCCACGCTCGAAAGAACCCTCAGCGCACTGGCGCCCGGTGACGGGCCGATGTGCGTTCTGGACCCATGCGCGGGCGAAGGTGTCGCCATCGCCGAAGCTGCTCATACCCTCGGGCCTGAGCAGACCAGCGCCTATGCCGTCGAGTTCGACCAGGAGCGGGCCAACCACGCCCGGCTGCTGGTCGATCACTGCATCCACGGTGACCTGATGGACACCATGATCTCGCGGCAGGCCTTCGGCCTCTTGTGGCTCAACCCGCCTTATGGCGATCTCGCAAGGGACGCCAACGGCAACTTGGGCTACGAAGGCAAGGGCCGCGGCCGACTGGAAAAGCTCTTCTACCAGCGCACACTGTCCCTCTTGCAGTACGGCGGCATCTTGGTCTTCATCCTGCCGTCCCACGTCCTGGATCAGGAGATGGTCGGCTGGCTGACACGCCATTTCGCTGACCTGTCCGTCTTCCAAGCCGTGGACAAGCAGTTCAAGCAGGTCGTCGTCTTCGGTCGGCGTGTCCGACAGCGTGACCAGGCGAGCGATGACGTGAAGGCGTCCCGCGCCCGTCTGCTGCAAATCGGCCTGGCCGAACTGGACGCGGACGAGTTGCCGCCCGAGTGGACGCTGCTGCCGTATGTCGTCCCTACGGCCCAGGCCGAACCGGAGCATTTCTACCGGATCAGCATGGAGCCGGAGCAGTTCGCCGACGAAGTACGGCGTCTCAAGGGCCTGTGGCCCGCGTTCGAGACCCATCTGGGCGCGACCCAGCAGACCTTGCGTGCTCCGGCACGCGCCTTGTCCCAGTGGCACCTGGCGCTGGCCCTTGCGGCTGGCGCGATCTCCGGTGTCGTGCAGTCACCCAACGGCCGCACGCTGGCCGTCAAGGGCGACACGTTCAAGCAGAAGTCTTCCGCAGTGGAGTACCGCGAGCGCGACGACGGCTCCTTGGCCGAAACCCGCATCCTCACGGACAAGTTCGTCCCGGTCATCCGTGCCTGGGACCTCACGCGCGATTCGGCCACGCTGGGCCGCGTTCTCACCATCCATTGACCCCCGCAGGCGGCTTGCCGCCTGCTTCTCATCACTTGCAAGGAGTATCCCCATGCTGTCCATCTTCCAGGGGCGCAGACCTCAGGTTCAACCACTGTTCGCACCGGGCACGCTCAAGCTGAGCGAGAAGGTGCATTGGCTGGCAAGCAAAAGCCTCATCGATCCCTTGCCCTATGTGCAGCGCCATGTGCGCGGCGACTGGGGCGAGGTCGAGGAAGCCG
>JAFKGG010000302.1 GCA_017307915.1 Burkholderiales bacterium | reverse complement strand
CAAGCGTATCGTAGTCAATGGTGACAGAGCCCGAGCCGGTGGCCCCAGCAGCCTCCGGAGTCAGTGAAGCGCCATAGCGGATCACCGCAGCCTGAACGGACGCTGCCGTCAGCAGAGCGGTGGCGCATGCGGCTAACAGGGGAAGGCCAAGTTTCATGACTGTTCCTTCGGTGGGGACGCTGGCCACCATGCCTGGCGGATGAGGCAAGCACATTTCACGCCATCGTCCGGCGCTGCACCGCTTCCGTCCGAAGAATCATGCACTTGCGAGATGGGCCCGATTCGAGGGCCGCTTGGGCACGGGCTGCGCGGCGGGTGAGTGGAAGAATTGCCGACAAAGGTGTGTAGCGTGGACGACGGAACTTCGTGCTCCGCGTTGAGCAGTCAGCGCCCCGCATGCCGTTGCCATCCCGCCATGCCGGCCTCTCGACAAGGTTCAGTACAGCGACGTCTTCAAACGCCCCGGCAAGGCCTGGTCGTACGCCTCGCCGTCGAATCCGGAACGCGAGACCGCCTGCAGGATGGCTCCCGGGCTCGGCAGCCGGCGCCGTTCGAGATGCTTGTCGGGATTCCACAGCTCCGACCGGAGGATCGCCCGGCTGCACTGGAAGAACACGGTGTTCACGCGAATGCGCAGCACGCAGGTCGGAGGCCGTTCGGCCAGCGTGAAGCGCTTCAGCAGATCCGGCGCCACGCTGATCTCGGCCGTGCCGTTCACACGCAGCGTTTCGCCGATGCCGGGCACCAGGAACAGCAGCGCGACGCGCGGGTCTTCCAGGATGTTCCTCAGACTGTCGATGCGATTGTTGCCGCGCCGATCAGGCAGCAGCAGCGTGTGTTCGTCCTCGACGTGAACGAAGCCGGCGGGATCGCCGCGCGCACCAGCGCTCCACTCCCCAACGACGCAACGCCCAGGGTTTTCATGAGTGTCCGTCTGTCCATACGCGCTTCTCCAGCGTAATCAGAAGGTCACTGTTATTCCGTCGTTCGATGTCGATATCCGGTGGTCAGCACCATACGGTATTTGACGTCGCCAGACCGCAGCCTGCGCAGTGCCTCGGCCGCTTGCTCCAGGGGCAGGACTTCGATGCGTGGCCGCACGTCCACCAGCACGCTGAAATTCAGCGCCTTTTCGTTATCGTACGGCGTGCCGGTGATCGAGCCCAGGATGCCGCGCTGGCCGCCCACCAGCAGGCCGGCTGGAACCTGCAGCGGCCCCTTGCCCGGGTTCAGCACGACCAGCCTCCCCTCGGGGGCCAGGCCGCTCAGCAGTGCCGACACCGTGTCGGCGTGGTCGATCGTGGTCACGATGGCCTGCACGCCGCCCATGCCCTTGAGCCGAGCGACCGCATCCTCCTCACGATTGTCGATGTAGACGTGCGCGCCCAACGCCAGCGCATCCGCGGCAATGTCGCCGCCGCGCCCGATCGCCACCACTCTGAAACCCATGCGCCGCGCATATTGCAGCGCCATGTGCCCCAAGCCGCCGATGCCCAGAATAGCCACCGTGTCGCCAGCTTGCGCGCCGCATTTCCTCAGCGCATTGAAGGTCGCGATGCCCGCACACAGAATGGGAGCGGCTTCCTCCGAACTCAGTTCATCGGGAATGGCAACCAGACCCGTGCTGCGCGCCAGCATCATTTCCGCGTAACCGCCGTCGCAGCTGCTGCCGACCACCGGCTGGCTCAGGCAGAGCTGGAAGCGCCCTTGCCGGCACTGCACGCACTCGCCGCAGTGGCCGCCCAGGCGCCCGACGCCCACGCGCTGCCCCAGTTTCCAGAGTGTGGCAACCCCCGCCCCCAGCGCCGCAATGCGCCCGACGACCTCATGGCCGGGCACGCGCGGCGGCTGCACTGCCGGATCAATCTTGTCGACGTCGGCCGCATCGGCGCCGCAGACGCCGCATGCCTCGACCGAGATCAACACCTGCCCGGGGCCGGGCGCAGGTGTCTCGCGATCCACCAGTTCCAGCACGCCCGGCCGAATCGCCTGCATGGCGCGGTAAGTGGCCTTCATGACCCTTGCTCCAAGCC
>JAFKGG010000301.1 GCA_017307915.1 Burkholderiales bacterium | reverse complement strand
TGGCCGCAATGCCGTTCGCGAGGCGTTGCGCACCTTGGAGATCGCCGGCGTCGTTCGGCTGCAGAAGGGCAGAAATGGCGGACCGTATCTTCGCGCGCCGAGCCCGAGCCGCGTGACGCACGCGATCAGCGACCTGATCAGCTACGGATCGCTGGGCTGGGAAGACCTGACGGAGGCGCGCTCGCTGGTGCTTCAGGTCGTCATGGGCCTCGCGGCGGAACGGGGCACTCCCGCAGACTTCGACATGATCGAGAGGAACCTCGATCTGACGGAGGACAAGCTGAAGCTGAATCCGCGCGGTGCCCGGACCGAGTACGCCTACGAGTTCTACCAGCATCTGACTCACTGCACCCATAACTCGGTGCTCGTTCTGCTGGTCACCTCGATGTCCGACATCGTGCGGCAGTTCGTCAACACCGCGTTCATGGATGAGGAATTGACGCCGCTGGCTGGGCTTGTTCCGGCACGCAGGAAGATGCTGAAATTCTTGCGCGAGGGTGCGGTCGACGATGCCGTGGCGGAGCTCAAGAAGCAGATGCGACAGGTCCACGTTCGAATCTACGAGAGAATCGCCCGTGTCGAAATGAGGCAGGCGTCCGAGCCGCTGGCCGCCATGCAAGCGCGCAAGCTGGCGGAACTCGAGATCGAGAATCAACGACTTCGCCAGTCCCTCGCTCGTCAGTCACTCGCCGCGTCAGAGCCCCGGCCTAAAGCCGCGAAGAAGGCCAAGGCCGGCGGCAGGTCGCCGCGGGCGAGTCGCAAGGCATCAAAGCCCGCATAGGGGGCGGGCAATCCGTTGCCCCTGCCGGCAGGCGTCCGCCCGCCGCTGGCGTATGCATGGGACGCGCGCACCGTCCCCAGTGCGTTGAGCGGGCCCGAGGCTCGGTGCCGCGCTGCGCGCTACCACGCCACCCACCATCGGGCTGCCACGCCCCATGCAGCGGTTCCGTCCCGAATCGGGAAGTGGGTTTTCGTGGCGGTCTCTGGTTTTGGTTCCATCTTTTAGTGCAATTAATACTGATGGATCTCCGTGATCGGAGATATCATTCTTATAAAAGTTGCTACCATTTATTGGGCCCGCCGGAAGCATCCGGATCGCTGCAATGTCATCCGCCTTCGGAGAGAGGGCCGCTTTTGGGAGATGAAGATGGTTGCTTACGAGACGTATGAGCATCTGAAGATCGAGGTGGCCGACAAGGTGGCGCTCGTGGTCTTGAACCGGCCCGAAGTGCGCAACGCCATGAATCGGACGATGATCAGGGAGTTGCAGCGAATCTGGCGGGACTTGGCGGATGACAAGTCCGTGCACGCGGTCGTTCTGACGGGAGCAGGCACGCATTTCAGCGTTGGCGGGGATGTCAAGCAGATGTCCTCGCGTCCTGGCGGCGACTTTCTGAACGAAGGCGAACAATGGGATCCGGCTGTGAGTCGCCGGCTCGTTCAACAACTATTGGAGCTGGACAAGCCGATCGTCTGCGCCATCAACGGCGACGCCGCCGGGCTGGCTGCCACTATCGCGCTGTTCTGCGATATCTCCGTGATGGCCGACACCGCCCGCATCGGCGATCCTCACGTGCGGGTTGGACTGGTAGCCGGTGACGGCGGCGCGGTGATCTGGCCGCTGCTCATCGGAATGTTGCGAGCGAAGGAATATCTTCTGCGCGGCGTGATGGTGCCCGCTCGCGAGGCGGAAAGAGTCGGGCTGGTGAACTATTGCCTGCCGCCGGACCAGGTCTTGACCAAGGCTAGGGAGATCGCCGCAGAGCTTGCCGGCGGCGCAACCTGGGCGGTGCGATGGACTAAGCTCGCGATCAACGCCGCCATCAAGGAGCGCGCCAACCTCGTGCTTCCGGCTTCGTACGCGTATGAGCACATCACAATGGAAATGGAAGATCACAAGGAAGCCGCCACGGCCTTCAAGGAAAAGCGCAAGCCCGCTTTCAAGGGGCGCTGATTCCGCCCGAGCGGCGTTGAGCGGTGACCGCCTCGGCTTCTTTCACCTCGCCGCCCCGCAGCGCCGCGCATCGATGCGCGGCGCC
>JAFKGG010000500.1 GCA_017307915.1 Burkholderiales bacterium | reverse complement strand
GGCGGCCAGCGGTGGTGGCGCGGTATCGGCGGCAGCAGCGGCGGGCTCGCTGGCCAGTTCGCCGAAACGCACCTCGAAACGGCTGCCGCGGCCCGGTGACGATTCCAATGAGAGCGTGGCGCCGGTCAGGCCGCATAGCCGTTGCACGATCGCCAGGCCCAGGCCCACGCCCCGGCTGCGATCGCGGCCCGGGTTGTTGACCTGATAGAACTCCTCGAAGATGCGACCTTGTTCCTCGGGAGCGATGCCCTTGCCGGAATCGGCGACGCTCAGCACGGCCTGGCCCTCGTCCGCGCGCAGCTCGACCTTCACTTCGCCCGTGTCGGTGTACTTGATCGCGTTGTCGATCAGGTTGCGCGCGATGCGGCCGGCCGCCACTGCATCGCCGCGAACCCGGCTCGGCGCCAGCTCGCAGCTCAGCCGCAAGCCCTTGCTGGCCGCAGCGTTGCCGAATTCGGCGCAGATTTCGCCGACGATACGGTCGAGTGCCAGCCACTGCATGTCGGGCACGTAATAGCCGGTCGACAGGCGCGACAGATCGAGCATGCCGTCGAGCAATCCACCGAACGAACGCACGATCTGCTCGATGTTGCGCCCCACTTCGCTCAAGGTGTTGGCGTCGGGCCTGGCAGCCAGGATCGCGCTATAGACCGACAGGGCATGCAGGGGCTGGCGCAGGTCGTGGCTGGCTGAGGCCAGCACGCGTGCGCGCGCCTGTGACGAGCGCTCCGCCTCGGCCATCGCGGCGCTGACCTCAGCGTTTTTTCGCTCCAGATCGAGCACCATGCGGTCGCGCTGCTGGCGAATCACCACCGAGCGTTGCAGCAGCCGCTCGCCGGTCACGGCGACGCCGGTCAGCAGGCCGCAATACAGCAGCCCCATCAAGCTCACTCCCAGCAGGTGCGCCGGATGCAGCAGGCCCCAGGCGGTGGTGCTGGGCAGGACGATGCCGAGCGAGTATGCGGCCATGATTTGCGGCGACGACATCGATACCGCCACGCCGGTAGACGGCAGCGCGAACACCACGATGCCCAGCAACGTCTGGTGAAGGAGATCGAGCTGCGGCAGGAACAGCACCGCCATCAGCGACTGCGTGGCGCCGGCAATCAGCGCCAGCAGCACCAGGTGCCGGTGCGTGACCACCGGGTCGCGCTGCTCCATGCGCGGCAAGGCGGCCCGTGCGTATAGCGCACGTGTGCTTTCACTGGCGAGTGTCAGCAGCGCCCAGGCAGCGAACGATGCCGGCGACACCTGGTCGTAGATGACGAAGCCCAGGCAGACGACCAAGGCCAGTAATACGAACGGCAAGCGCAGCAGCACCCGCATGTGCAGCCGCACCAGTTCGGTCAGCACCTGGCGCGACAAATCGGACGGCATCGCTTCTTCGGTTGGCTGCACGGTTGGCTGCTCAGCCGACTGCCCTGCTGACTGCCCGAGAGGCTGCGCCGCCGGGCCGGCGTGGATCGCCACTATCGATCCGCCGGCGGTACTTTATCCGCCGCAGCGTTGCCCCTCGGCGGGATGCCCGCCAGCGGGCCGAGCCTGCCTGCGCGAATCACCGCTTCGGTGCGGCTGCGCACCCCCAGCACCTGGAAGATCGCCGTGATGTGATCCTTGATCGTGTGCTCAGACAGGTCGAGCTCGCGCGCGATCAGCTTGGTCGGCAGCCCGCGGCACAGCGCACGCAGCACGTCGATCTGGCGTGGCGTCAGCATCGGCGCATCGGCCGGCGATAGCGCATCGACCGGCAACAGCGTTTCGGCCGGCAACACCGCCTCGCCCGGGGATTTGAGAATGCCCTCGGGCAGAAACACGCGCCCGGCCAGCACTTGGCGCAGCGCTTCGGTCAGCGTCTCGGGCGAGGCGCTCTTCGGGATGAAACTCATCGCGCCGGCGTCCAGGCAGCGGCGGATGGTGGAGCTTTCTTCACTCGCCGACACGATCACCACCGCCAGGCCCGGGGCGGCTTCTTTGAGCCGGCTCAGCGCATCGATGCCGTGCTCGTCGCGCAATGCCAGATCGAGGAGGCACAGCCGAAGCTGCGAATGCGTCCGCGTCAGCAGCAAAGCCTCGGCAATCGTCGACGCTTCCAGCACTTGCACGTCGCGCTGGATCATCGCGCACAGCATGCGCAGCCCGGCGCGAAACAACGCATGGTCGTCCACCAGCAGAATCTTGATCGCCGTTGCCATGGCTCCAGTATCAACGCGGGTGCCGTCATGCGGCGCCCAGACTGATGTTATGCCATCGCGCCTGGCCGCAATAGCTCTTTCTTGCCGGCGACTGCACGCTGCCGGTGCCCGCCCTGGCCCCCGGGAAACCCCCAGTGGCCTGGATGCCCGCCGCCGCGACGGCTACCGTAAGATGGCAGGCGCTCTTGCAATCGAGGAGACAGGCGTCAATGAGCGACCGGCATTGCGACATCGGCGGCATTCATCTGCTGGTGCACCCGCCCGACGGCGAGATGGCCGTGCGCGAGCGCGCCGGCCAGTGGCTGGCCGAACAAGGGCTGATCGAGCAGGTCGAATTCGCCGGCACGCGCGACGCGGCCGGCCGGCCGGTGCTGGCGCTGCGCCTGGCGCCCGACTACGCCGAGCAGTGGACACCGCAGGCCGACACGCTCGGGCTGTGCGAACGCGCCGAGCTCGATACGCAGCGCAGCGATGCCGACCTGGAACGCGAGATTACCGTCGCGATGCTGGCCGGCCCCTGCCCGTTCGCCTATCCAAGCGTTGATGAACTTTCCTCCAGCATCCGCATCCGCCGCAACATCGTTCAGGCTGCGCGGCGTACGGCGCTGGCCTTCGATACGCGCGGCGTCGAGCGCCCGCCCGATTGCTGGGCGTATGACGACGAACGCGGTTTCACGATCATACCGGGCTGCTCGCTGATCACCGCACTGACCAAGGCGACCCAGCCCGAAGTATCGGGCACGCTCTATCCGTTCTCCTGCTATCGGGCCACCGAATACGTGACGCTGCTGGGCATTGCCCAGGAACTGGCCGACAGCAACCCCGAGCTGCTGGCGCGGCTGCAGCGCCAGTTCGAGATGCGCGCGATCAAGTCCGGCCAGTTTCATGACGTGTTCCTGCGCGAATACGGTTCGATGGAGGCGCCGCTGCCGATGCGCTATTTCGTGCCGGGCGACCGCACCTGGTTTCGCAACCCCGACCAGGCATCGTCCGACGCCGAGGGCTACGAGGGCTCGTGGGTGTTCTATCTGGGCGGCGGCCTGTTCTCGAACTTCTGGAAGCGCGACAAGCCGTTCACGCTGACTTCGAAATGCGTCGAGGTGTTCCATTGGCGGCACGGCCTGTACACCGACGCCGATGGTGATGCGCGCATCGACGAGCAGATAGTCGAAGCGCACGTGCGCGACTCGATGAATGATCCGGCCGCGCTCGAACGCATCCTGCCGCTGATGATGCGGCCGCGCGAACCCAAAGGCGTGTACCGCGACGGCGGCTGCATCGACACCACGCGCGAGTATCCGCGCTGGATCAGGAAACCGACCTCGGACATGGCGCTGCCCGACGCGTAGACCGCGCGAGGCAGCTTTGCGCCGTCATTGGCTGCAGCGTATTGCCCGCCTAGTCTTCGAGCGGACGCAGCGGCAGCTTGTTGACCACTGCCAGCATCACGCCGGTGATCACGATCAGCACGATGCCAGTCAGCGCCAGCCAATCGGGAAACTGGCCGAAGAAGACCAGCCCGGCGACCATCGCCGCTACCGCGTGCGTATAACCGAATGGCGCCAACTGGGCGGCCGACGCATACTCATAGGCGCGCACCAGCATCAAATGCCCGAAGGCGCCGATCACGCCGGTGGTCACGAACAGCAGCATGTGCAGCGGCCGCGTTGGCATCGTCCAGTCGCCGGGCGCCAGCACGGCGAGCAGCACCGAGGCCACCGCGGCACCGATGAACAGCGTGGCCAGGCCATTGTCGATGCCGGTCAGCAGCCGCGTCAATAGCTGGTAACCCATCGCGAACAGCGCAGTCAGCAGCGGCAGCACCGCGGCCCAGCCGAACAGCGCGCTACCCGGACGCACGATCAGCATCACGCCAGCGAAACTCATCATCAACGACCACCAGGCACCGCGCGGCACTGCCTCCTTCAGCCACAACACCGCACCCAGCGTGACCAGCACCGGCGCAACCGCGGTGATGGCGGTGGCCTCGGCCTGCGGCATCACGGCGAGCGCCGAGAAAAAGCACACCGACGACATGCCCAGGCAAAGCCCGCGCAGCAGCTGCAACCCAGGGCGCCGCGTAACGAACAGCCGCCGGCCCATCGACGGAAAATAGATCAGCACCATCACCAGCACGTGGAACACGTAGCGCGCCCACGCGATCAGCAGCGGATGATGAAACGACGACAAATACTTGGAGATGCTGTCGAGCAAGGCGAACGATGAGCACGCGCCGATCACCAGCAGCATGCCGCGCGTATACCCTGCCGGTGACGCAACCGCCTGGCCGCTCACGCCGGCCACCGCGCCGGCCTGCCGGCGCTCATCCTGGAAACACGCCGGTCGACAGATAGCGATCGCCGCGATCGCAGACCACGAACACGATCGTGGCGTCGCGTACCTCGGCGGCGATACGCAGCGAAATGCACATCGCGCCGGCCGCCGAGATGCCGCAGAAGATGCCCTCTTCAGCGGCCAGACGGCGCGCCATCACTTCGGCATCGGCCTGCGACACCGATTCGGTGCGATCGATCAGCGCATGCTTGGCGATCGCCGGCATATATTCTTCGGGCCACTTGCGGATGCCGGGGATCGACGAACCCTCGGCCGGCTGCGCGCCGACGATCTGAATCGCCGGGTTGCGTTCCTTCAGGTAGCGCGACACGCCGGTAATCGTGCCGGTGGTGCCCATCGCCGACACGAAATGCGTGATCTGGCCGGCGGTTTCGGTCCACAGCTCGGGGCCGGTGGTCTCGTAATGCGCCACCCAGTTGTCGTCGTTGGCGAACTGGTCGAGCACGCGCCCTTCGCCGCGCGCCTGCATCGCGTCGGCCAGGTCGCGCGCGCCTTCCATACCCTGCTCCTTGGTGACCAGGATCAGCTCTGCGCCATACGCCTTCATCGACTGGCGGCGTTCCAGCGACAGATTGTCGGGCATGATCAGCACCATTCGGTAGCCGCGGATCGCCGCCGCCATCGCCAGCGCGATACCGGTGTTGCCCGAGGTGGCCTCGATCAGCGTATCGCCGGGCTTGATCTCGCCGCGCGCCTCGGCGCGCACGATCATCGACAGCGCCGGCCGGTCTTTCACCGAACCAGCGGGATTGTTGCCTTCCATCTTGCCCAGCAGCACGTTGCCGCGCGGCTCGCCGAGCGCGCCGGGAATGCGCTGCAGCCGCACCAGCGGCGTACGGCCGATGGTGTCTTCGATGGTCGGATATCGGGGTTTTTCGCTCATCGTTCGCTCTTCGATTTCGGTTGGCCGGCCGGCACGCCGCCGCTGCGCGTCAATGCGACTGCGGCAGCTCGTCGGGCAGCTTGGTGACGCCGGGCAGCTCGGCCTTCAGCACGGCATGGCGCAAGGCCTCGATCGCCTGCATGCGCGGAAAACTCTTGCGCCACACCAGCGAGACGCGGCGAAACGGAGCCGGCGGTTCGAACGGGATGTAACGCAGCAGATCGTCGTCACGCGGATCGGGACGCGCCGTCCACGGCAGCACCGTGATGCCGATACCCGAGGCCACCATGTGGCGGATCGTTTCCAGCGACGAACCCTCGAAGGTCTTCTGGATGCCGGCGCTGGCCTGCGAATAGCGCGACAGCTCGGGACACACTTCCAGCACCTGGTCGCGGAAACAATGGCCGGTGCCCAGCAGCAGCATGGTCTGTTCCTTCAGCTCGGTGGAACGGATCGATTTGCGCTTGGCCCAGGCGTGGGTCTTCGGCACCGCCACCACGAAGGGTTCATCATAGACGCCCAGCGTCATCAAGCCATGATCGGGGAAGGGATCGGCCATGATCGCCACGTCGATGTCGCCCTGACGCAGCAGCTCGGTCAGCTTCATCGTGAAGTTTTCCTGGAGCAGCAGCGGCATCTGCGGCGCGTCTTCGATCATGCGCCGCACCAGCTGCGGCAGCAGATACGGCCCGATCGTGTAGATCACGCCGAGCCGCAGCGGCCCGGCCAGCGGATCCTTGCCCTGCTCGGCAATTTCGCGAATCGCGTTGGTCTGCTCCAGTACATGCTGGGCCTGCTCGATCACCTGCTCGCCGATCGGCGTCACCGTGACCTCATTGCCGCCACGTTCGAAGAGCTGCACGCCCAGCTCTTCCTCGAGCTTCTTGATCGCCACCGACAGCGTCGGCTGGCTGACGAAACAGGCTTCAGCGGCACGCCCGAAGTGGCGCTCGCGCGCCACGGCGACGATGTATTTGAGTTCGGTCAGGGTCATAGGATTTTCCTATGATACCAAGCTGACCGGGCACTGTCGGTGCAGGGTTATATTTTTGGCCTTGCGCGGCCGATCCACCCACCGGCACCCAGCGGCTCAGCAGCAAACCGGCCAGCGCCGCCAAGGCTGCCGCGCTAAACACCGCCTGCATGCCGCCGGCCAGTCCGTGGCCGGCCGCCTGCCGCGCCAGCAGCTCACCTAGCAGCGCCACGCCCAGCGCGCCGCCGAGAGCGCGCAGCATTACCGGCAGCGCCGTGGCGATGCCGATCTGCTGCGGCGGCGCCGTGCGCTGCGACACCACGCTGAGCACCGGAAACAGCAAGCCCAGGCCCAATCCCAGCGGCAGCACGCAGGCCGAGATCAGCCATGCGTTGGACGCCGCGTGAGCGAACACCCAGGTGAGCGCGGAAAACGACAACAGCATCGACGCCGTTCCCGCCATCGCCAGCCGCCGCGGCGGCTGGCGCGCCCGCAGCGATCGGCTAGCCACTGGCACGGCGGCCCGCAGCCCAGCCATCAGGGGCAGCAGGTGCCAGGCCGATGCGATCGGCGTCACATGCAGCATGAGCTGCAGATACAAGGGCAGGAATACGACGGCGGCAAACAGCGCCACGCCCGAGATCATCGACAGCAGCGTAATGGCCCGATAGCTGCCGCGCTTGAACAGCGACAGCGGCACGATCGGGTCTTCGGCACGCCGCTCGGTATACAGCCACAAGGCCGCCAGCAGCGCCGCCGCCAGGTCGAAAGCAGCTGACGTCACACTGCTAGCCGCGGCACCGCTAAGCGCGGCAGCGCCGGCCGCCACGCCGCCCCCACCGGCACCGCCGCCGGAACGCGTCGCCAGCAGCAGACAGGCCAGAAACCCGGCCAGCAGCACGGCGCCAGCGACATCGAGCCGATGGCGCACCGCCCGCGGCAGACCGAACCTGGCCACCGCCAGCACGCCGCAGGCCGCCAGGGCTAGCGGCACGTTGCCAAAGAAGGCCCAGCGCCACGAGAGATGTTGAGCGATGACTGCCCCGAGCAGTGGGCCTGCCATCGTCGCCAGCCCATAGGCCGCGCCGAGCCGGCCCATGCGGCCGCCGCGTTCGGCTTGCGAATACAGGTCGGTCACCGAGAGCATCGTCAAGATCATCAGCCCGCCGCCACCCAGGCCTTGCAAAGCGCGCGCGGCGATCAGCGCATCCATGCCGGTGGCCAGCCCGCAGGCGACCGAACCCAGCGTAAACAGACCGATCGCAGCCAGCAGCAGGCGGCGCGTACCCCAGCGGTCGGCCAGCTTGCCGTACAGCGGGATCACCGTCGTCGACGCGGCCAGATAGGCCGAGAACACCCACGAGGCGCGATCGCTGCCGTGGAACTCGCCTGCGATCAGCGGCAGCGCCGCCGACAGCAGCGCCTGATCCAGCCCGGACAGCACGAGCATCGCCACCAGCGTGCCGAAGATCACCGGACGGCTGGGGCGCCATGGCGGCTGGCGGATATCGGGCATCTCGTACGTCGACGGGAAGTGGAGACTGCCGCCAGTGTCGGCTCCGCATTACCTGTTGTACAGTGCAATGATTGGAATGATTACTTGCACAAAATAAAATCCATCAATGCCGGCGCCGCTATCCCGCTCGCACGATCTGAACCTGCTGCGTACGCTCGACGCACTGCTGGACACCGGCAGCGTCACGGCCGCCGCCGAGCGGCTGCATCTGAGCGTGCCAGCCACCAGCCACGCCTTGGCGCGGCTACGCGAAGCGGTCGGCGACCCGCTGCTGGTGCGCGCCGGCCGTCGGCTGGTGCCGACCCCGCGTGCGCTTGCAATGAAAGCGGGCGTCTCGCGCGTATTGGCCGACGCGCAGGCACTGCTGGCAGCGCCTGCCGACCACGATCTACACAAGGTTCGGCGCAACTTCGTCATCCGCGCGCCCGACGGCATGTCGGTGGCCTATGGCGCGGCCCTGGCCAGCGCGCTGCAACAGGCGATGCCGCAGGCCAGCCTGCAATTCGTGCCCGAAGCGCACGACGATCGCAACGCACTGCGCGAAGCGCGCATCGATCTCGACATCGGCAGCTTCAAGCAACGCGATCCGGAAATCGAAGTCGCCGAATTGTCGCGGCAGGCCCATATCGGCGCAGTGCGCGACGATCACCCGCTGCTGCGCGGCCGCCGCAGCGCGCAACGCTATGCCGAAGCGGCGCACGTAGCCGTCATGCAGCGGCCCAATCGTGCCTCGCCGGTCGATGATGCGCTGGCGCAGCGCAAGCTGCAGCGGCGCGTGATACTGACCGTGCCCAGCAGCTATGCGGCGCTGGTAGCCGCCGCACGCTCGACGCTAGTGGCCACGGTCACTGAGCGCATCGCGCGCGCGATGGCGCCGAGCATGGGGCTGACCCTGTTCGAATTGCCCTTGCAGGTAACACGCGAGCCTTTGCTGATGGCCTGGCACCCGCGCCACGGCGCCGATGCCGCCCATCGCTGGCTGCGCGACGCAGTAAAACGTGCCATGGCGGCGCGGCACACCCAGCCGCTGGCGCTGGAGACGCTGAGGCGCCCGGTTGGGTAAGACGCTGAGGCGCCCGGTTGGGTAAAACGTGGCCGATTGCGGACGTGGGCAGGTGTGAATCAGCGCCGTCGAAGCTGGCGTACTTCGTCTTCGCTCAGCTGGGTGAGGTGGGCGATGGCGGCCTCGTCGAGGCCGGGCTGTTCAAAGAGACGGCATGCGAGTTCCCGGCGCGCTTCCAGCCGGCCTTCCCCTCTACCCTCTTGCCTGCCCTCTTGCCTTCCCTCTTCTCTTCCTTCCTGCATGCCTTCTTCGCGCGCCGCCTTCATGAAGGCGGCCTCGTCGCGCATCGCCCGCTCGCGCACGAACGCCAGCCGCTGGGCTTCCTCGTCGGCCGACAACTGCGCCAACTCTTGCAGCGCCTGCTGGACCGGTGCGTGCGTGATCGTGCTCATGAGCGCGTCCTCCTGCCAATGCTCGAAGTAGGCCGCCCAGGCCGCCAGCGCGCCGCCATCGGTACGCAGCCGATCCAGCTTGGGCAGTTCGATCAGATTCAATTGTAGCGCTGGCGTCAGCATCACGACGGGTCGATCACGGTCGCGCAACTCGAAGCGCCAATGCGCCTGCGCCGGGTCGTCGAACAGTTCGAAATCCATCAGATGAATGCCGATGGTTTGACGCAGCTCGTCGTAGTTGTCGCCATTGCGCAACTGGTTGGCGAAAGCGCGCGCCAAGTAGTAGGCGCTGCGTTCGTGCCAGTGCGGATGGCGGCGCATCTGCATCTCGATGCCATACAGCACACCGTCGGCGTCGCGGGCAAGCACGTCCAGCACAATGAACTTGCCGGTGAGTTCGGCCGGGTCGATGCGCGGGTTGAGCACTTCGACCACCGCCACCGGCGGCTGATCGCTGCGTACCGCGTTGATCAGATCGGCAGCCAGTGCCGGGGCGTTGGCGAACAGACGCTTGAAGACGAAATCGTTCTTGGGGTCGAGCAGCATGATGGGCAGGCCGGTAGACAGCTGAAGGGCGGATGGCATGCCGAGCAAAAGGCGGCCATCGCGGTCTGTGTTACAGGCACCGTTTTAGGCCTGCGGCTCCCTGCTGTCGATCGACCATCGAGCCTAGGTCGTCAAGCTGAAAGCATGGCCTTGGTACGCTCAAGCCTTCAGAAACTCCTCGCGCCCGCCCAGCCAGCGCTGCAGATGCGCATCAGCCAGCGCCACCTGTCCGCGCAGCATCTGCACCGCGGTATCGCGCGCCGCCTCGACCAGGTCGCTATCGCGATCCAGATCAGCAAACCGCAGCAGCGCCTCGCCCGACTGACGCGCGCCGAGAAACTCGCCGGGACCGCGCTGCTGCAGGTCGCGACGCGCGATCTCGAAGCCGTCCTGCGTTTCGTACATGGTCTTCAAGCGTTCGCGCGCGCCCGCCGACAGCGGCGGCCGATACATCAGCACGCAGACGCTGTCAGTGGCGCCGCGCCCGACGCGGCCGCGCAACTGGTGCAACTGCGCCAGTCCGAAGCGCTCGGCATGCTCGACGATCATCAATGACGCATTCGGCACGTCGACGCCCACCTCGATCACCGTGGTGGCGACCAGCACCTGCAACTGCCCGGCCGAGAACGCGTTCATCACCGCCTGCTTGTCGGCCGCCGCCATACGGCCATGCACCAGCCCCACTTCGAGCGGCGCCAGCTCGGCCGACAGCGCCGTATGCGTATCGATCGCCGTCTGCAGGTCGAGCGCCTCGCTTTCCTCGATCAGCGGGCACACCCAGTACACCTGCCGACCGGCCGCGGCAGCATCGCGCACGCGTGCGGTCACCTCGTCGCGCCGGGCTTCCGACACCAGCTTGGTCACGATCGGCTTGCGCCCCGGCGGCAACTCGTCGATCACCGACACGTCCAGATCGGCGTAATACGACATCGCCAGCGTGCGCGGGATCGGCGTGGCGCTCATCATCAACTGGTGCGGCAGCGTCTGGCTGGCGCCTTCGAGCTTCGAGCGCAACGCCAAGCGCTGCGCCACGCCGAAGCGATGCTGCTCGTCGACGATCGCCAGGCCGAGCCGGCGAAACACCACCGTATCCTCGATCAGCGCATGCGTGCCGATCAGCAGATCGACGTCGCCGTCGGCCACCTGCTGGCGCACCGCGCGCTTGCCGGCCTCCTTCAATGACCCCGACAGCCAGGCGCAGCGCACGCCCACGCGTTCAAGCCACGGCACCAGCTTCTTCAGATGCTGCTCGGCCAGAATCTCGGTGGGTGCCATCAGCGCCGCCTGCCAGCCGCTGCCGATCGCACGCGCCGCGGCCAATGCCGCCACCACCGTCTTGCCACTACCGACGTCGCCTTGCAGCAGCCGGTTCATCGGCTGGGCACGCGCCAGGTCGGCGCCGATCTCGGCCCAGGCGCGCTGCTGCGCACCGGTCAGCTTGAATGGCAGCGCCGCCAGCAGGCGCCGTTCGGCATCGCCGTCGGCCAGCACCGGAGCAATCTGCTGCGCTCGACGTTCGCGCGCACGCACCAGCGATAACTGCTGGGCCAGCAGCTCGTCGAAGATCACGCGCCGCCAGCCCGGCGTGCTGCGCTCGGCCAGCGCCGACGGCGGCGTCTCGGGTGTCGGCAGATGAATGCCGCGCAGTGCGTCGCCGATCGGCGGCAGCCGCAGCGCGGCCAGCACGGCCGGCGGCACGGTCTCGTCCCAATCCAGCTCGCGCAGCACACGCAGCACCGCGCCGCGCACGCGCGCCTGGCCCAGGCCGGCCACCGTGGAATATACCGGCGTCAGGCTCTGCGGCAGCGGCACGCCGGGCGTCGCGGCGCGATAGCGCGGGTGCACCATCTCCATGCCGAACAGGCCGCCGCGCGCCTCGCCGTGCACGCGCAAGCGTCGCCCCACGGCCATCTGCTTCAACTGCGAGCCATAGAAATGGAAGAAGCGCAGCCCCATCGCGCCACTGTCATCGCGCAACTCGACCAGCAGCGTGCGCCGCGGCCGCGGCACGATCTCGCAGCGCGTCACCTCGCCTTCGATCTGCACCGTGTCGCCGGAACGCGCTTCGGCGATCGGCGTGATCCGCGTTTCGTCTTCGTAGCGGATCGGCAGGTGCAGCAGCAGATCCTGCTCGCGGCGGATGCCCAGGCGCCTGAACAGCGCCGCCTCGTCCTTGCTCAATCGAGCGCCAGCACCGCTTCGACTTCGAACAGCGCGCCGCGCGGCAGGCTGGCCACGCCCACCGTCGCGCGTGCCGGATACGGCTGCGTGAAGTACTGCTGCATGATGTCGTTGACCACCGGAAATTCGGCCAGATCGGTCAGATACAGCGTCAGCTTCACGCAATCGGCCAGCGAACCGCCGGCGGCCTCGCAGACCGCCTTCAGGTTGTCGAAGGCCTGCTTCACCTGCGCCTGGAAGCCGCCTGACACCAGTTCGCCGGTGGTCGGATCGAGCGCAATCTGGCCCGACAGATAGACGGTATCGCCATGGCGCACCGCCTGCGAATACGGGCCGATGGCGGCCGGCGCCTGCTGCGTGGAGATGATCATGCGGGTCATCGTTTCGCCTCGAAAATCAATCGCGGAAACGACGATGGTAGCCGATGCACGGCCGGGTGATGCGCCCCTGCGCGATGCAGGTGCAGCACCGCCGCGGCGGCTGGCGCACGGCAACCCGATGGCCGCCGGCGCATTCGGCCGCTCAGTTGGCCGCTCAGTTGGCCGCTCAGTTGGCCGGCAACGGAAAGATCAGGCAGGTCGTCGTTGCGTGCGCATACAGGCGCCCGGCGGCATCGACCAGGCGCCCCTCGGCGATGCCGATCTGCCGCGTCACGCTGACCACCTGCCCTTCGGCGCGCACCGGACCGGTCTTGTCGGTCATCGGGCGGATGTAGTTCACCTTCAGTTCCAGCGTGGTGTAGCCGAACCCCTGCTGCAGGCGCGAATGCACGGCGCAACCCACCGCCGAATCGAGCAAGGTTGCGATATAGCCGCCGTGCACCGAACCCAGCGGGTTGTAGTAATCGGTTTTCGGCGTGCCCTGGAATACCACGCGGCCGACACTGGCTTCCACCGGCACGAAATCCAGCGTATGCGCGATCGGCACCGACGGCAGTTCGCCGCGGCCGATGCGATCCAGGAACTCGATGCCCGAGCCGCGGCCCAGTTCGATCATCGGAATCTTGCCGGGCGGCGCCAGCGACAACCGCACCTCGCGCTCACGCGCCAGCCAACGCTCGAGCGTGGCGGCCACCGCATCGGGCGGCGCACCGCCCCGGTCAGGGGGAGTCAGGGGAGCGGACATTCAGCTTGGTCTCGGACAATGGCGTCAAAGCCGCAGCATATAACGCCAGCCGCCCGCGCGCCGTGAACGCCAGCCGCCCGCGCGCCGTGTCGGAATCGGCGCAAGGCCCGGAGAAAATCGAGCCGCTTCGCCGCAGCGCCTCAGGCGGCCCGCGCGCTGCGACGCAGCCAGCGCCACAGCC
>JAFKGG010000499.1 GCA_017307915.1 Burkholderiales bacterium | reverse complement strand
GGCCCGAACTCGATCGGCACCCAGGCGTAACGCTGCTTGCCGTCGGCCCGCACATGGCCGATGCCCGGGAACGGCAGGTGCGCACCGGCCACCCACAGCTTGTTGCGCGCCGCATCGGCGAACAGCTTGCGGCGCGTGGCGATCGCCTTCGGCTGGTCGACGTCGAATTCGAGCGATACGTTGGGACGCTGGAACTGCACGGCATGGCTGTGCACGATGTCACCCCACACCAGCATGCTGTGCCCCTTCGATTGCAGCAGGTAGCCGCTGTGACCCGGTGTGTGGCCGTAGGCGGGCACCGCGGTGATGCCCGGCACCAGCGCTTCACCGGCCGCATACGGCTTGAAGCGGCCGCTGGCCTGATACGGCGCCACCGCCGCGCGCGCCAACTGGAAGAACGGCTGCGCTTCCTTCGGCGCCTTGGCGGCGATCTCTTCGCTGAGCCAGAACGCCGCGTCTTCCTTGGCCACGCGCACGTCGGCATTGGGAAACGCCGGCTTGCCGTCGAACACCAGGCCGGCGGCGTGATCGGCATGCAGATGCGTCAGCAGCACCGTGTCGATCTGCGCCGGGTCATAACCGGCGGCGCGGATGTTGTCGAGGATCACGCCCAGCGTCGGGCCGAAGGCCTTGGCCGCCCCGGCGTCGATCAGCACCAGGTTGCTGCCGGTGTGCACCAGGAAGGCATTGACGGCGGTCTGCACGCCCGGCGTGGATTGCAGGAACATGCGCGCCAGCAGGCTCTGCACATCTTTGGCGGCGATGCCCTTGAGCAGGCCGGGGCCGAGATCGACGTAGCCGTCATACAGCGCCGTGACGGTGAACTCGCCCAGCGCCATCCGGTAGTAGCCCGGCACCTGGCTGGTCTGCGCGGCGGGCGGTGCGGCGTGAAGTTGGGCGAACGGCGCTGCAAGGGCGAACGAGGCGGCGAGCAGCAGGCGGGCAAACTTGGGCATGATCGGGCGTGAAGAAAAGGCGGGCACCAAGCATAACCGAGCCGCCCCACCCGCGAGCCTCGCCCCCGATCAGCGCAGCGTGATGCGGCTGGCGGCGAACTTGCCGAGCACCCACCCCACCATCACGCCCAGCGCGACCGAAGTGATCGGATGATCGCGCACGCAGGACCGCGCGCTTTCCATCATCTGTGCCTCCAGTTCAGCCACTGTCTTGGTCCGTTCGTGCATCGCGTCGATGGCATCGTTGGCGCTGGCACGCAGCCGCTCGATCTTCTCGGGCGCCTTGGCCGCTGCCTCGTCGGCCTTGGCGGCCATGCCGTCGACCTTTTCATGCGCAGTCTGCGCGACGCGCTCGAGCACCGGGGCAGTGCTGCCACGGCCGTTGCCGCGCGGGGACGTTGCCGGTTCCTGATCAGTCTTGGTTTCGTCGTTCATGGGAACTCCTTTCGCGTGGAACGGACCGTCGGAGCACTCGCGCAAGGGACGCCGCCGACAGTCCATACGGCGCGCGCGGTTCCCGGCGGCGGGGAACTCCTGTTAGCAGATGGCGTGCCCGGCGGCACCCGCAGCGATCGGCTCCGTTACCGGCAGATTGGCCGCTTTGCGCCGCAGATCGGCGCGCTTGGGGTAGTCCACAGGCGGCTGCGCCGAAAGCGGCGCGCTACAATCGCGTGCTGCCAAATATCCGCCTCTGCTGTAGGGCCGGATCCCCGATAAGAGAGAGGAGTGAAAACCATGGATCGTCGTTCCCTGCTGAAAGCCAGTGCCGCCGGCTCGGCCGCGCTGGCCGCGCCGTTCGTCGTCACGCGTGCCGCCCACGCCCAGAATTACAAATCCGAGTACCGGGTATCGACCGTGGTCGGCCCGGCCTTCCCCTGGGGCAAGGGCGCCGAGATCTGGATCGACCTGGTGCGGCAGCGCACGCAGGGCCGCATCAACATGAAGCTGTACCCCAACGTGTCGCTGATCAACGGCGACCAGACGCGTGAGTTCAGCGCGATCCGCCAGGGCGTCATCGACATGGCGGTGGGCTCGACGATCAACTGGTCGCCGCAGGTCAAGGAATTGAACCTGTTCTCGCTGCCGTTCCTGGCGCAGGACCATGCCGGCCTGGACGCGCTCACTCAGGGCGAAGTCGGCAAGCGCACCCTGCAGATCATCGAGAAAGCCGGCGTGGTGCCCCTGGCCTGGGGCGAGAACGGCTTTCGCGAGCTGACCAACTCCAAGCGCGAGATCCGTACGCCGGCCGACATGAAGGGGCTGAAGTTCCGCGTCGTCGGCTCGCCGATCTTCAATGACACCTTCACCGCGCTGGGCGCCAACCCAACGCAAATGAGCTGGGCCGATGCGCAGCCGGCGCTGGCCTCGGGCGCCGTCGAGGGCCAGGAAAACCCTATGCACATCTTCACGGCGGCCAAGCTGCACACCATGTCGCAGAAATTCGTCACGCGCTGGGGCTACGTGGCCGACCCGCTGGTCTACGTCGTGAACCGCGACATCTGGAACTCGTGGTCGCCGGCCGACCGCGACATCGTCAGGCAAGCGGCCGTCGACGCCGGCAAGCAGGAAATCGCCATCGCGCGTAAAGGCCTGAGCGGCAACGATCTGGGGATGATCAAGGAAGTCGAGGCGCTCGGCGTGAAAGTGACTACGCTGACCGACGCCGAAAAAGATCAATTCAAGAAGGCGATCAAGCCGGTCTACGACAAGTGGGCCAAGCAGATCGGCAGCGACCTGGTCAAGCGCGCCGAAGCCGCCGTGGCCGCCCGCAAGAAGGCCTGAGGCCGGCCGACTGCACCGTTCGCCGCCGCTGCCCGGCCACCACGCCGGGCAGCGGGTGCCGACCGATGCCTGCTCCGAACCGGCTGCTGACGCGGCGCCGCTCTAACGCCAATCCGACGCCGCCCCGTCATCGCCCTCGGCCCGCTTCGCCCTGATCGGCTCCACGCCGACGCACCCTCTTCGCCATCCGCGCCATCGCCGATCATGTCGGATCCCGCTCAGACTCCCCCGCTCGAAGACCACACCGAACCGATCATCGCCCCGCCCGCGCACCGCACGGCCGAGGACTGGATCGGCGCCATCGCGATGGGCCTGCTGGCGGTGATCACCTTCGCCAACGTGCTGGCCCGCTACTTCACCAGTGAATCGTTCGCCTGGACCGAAGAGATTTCGATCTCGCTGATGGTGATTCTCACCATGGTGGCGGCCAGCGCCGCCGTCGTGCGCGACCGGCACATCCGCATCGAGTTCCTGTTCAACAGTGGATCGCCGCAGCGCCGGCGGCGGCTGGCGCATCTCTCCGACGCACTGACGGCACTGGCCTTCCTGCTGATGTTCGGGCTGGGGCTGCGGCTGTTCTGGGATGACTACCGCTTCGAGGTCACGTCGCCAGGCATCGGCGTGCCGCAGTGGTGGTACACGATCTGGCTGCCGATCCTGGCGCTGCTGATCGCCGCGCGCGCGCTGCAGAACATCATCCGCCGCAGGCGCGCATCATGATCGGCGCATTGATCTTCGTGGTCTGCGCCGTGCTGATGCTGGCCGGCGTGCCGATCGGCGTGGCGATGATGCTGGCCGGCGCGCTGGGCATCGGCGCCGCTGATCTGGGCCTGCTGTCGATTCCGAACAACTTCTACGCCGGCATCGCCAAGTATCCGCTGCTGGCGCTGCCGATGTTCGTGCTGGTGGGATCGATCTTCGACCGCTCGGGTGTGGCGCTACGGCTGGTCAATTTCGCGCTGGCCATCGTCGGCCGCGGCCCCGGCATGCTGGCGCTGGTGGCGATCGCGGTGGCGATGTTCCTGGGCGGCATCTCGGGCTCGGGCCCAGCCAATGCCGCCGCGGTGGGCGGCGTGATGCTGGCGGCGATGGCACGCTCGGGCTATCCGCCGGCCTATTCGGCCAGCGTGATCGGCGCGGCCGCCGCCACCGACATCCTGATTCCGCCGTCGATCGCGTTCATCGTCTACTCGGTGATGGTGCCCGGCGCGTCGGTGCCGGCGCTGTTCGCCGCCGGCATGATTCCCGGCGTGCTGGCCGGCCTGGCGCTGATCGTGCCGGCGGTCTGGCTGGCGCGCCGCCACGGCTTCGGCGCGCAGGACAAGCATGTGAAGCGCCCGCCGTTCTGGCGCGCGCTGCGCGAGGCCACCTGGGGTCTGTTCGCGCCGGTGCTGATCCTGGGCGGCATGCGCATGGGCTGGTTCACGCCCACCGAAGCAGCGGTGGTGGCCGTGGCCTATGGTCTGTTCGTCGGCATGGTCATCTATCGCACGATCCGCATGCGCGATCTGGCCGAGATCCTGATCGAAGCGGCCGAGATCTCGGGCATCATCATGATCATCGTTGCGCTGGCCAGCATCTTCGCCTATGCGATCAGCACGCTGGGCATCGTCGATCCGCTGGCGCGGACGATCCTCGACAGCGGCGTCGGTTCGCTGGGCGCGCTCACGCTGGTCATCGCGGTGCTGCTGGTGATCGGCATGGTGCTCGACGGCGTGTCGATCTTCCTGATTTTCGTGCCGCTGCTGCTGCCGTTGATCCGCGGCTACGGCTGGGATCCGGTCTGGTTCGGCGTGCTGATGACTTACATGGTGGCGATCGGCCAGTTCACGCCGCCGCTGGCGGTGAACCTGATGGTGTCGTGCCGGATGGCCGGTGTGACGATCGAGCAGACCATACCCTGGGTGATGTGGTTCGTGTTCGCGATGCTGGCGGTGCTGGTGGCGCTGGTGGCAGTCCCTGATCTGTCGCTGTGGCTGCCGCGGGTGCTGAACTTCTAGCGGAGCTGCCTTGCCTGCCCACGGCTTGCGCGCCCGGGCAGGTATGTCATTTGCTCCTCGGCCATCAGCAGCCCGGGGGCTGCCGTGGCGTTCGCCAAGGCATTCGCCAAGGCTTTTCCAAAGAAATTCGCCAAGGCGCTTGCCCCGGCTTTCGCCAAGGTTTTTTGACATCGGCGACGGGTTGGCCTTGAATGACCCCCGTCGCCCCCGTGGAGCCTGTCGATGACCCTGCGTTCGCTGTTGTTCATTCTGGTGTTCGGAGCCCTCGCCGCGTTCGTATTCGCGAACTGGAACATATTCAACGCCCCCACCACGCTGTCGCTGCTGTTTTCCGAGGTCTATGCGCCGCTGGGCGTGGTGCTGCTGGGATTCATCGCCGTCATCACGATCCTGTTCCTGTCGTTCATCGTCTACATGCAGATGTCGGGGCTGATCGAAACTCGCCGCTACAGCCGCGAACTGCAAAGCCAGCGCCAGTTGGCCGACCAAGCTGAAGCCTCGCGCTTCACCGAATTACGCGGCGTCATCGAAAGCGAGGTCGGCAAGCTGACGACGCGGCAGGTCGAGCGCGAATCAGCCCTGCTGGCGCGCATCGACGGACTCGAGCACCAGTTGCGTACGACCATCGAACAGCAGGCCAATTCGGTGTCGGCGCTGGTCGGCGAAGTGGCCGACCGGGTCGAGCGCGGCGAGCCGCGCCGGTTACCTTGACGGCGCTGCCAGAAACTCGGCACCCGGCGCACCGGGCGCGCACTGTTTGACCGGCAGCAAGCTGACGCCCTATTGCCGGGGCCGGGGCAGGTCTAGAATCGCTGCAGTGCCCGGCGCACGCCTGCGCCGGCAGCACGCACCCCGCCCGATTCACTGCCGCCGACCTGCCCCATGAAAATCGAAGATCTGCTCAACGCGCTGCCCGAGCAGCCGGTCTGCATCGACGTGCTGCGCGAAAAATACGCGCGCGACAGCGAGCAGACGGTGCACGACGTGCGCCGGCGCGTCGCCACCGCCCTGGCCGGCATCGAGCATGCCGAGGCACGCGAGCGCTGGCGCGACGATTTCCTGTGGGCAATGGAGCAAGGCTTCATTCCCGGCGGCCGCATCAACTCGGCTGCCGGCACCTCGCTGGACGCCACGCTGATCAACTGCTTCGTGCAGCCGGTGGGCGACGCGATTTCCGAGCGCGACGGCAATGGCCTGCCCGGCATCTACGTGGCCTTGCAGCAGGCTGCCGAAACCATGCGCCGGGGCGGCGGCGTCGGCTACGATTTCTCGGCGATCCGCCCGCGCGGCGCCCTGGTCAAGGGTACGCATTCGCGCGCCTCGGGCCCCTTGTCGTACATGCGCGTGTTCGATCGTTCGTGCGAAACGCTGGAATCGGCCGGCGCGCGCCGCGGCGCGCAGATGGCGGTGCTGCGCGTCGATCATCCCGACGTCGAAGAGTTCGTCGACGCCAAGCACGACGGCTCGCTGGCCAACTTCAACATGTCGGTGGCGGTCACCGATGCCTTCATGCAGGCGGTGGAAAGCGACGCGATGTTCGAGCTGGTGCACGCCGCGCGCCCGTTCGAAGACGGCGACGGCGAGCGGCGCGCCGATGGCCGCTGGGTCTACCGGCGCATCCGCGCACGCGAGCTGTGGGATCGCATCATGCGCTCGACCTACGATCATGCCGAGCCCGGCGTGATCTTCATCGATCGCGTGAACCGCGACAACAATCTTGCCTATTGCGAGACGATCAACGCCAGCAATCCGTGCGGCGAGCAGTTCCTGCCGGCCTACGGCTGCTGCGACCTGGGCAGCCTGAACCTGGCACGCTTCGTGGTCGATCCGTTCGGCACCGCGCCGGCCTTCGATTTCGAACGCTTTCGCCGGGTCGTGCCGATCGCGGTGCGCGCGCTCGACAACGTGCTCGACCTGACGATGTGGCCGCTCGCCGAGCAACGCGACGAAGCGATGGCCAAGCGCCGCATCGGCCTGGGCTTTACCGGCCTGGGCAATGCGCTGACCATGCTCAAGTTGCGCTACGACAGCGCGGCCGGCCGCGCGATGGCCGCCGAGATCGCGCGCACGATGCGCGATTGCGCCTATGAAGCCTCGGTGGAGCTGGCCATCGAGCGCGGTGCGTTCCCGCTGTTCGACGCCGCCTCTTACCTGGCCGAGCCGCATGCCGCCGCGCGGCTGCCGCAGCCGCTGCAGGCGCGCATCGCCGAGCATGGCATCCGCAACTCGCACCTGCTGTCGATCGCCCCTACCGGCACGATCTCGATCGCATTCGCCGGCAACGCCTCGGGCGGCATCGAGCCGGCGTTCTCATGGACCTATACGCGCCGCAAGCGCATGCCCGACGGCAGCCGACAAGAATACGAAGTGGAAGACTTCGCGCACCGGTTGTGGCGACACCTCGGCGGCGATACGGCGAACCTGCCCGAGTTCTTCGTCAGCGCGATGCAGATCAATGCGCTCGACCACATGAAGATGAGCGCAGCAGTGCAGCCGTACATCGACTCGGCGATCAGCAAGACGGTCAACGTCGCCGAGGATTACCCGTACGAGGATTTCAGCACGCTGTACCTGGAAGCCTGGCGCGCCGGGCTCAAGGGCATCACCACCTATCGTCCCAATGCGGTGATCGGCTCGGTGCTGAGCGTGACGCCGCCGCCCGATGCGCAGCAACCGCAGGATCTGCGCGACGACCCCGATCGCCGCGTGCGGCTCGAACAGGTGCCGCAGCCGGCGCTGTCGTCGCTGCGCTGGCCGGGCCGGCCCAAGATGCCGGCCGGCAACATGGCCTATGCGTACATGGTCGAGTCGACCGACAAGCGCAATTCATTCTGCATCTTCATCGGCCAGACCGAGACCGCAGGCACGGCCGCCGACGATGCGTCGCAAGGCCGTGCCGTGCCCTTCGAAACCTGGGTCAACGGCAACGAACAGCCGCGCGGCATCGGCGCGATCGCCAAGACCTTGTCGATGGACATGCGCTCGAACGATCGCGGCTGGCTCAAGCTCAAGCTCGACGCGCTGGCGCGCACGCGCGATGAACAGCCGATCCAGTTGCCACTGCCGCCGCATGGCGAGCTGCGCTGGTTGCCCGGCGTGGTGGCCGCGTTCGCCGCGATCGTGCGGCTGCGCTGCGACGAACTGGGCGTGTTCGACGAGGCCGCCGGCGCGCCGACGCCAATGCTGGACGCCATGATGTTCCGCAAGGAACCCAAGTCGGGCCCGCTGGGCACCATGTCGTGGACCACCGACATCGCCAATCCGGCCACCGGCGACGATTTCGTGATCGGCCTGAAAGAGCTGCAGTTGCCCGACGGCACGCGGCGCCCCTATTCGATCTGGCTGGCCGGCGATTACCCGCGCGTGCTCGACGGCCTGTGCAAGCTGCTGTCGCTGGACATGCAGGTGATCGACGTGAACTGGATCGGCATGAAGCTGGTGAAGCTGTTGAGCTTCGGCGAGCCCAACGGATCGTTCTGGGCGCAGGTACCCGGCGAGACGCGCCAGCAGATGTGGCCGAGCACGGTGGCCTACATGGCGGCGCTGATCCTGCATCGCTTCAAGGTACTGGGCCTGCTCGACGACGAGGGCCGCGCGATCGGCGGCGCCGGCGCGCTGGCACTGCCGGCCGCCCCCAGCGCCGCGCAGACGCACGGCGCGCCGATCGCCGGCCGCCCCTGCCCGGCTTGCGGCGCGCATGCTTACATTCGCCGCGACGGCTGCCTGTTCTGCACCGCCTGCGGCCATCAGGGCGAGTGCGGTTGAGGGCGTAGTCGCGCCAGGCTCTTCGCTAAAAGCCGCGATACGCTGCTATACAATCGATCGCCGCGGCCATCCGGCCGCGGCCTGAGTTCGCGCGCGCTGCCGGTTCGATCGAAACGGCACGCGGCGATGCAGGCCGGCCCACAGCGCTAACGATCGAGGCATGGCAGAGCGAATACTCGTAGTCGATGACGATGCGGACATCCGCGAGCTGCTCGACAATTACCTGAGCGGCTACGGTTTCGAAGTGCGCGGCGTAGCCGATGGCTCGGCGATGCGCGCCGAACTCGCGACCTGGTCCGCCGACCTGATCCTGCTCGACCTGGGCCTGCCCGGTGAAGATGGCCTGACGCTGGCGCGCGAGCTGCGCAGCGGCAGCCGTGCCGGCATCATCATCGTCACCGGCCGTGGCCAGCCGGTCGATCGCGTGGTGGGCCTGGAGCTGGGTGCCGACGATTACATGGCCAAGCCCTTCGACCTGCGCGAGCTGCTGGCGCGGATCCGCAGCGTGCTGCGGCGGATCAAACCCGATCCCGACGCGGCCGGCGGCGCGCGCGCCGGCGCCGGTGTCGTGCCCGATCAGGCGCCGGCGCCCGAGCGCTATCAGTTCGAAGGCTGGCGGCTCGACGTCGGCGCGCGCTCGCTGCACCGGCCTGACGGCAGCGCCGTGTCGCTCACCAGCGGCGAATTCGATCTGCTGATGATCTTCGTGCGCGAACCCAACCAGGTGTTGTCGCGCGACCGGCTGATGGAACTGATCCACGGCCGCGAATCGGGCCCCTTCGACCGTGCGATCGACGTGCAAGTCGGCCGATTGCGGCGCAAGATCGAAGTCGATCCGGCCGAACCCGCGCTGATCAAATCGGTGCGCGGCTCGGGGTATCTATTCACGCCGCGCGTGCAACGTCTGCGAGCCGAGCCATGATGCATCCGCCCCCCTCTTCCAGCGACGCCACGGCGCCGCCGGCCGGGGATTCGCTGCGCATCTATGAACAGATCTTTCGCACCGCCGCCGATGCGCTGATCATCGTCGACCGCAGCGGCCACATCCAACTGGCCAACAAGCAAGCCGAACTGCTGTTCGGCTTGCCCCCCGAGCGGCTGGCCGGCCTGGCGCTCGAAGCGCTGATGCCCGAGCGCTTTCGGCAAGCGCATCGCCGCCATCGCTCGCTGTATGCGACGCGGGCCGAGACGCGGCCGATGGGGATGAATCTGGCGCTGTGGGCCCGGCGCAGCGACGGCTACGAGTTTCCGGTCGAGATCAGCCTGAGCCCGCTGGTGCTCGACGATCAGACGCTGGTCTGCGCCAACATCCGCGACGTCAGCGAACTGCGCCGCGCCCAGGCCTTGCTCAGCCACGCCCGCCAATCCGAGGCGGTGGCCGATTTCGGCCGCTACGCGCTGGCCGGCCATGAGCTGTCGCACATCCAGCACGAGGCCTGTCAGCGGCTGATCGAACAATTGCGCACCGATTGCGCGTTGGTGGCGCAACTGAACCGAGCCGGCACTGCGCTGACGATCGGCGCGAGCGTGGGCTGGAGCGCCGACGAACTCGATTCGGTGCTGCCGCGGCTGAGCGGACACTGGCGCGAGCTGTCGGCGCGCCCACGCGAACCGTCACGGGTCATCGACGACCTGCGCTCGGTCGATGCGGTCGATCCGGCCAGTGCGCTGGCGCGCGAGTTCGACAGCCTGCTGCTGTGCGCGATCCCCGGCGAGGCCGAACCGGCCGGTCTGCTGGTGGTGGGCTCGCGCCGCGAACGCAGCTTCACGCACGACGACACCAATTTTCTGCAGGCGCTGGCCAACACCATCGGGGCCGCGCTGCAACGCGAGCGCGCCGAAGAGCGGCTGTTCCAGGCCCAGCGGCTGGAAGCGCTGGGCCAATTGACCGGCGGCGTCGCGCACGATTTCAACAACCTGCTCACAGTGGTCTCCGGCAACCTGCAAATGCTGGAGGAGCGCCTGGCCGATGATGCCAGCGCCAGCAAGCTGATCAAGGCGGCGATACGCGCCACCGGCCGCGGCGCCGACCTGACGCGCAAGCTGCTGGCCTTCTCGCGCCGGCAAACGCTGCAGCCACGCCCGGTCGACGTGCGCCAGTTGCTGGTGTCGCTGGCCGAGATCCTGCGCCGCACGCTGGGCGCGCACATCGACGTGCAGACCGAGGTTGAAGACAGCCTGCCGCCGGCGCACGCCGACCCCGGCATGCTCGATACCGCCTTGCTGAACCTGGCGGTGAACTCGCGCGACGCCATGCCCGACGGCGGCGAACTGGTGCTCGGCGCCAGTTGCTGCGTGCTGACCGACGCGGCGCAAGCCCGCGACCTCGACCTGCAACCCGGGCGCTATCTGAAGATCAGCGTGCGCGACACCGGCCAGGGCATGAACGCCGACGTGCTGGCCCGCGCCTTCGAGCCATTCTTCACCACCAAGGAAAGCGGCAAAGGCAGCGGACTGGGGCTGAGCCTTGTATATGGCTTCGTCAAGCAATCGGGTGGCAATACGCAGGTCAGCAGCAAGCCTGGACACGGCACCTCGATCGACCTGTATCTGCCGACGAGCAGCGCCATGCCAACGGCCGATCCGTCATCGGCGCGCTTCGACTATCGCGGCGGCAACGAGACTATTCTGGTGGTGGAAGACGACGAACCGGTGCGCGAAGTGGCGCTGGCTTTTCTGAAAAGGCTCGGCTATCGGGTGCTGGAAGCGGCCGATGCCAATGGCGCCTTGCAGATCTTGCAACAGACGCCGCAAGTCGACCTGCTTTTTACCGATGTGATCCTGCGCGGCGGCGTCAACGGCCCGGCGCTGGCGCGCGAGGCGCTGCGGCGCTACCCGGGCTTGCGCATCGTGTTCACGTCGGGTTACGCACCGCATCTGCTGCCGTCGCGCGACGAATTCGGCAGCGACGCGGAACTGCTGGCCAAGCCGTATCGGGTGGATCAGCTTGCTGCCATGCTCAGGCGGGCGTTCGATCGGCCGGCGCCGGCGGCGCGTGCCGATCCTTAGCCGATTGCCTGAAACGGGGCGCGCCCAACACGCCCCGGCCTACGCAGCGCGGCTGCGCCGTGAATGTCGCAGCCGGATTGTGCGCCGCTGCTCAGTGCGGCAGCCGTTCGCGGCGCAGCTCGACGCGACCGATGACGGCGCGCAGCGCCTGGATCGCCTTGATCTCGATCTCGCGATGGCGAACCATGATCAGGCCTTCGGTCTGGAAGCGCGACAGCAGGCGGCTGACGGTTTCCAGCTTCAGGCCGAGCAGGCTGCCGATTTCTTCGCGAGTCATCCGCAGCACGAAGCGGTTGGCCGAGAAGCCGCGCGCAGCCATCCGCTGCGACAGGTTCAGCAGGAAGGCGGCCAGGCGTTCTTCGGCGCGCATCGAGCCCAACAGCACCATCAGGGTGCGTTCGCGCTGGATTTCCGAAGCCAGCATGCGCCACAGTTCGCGCTGCAGGGCCGGTTCGCGCGCGGCGCGCTCTTCGAGCGCAGCGAACGGGATCTCGGCCACGTCGCTGTCTTCCAGCGCTACCGCGTCGCCGGCGTAGACGTCGCTGCCGATCGCATCGAGGCCGAGCACTTCACCCGCCATGTGAAAGCCGGTGACCTGCTCACGGCCGTCTTCGGTGAGCAGCACGGTCTTGAAGGCACCGGCGCGCACCACGTACAGCGCCTGGAAATCGGCGCCGCCACGGTACAGATACTCGCCGCGGCGCACGCGCCGGCGCTGCGCGCTGACGCGCATCAGCAGCAGGTCGGGACCGCCGGCGCCTTCGGGAGGCACAGCGCGTTCGACGCTCGACGTACCCTTCATCCCGGCCGGCAACACCGGAGCGATCGCGCGAGAGGGGACGGGCATGTGGATTGCGTGCTGCATGGCTGAGACTCCTATCGGATCCGTGACCTGAACTGTTTGAACGGGATCAACTTTAGCGATGCGAAGGTGCCGGACGATGGCAGCCGGGCAACGGTGCGTAACGGTATGTAACAAGGCAGACCCGCCTGCTGACGGGCATACTGATATGCGCTGCATCAATGACAAAACCCGGCCAAACGGCCTAGGATGAACAACACGTCAACCCTGGGGAGAAGCACACCATGTACAAGCACCTTCTGATACCCACCGACGGCTCCAAGCTGTCCGGTGAAGCAGTCGAGAAAGCCATCAACTTCGCGCGTGAAACCGGCGCCCGGCTTACCGCCGTGCACGTGATGCCGGAGTACATCCCGCCGGCGTTCGCCGAGTTTCCGGCGGCCGGCCAGACCTCGATCTCGGAATTCATGAAGGCCACCGAGGAAACCGCCCGCACGGTGCTGGAAGCGGTCAAGCAGGCAGCCCAGGCGGCAGGGGTTGACTGCGATACGGTGGCTCTCCGCCATACGCAGGCCTATCGTGCGATCATCGACGTGGCCCAGGAAAAGGCTTGCGACCTGATCTTCATGGCCTCGCACGGGCGCCGCGGCTTGAGCGCGCTGGTGCTTGGCAGCGAGACGAACAAGGTATTGACGCACTCGAACATTCCGGTGCTGGTGTTCCGTTGAACCCAGCCGCCTCTTCCCCCCGCGCTCGCGCATCAGATAAGGAGAATCACCCGATGGACAACGCCGCAGACAAGATCGAAGCCGCTCGCGACAAGCTGACGCAGGAAATGCGCTCGCTGGTCAACGACGCCGAAGAGATGCTGAAAGCCGCGTCCAAGTCGGGCGGCGAGCAACTGAGCTCGGCGCGCGAACGCCTCGAGCGCAGCGTCAGCATCGCCAAGGCCGAGCTCGCCTCGGCCGAACGCGCGCTGCTCGAACGCGCACGGGAAACGGCGCGCCATACCGACGAATACGTGCACGATCATCCGTGGACGGCGGTCGGCGTGGCCGCCGGCGTCGGCCTGCTGGTCGGCCTGCTGCTCGCCCGCCGCTGACCG
>JAFKGG010000498.1 GCA_017307915.1 Burkholderiales bacterium | reverse complement strand
CGGTTCATCCCTGCGCACGCAGGGAACACCGCGCGAGAATTCGCGTGATACAGCTCGGTGGCGGTTCATCCCTGCGCACGCAGGGAACACAAGAGCATCTGCCACGCCTCAAAGCCATAGACCGGTTCATCCCTGCGCACGCAGGGAACACATAGAGGCTGATACCGGTCATTTCGGATCTCCCGGTTCATCCCTGCGCACGCAGGGAACACCGCGCGCAGCAACAAGGTGAAGTGGCCATTGGCGGTTCATCCCTGCGCACGCAGGGAACACGGCGGTCCTATTGATCTGCCGGCGCACAGCATCGGTTCATCCCTGCGCACGCAGGGAACACACCAATCGTAACCAATTGATCCAAAAAGGAAAAATTGGCACCCAAAAATCTACCGCTCTCTATTGTTAAAGATCCGACCCTTCAGGGGGTCTGAATGCAACCAACCGCAGCCCGTCATAGTCGATCGGCTCACGCCGATTCCGCCCCAAGGTCTGAAAGTCGTAGCCAGACTCGCTTTGACTGGTCCAGGCCATGACCACGTTGCCATCTTCATAACCAGCGTCCAGATGCTGCCAGATCATTTCGCGTGTACGACGCGATACGTCTCCGATATAGACACCCGCACGCACCTCCAAGAGCCAAATGGCCAAACGGCCACGCAGACGCGGCGGCACGTTCTCGGTCACGACAACCAGAAACGCCATCAGCGGCTCCGATGCCCCGCGTCGCCGTGGCTTACAGGGTTGGGAATAGCTGGCGACACGGCCTCTGGCGGCGCCTCGGGCGGAACGATTCCACCAGCCGCCAATACCTCCTCGATCAGAGGGATGATGCGGCCAAGCAATCTGTCCGACCGGAACAGGTCGCGGCAGGCCAGTCGCACTTCACGCTCGGGTTCCGCCGGCGACTTGGAAGCGATGCGGAAGGCCAGCGGCACCACGGTCTCGAACTTGTATAGATCGGCGATGTCATAGACGAACGATAGCGGCTTGCCTGTATGGATGAAGCCCACCGCCGGGGCATAGCCGGCCGCCAGCACCGCCGCCTCGGTGATGCCATACAGGCAGGCGGTCGCGGCCGACAAGTAGCGATTAGGAACGTCTGCCGCGTCCCACTGGTTGCGGTCATAGTTGCGCATCTGCCAGTTCACCCTATGCTGCTGGGCAAGCAGCTTGTAACTGGCGCGCACGCGCGCACCCTCGATACCGCGGAGCTGCTCGACGCTGCGCCGGGCCGGGGCCGGTTCGCCGAAACGCAGCTCGTACATCTTGCGCACAACCTTCAGACGCAACTCATCATCCAACGCCAGCTTGGCTTGGTACAACAGGCGATCAGCCCGTGCGCCACCCGGCTGGCCGCTGGAATACAGGCGCACGCCGGATTCGCCCACCCAGACCAGGAGGGTGCCGACGACGGCAGCGAGATTCACGGCCGCATGAGAGATTCTCGTGCCTGGCTCCAGCATGATGCAGGCCACCGAGCCGACCGGAATATGCTGGCGCACGCCCGCCTTGTCGATGACGACAAAGGCGCCGTCGAGTACGTCGATCTGGCCGTACTGAACGAAGACCATCGAGATCCGGTCCTTCATCGGCAACGGCTTGAGCGGTGGTAGCATCAGGACACTCGTCGCACCAGAAGCAGGCCGCAGCCGAAGCCCTTGGCATGGCCCACACCTTCGAGCAACACCCGCCGCAGCCGCTCGGGGTCGGCGACACGAGCCAACCCCTGATAGTCGAGACTTGAGAATTCGATGTGACGCCCCTTGTGGCGCAGACGATGCTGCCGGTAGCCATTCTGCGCCAGCGCTGCCGCATCTATGTCCAGGCCCCAGCTCTGTGCTCGTTTGAGTAACCAGTCGCGCCCGGCCGACTCGAGCGCCACCGGCAGTGAGTGCTCCGACGCCGCCCGCTTTTTCGCATGCATCAGCACGTCGTGACGCGGGGATTTGCGCCCCTCGACACGCACACTGACCGTAGGATTGGCACGCAAATCGAAATGCAGTAGATCGCCAAGCTTCAGATAGGGTTGATAGGGCTTGGATTGGACTTCAAAAAGCTCCGGCTGCGATACTGGCGGCCGCACGGAAACGACGTAGTAGCAACGTTGCTCGACCAGACTACGAAACACGAAATCACGCGTCTGGCCATCGCCTGGAAACAGCCTCCAGATCAGGGCATGATCACGGTAGGCTTCACCGTGCCGACCGAGGTCTCTCAACCAATCATGCTCGTGCGCACCCGCCACCAGCCGCACTCGCGAAAAATAGTGGCTCATCGTTTCTCCGGCCTGCTCAACGCGACCCATTCCCGGCGGGGCGAGAACTGCCAGCGGCTGCGCGACACCGGCTGATCATGACGCCGGCTCTCGAAGCTGGCCTGCATGCCAGACTGCATGCCGTCTTCCCAGTAGTAGCGCGGTTGCCCCAACTGGAACACCCTGCGGTCCAGGATCGAAGGCCATGCCTGCGGCCGGCGTTCGGACAATCCGATCAGGGGAGGCAAAGACGTTTCATCCAGCACTTCGCGCAGCGTGCCGGCGCTGACGAGAACGGGCGCCAAGGGGATCGCCAGCGGGCAGGATCTACGTCCCAGATAGAGCGGGAAATGGGGGCAGCGCAAGGCCTGCGCTACCTGGGCAAGATCATAAGGCGCTGTTGCCGTGGCCTCGATGGCCACCAGCGACAAGCTGTCGCAACGATATTCTCGAGCGGAGAGGAGCGTATCGACTTTGTCTGCCGCCAGTTCCTGGCGGCGCGTGCGAAAACTAGCTTTGCGCGGCGGGACGCCGACCTGCACTGTATGGTAGTCGCGCAGCGGCAAGCCAACGGCTTCCAGCTTGATACCGAAGCGGTAGCCCGTTGCCAAAGCGTGCTGGGCTGACTCATCGCCACGCTCGATTCCCAGCGCTGCCCCCAGCAGACCCAATAGGGCCGAACGTGAAGGATGCACCGCCGAGTGGCGAATCTCCCCCACCGCGATGTCGCCCCAACTGGCCAATGGCCCGTAGAGACGAATCAGCAGGTAGTCGGTCATGGTTCAGTCCGCCGCGACGAAATCGAGCAGTTCGGCTACGCGACCTGTTCCGGCTAGCACGTCCAGTTCGCAGCGGCTATCAGCGCAGGCTCCGTAGACCTGATCCATGTTGTCGCGCACTCGGCGCAGGACAGTAATCGCCTCGCTGGCATGATCGATGCCAGCTACCGGTTTGACGAAGGCGAGTGACAGCGATCGTGGTTGTTGTTCGCCCTTTTCCACCAGCGCGTAGTGAGCGTAGGCGCGGCTCGCGAAACTATTCTGCTTTCCACTGGGACCGACCTTGAGTGCGGACTCGGTCAAGGCACGCAACGCACGCTGCGTAAGCGCTTCGTCGCCGCCCAGGTTCTTCTTCAACAGGTCGCGATCGATGCACAGATACTGGTAAAAGACAGCAGCAGCAAAGCCCGACTCGCCGATATGCGCTGCGCCGGGGTCGTCTTTGTTCAAATCGTCGACAGCGGTGAAGTAGTCGTCCTCCACCGGGGACGCCTGTACGCCGATGGCATGAGCAACCTGCACGGCGGCCTCGCCGTTGTACTGGGTCTTGGCCGCCAACATGCGACCGAACATGGCGATGTCCACAGCACTGTGCGAGTGAAGCAGCGCATCAAGCTCATCGTCAGTAGGCGCGCGCCGTTCCGAGGCCAACCTGGCCACCAGTTCATCCAGGGTCGCGCGTTCTTCCGGCGAGACATGAACGAGCTGCTCGATTTCCAGCGGATTGTCCTTCTTGGCTGCACCATACACCTTGGTGATCTGCTCAGCCCACTGCTTGGCCTGTTTGTCGTCGACGCCGGCAGCGACCAGGGCATCGAACGCCTCCTTGCCCAGGCGCTTGGTGCGCGTGCCGATCGTTCCCGCCAGTTGCTGTTCGAACAGCTCAGAGGTGCGCCAGGCGCGTTTGAGGCTCTGGGAAGACACTCGCAGTCGCTCTACTCCGCCCATGTGCGCAGTCTTGGGCCTACCTGCGTCGTCGCGATTGAGGTTGGCTGGCGGGTAGGACACAAGCAGATGCAATTGGACGAAGCGGGTCATGAATTCAACTCCTTTCCGGAAACGGGATCTCTGGCGGCCGAGCGGTCGCCGGAGCTCAGGTAGTAGTCGTAGGCCCAGTGAAACCTCACGCTATCGCTCCCCCGGCCGAAGGACAGGTAACGTTCTGCCTGCCACGTCAGCAGGTCGTCGGCAAGCTGGGCGACATCGGTTGCCTCGACCAACTGCACGGCACGCTGCAATTGCAGGAATAGCTCACTCGGATCGCGCGTGCTCTGTAGCCGCTTGAAGCGTGTTTCGCTCATCACCCGCCGATCACTCCCCTGAGCTGCCTGACCCAGGTGCAGCGCCAAGGTGCGGCCATCCGCGTGATCGCGCTTGACCCGCGCCAGAATACCGGCCACGAAGGCCAAGCGCAGATAAGTAGCAGGCTCATCGGCGAGAGGCCAGCGATCACCGCCCTTCCGGATCAGACGCTCGGCAAGCACGAGTGTCGCGGGCTCGGAAGACAGATCCACAGGATCCGCGAGTCTCCTGAGGCGAGCCCGTGTTCCACGATCAAAGCTCGCCAGAAGCCCTTCCGGCCGCGCCGCGCCGCGCTCTGGTGGTTGTAGCGCCCACCACCACTGGTGCACCCATTGCCGTTGGTGAGCATCCAGGTTTGGCCTTCTCCCCTTCATGCCTTCTCCTTGTTCTGGCGGCTGACCTGTTTCCATAAGGCCTTGCTGGCCCGCGCGGCATTGAGCGCCCGCCCTAGGTCAGCGCGCGCTTTGACGACGCGCTTCAGATCCGGGGCATCACTGGATGTCCAGTCATCGAACAGTTCCAGGGCCAGAGAACGGGTACGCAGCAGCCACTCCCGCTGGCACGACAACAGCGCGTCGTCGCTGCTGAAGTCCAGCTCGCTCAATAGCTGAAGTTGTTCGTAGAATGACGATTCGGAACGCTGCCAGAAGCTTTGCGAAACAGCCGGTTCCGATCCGGCGCGGTTCCATGCGGCACGCACTTGATCGCGCAAGGCCATGGCTGCCTCGTTGGCGACGTCGAGCAGCGCATTCACGGCCGCGGTAAATGGCTTCATCCGGTTACCGGGTATGTTGTGAACAGGCAAGGTGCTGTCGTACCAGCACAGCGCTTTCATGTTCGACATCGAAAACCCGAAGCACCACAGACGCGCGGCTGGCGCCCGTGGATCTGCGTTAAAAACGCGCACGACGCGGGCCGCATCCGGTTGATGGTCTTCGGTACCGATCACCAACCCGAGCCAATCCCGATAACCACGTCCAGCCTGATGGCCCTTGCCGGAGATCGGTGGTTTCTCGCCTTTCGTGTCGAGATAGTACGGCGTCAACGGGTGCATCCAGTTGCCGGTGTAGTTCGTGCCCCCATGGCGGGTCCGAACGTGTCGGATCACCCGCACCGAATGAGCCCCGCAGAGCATGCAATCGCCAACTTTGGCCGTACTGCCATCTACTCGAATGCGACGCGGCATGCTCCACCAAGCCTGCAGAGGATGCACTTGGTGCGCTTCGCGGCGGTGGTCGAGTTGAGGCTGAGTTTCCTGCCCTGTCGGCCCGTCGCTGGCCCGGGTCGGCGACAACCAGGGCAGCACCTCGGTGGCTTCGCCCCACCTCGGGTAATCCAGAGCGTCTAGGGGTAGTACGTTGAGCCAAAGCCGCTGCCACAGCGTGGCTTGGGGATCGGCTGGCAGCAGCAGCGTCGTCAGCGGGCCACCGCCGCGCACCGAGGTGCGCACACCACGACCGCCAGCCGGCGCATTCAACTGCAACGTCAGCAGCGCCTGGACAAAGCAACGTTCGCAGAAACCCGGCTCGTCTGCCGGTTTGTTGAAGTAGCGATTGCTGTCTGAGCCGGCGTCGATCAACAAATCCAGCACAGGAACCTGATTCGCCTGGGCCGGCAGATCGTAATCCTGCAGGAAGGCCGGCCCTTCGTTTTCCAACAAGAAGGCGTGGCGATAGGGTTCGAAGGCAGTTGTCAGCTCGGCCGGAGTAGGCGGTTGCCGCCAGCGTTCGTGCCAGTGTTCTCGATCTTCCGGCGGATAGGCCGTTTGAAGCAGAGCGATCAGGAACTGATAGACAGCCCCCCGAAAGTCGGGGCGTAGGGCTTCCAGATCCCGCCACTGAGGGTCGCCGATCTCCGCCGGGCTGATCGTGATTGACCCGGTCGTGCCTTGAGCTGAAAGCCACTCTTGGAGTAGGTCCATTGGGCGTTCCTTGACGGACGAGCCAGCTTACAACAGGTTATTGACCGCCTGCAACCCCTTCTTTAGCATCCCCATTTGAGCACATTACTATTCCTTTCCGACGCGAAGGGTGAACCGTGCTCAAACGGCGACGCCCGCTCGTTCCCCGCTCAAGCGGGGATGTCGCCGCATCAACGTGGCAAGTATTGGTCGGACCAGGAATCTCCACATGTTTTCATATTCATGCGGACACACCAGATGGCATAAAATGTTCTGCGTTGCCTCTGCTTGTCTCTCATGGCTACCTGCAACGTCGTCCTTCCCGCCCCCCTGGAACAGGAAATCGAAAACCTTGTTCGCAGTGGTCGCTACCAGAATGCCAGCGAAGTCATTCGCGCCGGCGTGCGTCTGCTGCTGCTGCACGAAGCCGAGGATGGGGCAAAACTCGACGCACTCAGGAAAGCGACATCCCAGGGCATCATGGAACTCGAGAGCGGTCGGTACGACGAGGTGCCCGGCGAGAACCTGATGCAATACCTCGACGCTCTCGATCGTCAGATATCACAGCCAGATCGTTGAGCATGGCGCGCTATCGCGTCGCTCCTGCGGCGCGTGCGGATATCGCCGACGCTCTGCGCCACAGCAGGCTGAGATTCGGCGCGGCAGCGAGGCAGCGCTATCTGGCATTGATTGGCGCGGCCTTCGAGGCGCTTGCGGAAGATCCTCATCGAATCGGTAGCCAAGCTCGCGACGAGCTTGTGCCGGGCCTTCGTAGCTTCCATCTGCATTACGCTAGAAATCGCTCCCGGGGCGACCGGGTCGAGCAGCCCCGGCACATTGTCTTCTATCGTATCGGCAACGATCGCGTCGTCGACATCGTGCGGCTGCTACACGAGGCCATGGAGATCAGCCAGCATCTTGCAGGCTGAAAACCCGTCCTGCGCTCACTCCCAGACCAGCCCTTGCACGGCGTCGTAACGCAGAGCCTGTTCACGATCCCGGTGGTCGATCACCTTGCCAACGAGCACTCCATCGACTTCGACGAGGGGCAACACGAATGCAGGCTCTTCGAGCAGGCGGTGACGGCTGCGCAGTTCCTGCAGTGCCACGTCATAGCGCGTAACCCACTCGGGTGAAAGGCACTTCGCTCGGCGAGCATCGATACGCACTGCGGATTGTTCCCAGGCAAGACACTCATCCACCGAAAGGGGAAGGAGCCTGCCCTCGATTTCCCGGGCCAGATAGATGGTCAGGCTCTCATCGCCGAGCCGGGTGGGGACTCGGCTGTCCTCGAACCAGAGCATGCTGCTGTCCCAGCAGTAGCCCATGTCCAGGCGGATCCGATTGAACTGCCCTTGGCTCTGCATCGCATAATCCTTGCCCAACTGATCGTTGGCCGCCTTTTGCAGTGCGTCTGGAATGGACTCCGTGGCATTACCGTAGACGGCTTCGACCAACTCGCGCACGCTACCGGACTCACCCGGATCGCCGGGGGTGACGATACACCCGGCACGCTGCAGCGCGCGTGCGCCCAGCCATAAACCTCCGGCATTCGCATAGACGAAACAACCTTCGGGAAACAAGGCCGAATACCAAGTGACCGGAGGATCATCGACTGGCTCGGGACCAAGCACATACAGCACAGGAGGCTCGCGCTGCTCGATGCCGTCCACCGCCGGATCACCCGAGGCGGTTCGCGCATGCCGCTGCAAACGGCCAGCGCGCTGGATCAGCAGATCGATGGGCGCCAGATCACTGACCATCACGTCGACACAGAAGTCGAGGCTTTGCTCCAGAACCTGGGTGCCCACCAGCACCTTGCCGCGCCGCTGGAGCGCGGTCGAATGCTTGCCGAAACGGGCCAGTACTCGACCTTCGATGTCCAGCCGATCGCCCATCGCGAAGCGGCTATGGAACAGCTCGACATCCCCTTCTGGCAGGCCCTCCCGCAACGACTTCCACGCCCGCCGAGCGTCATTGACCGTATTGCGAATCCAGCAGACGCAGCGCCCTGCCCGTGCCTGCGCCAGCACCACGGCCAAGGCTTCGTCTTCGCTATGGATCTGCCGCACCGAGACTCGCCGTCGAACCTGCGGCCGCGTTGCGCAGGCATGGGCGCGCAACCCTTTGCCGGCCTGAATCGCCAGAGGGTAGCGGCAATCGTCGAGCGTTTGCTCGTCAGCATGGCCGAGGCCGTGACGCCAGGCTGACAGCAGTTGATCGCGAAGCGTCAAGGGCAAAGTCGCCGACAGCATGACAACGCTGCCGCCCTGACGCGCATGCGCAGTCAGCAGCGTTTTGAGCAAGGCCATCATGTAGGGGTCGTAGGCGTGGACCTCGTCCACCAGCAACACCTTGCCGGACAAACCCAACAGGCGCAGCGACTGATGCCGGACGGGTAGCACGGCCAGCAATGCCTGGTCCAATGTTCCTACCCCGACTTCAGCCAGCAGCGCCTTCTTGCGGTTGTCCGCCAGCCAGGCGCTACATTGCGCCGTGGCCGACGCTTCGTCAGGGAGGTAGTGACGATCTGCTGGCTGCTCGCCGGGATACAGGATGCTGTCGCGAAAACCCTCTACCAACTGTCGCGCGCCATGTGCCAGCACCAGCGAAGGACTGGCATCGACCGCGTAGAGCTGGCGGTAGACTCGTCCCACGCGCTGATACATCTGGTTCGCCGTGGCCATGCTCGGCAACGCGAAATACAGACCGTTCGCAAGGCCGGCCTGCATCAACCGCTGCGCCAGAATCAGCGCTGCCTCGGTCTTGCCCGCGCCGGTCACGTCCTCCAGCAGGAACAACTGCGGTCCCGGCAACAGCTCGACTTCGGCCGCACGGCGCTGCAAAGGCGTCGGTTCACCCAGATAGTCGAACAGCTCGACTGGCCGTTGCCATTGGCGCGGCGACTGCGCCCTGAGCCCGGCGGCCTCAACCGCCTTGTCTGCCTGCGGCAGCGCACAGGATTGCCAGTACTCGTCGAGTGCCGTTCCGGTTGTGCGGTATGGAAAGAATGTCTGGTTCGACCCCAGCCAATCGGCCAATACGGATAGCCCGGCAAGACGCCAAGCATGACACTTCAGAATAGACGTCTGTTGACGTGATGGCCGGGGAACATCCGGCAGCATCAGCAAGGATTGCAGTTGATCGAAGAACGCCTGCGCAGCCGCAGCGTCATCAAGCATAAAGAATCGATGAGCGTCTAATGGCAGCGTCCCACCGCTAGCCGTTTCCTGCGGCGGCCGACCATGGTGCCCAACGACGCTCTTGACCCAAACCGCCCAAAAGCCGGATTCGGCATCGGGCAACGCGGCGTCAGTGATGGCTGGCGCCAGGATCTGCGCCCAGCACAGCCAGCCCAGCGTGTCATGACGCAACTCGTAGGAACGGCCATCGGCAGGTACGAGCGTGTCGGACAGGTTCGGCGCCAGCCCCTGGAAGCTACGCGAGAATTTGCCCAGGTCATGCAGGGCGAGAAAGAATACGAACACGGCCTCGACACGTTCGCGAGGCCACCCCAGTTCATCGGCCAATGGCGCGAGGGAGAACTGCGGTAGATGCAGCAGCGCCCTTCCGCACGCAGCAACGTCCAGACAGTGAAAGGGCAGCAGGTGATAGGACTCGCCCTTTTCGCCTGCCGGACGGGCTTTGCCCCAGTATGAGAAAAAAGTGACTGCCACGATTTTTCCCTTGTCCAGTTCGCCGCAAGCGATGCGCTGCCGGCTATCGCGACCAGGAATACTTCTTCCTGAAGATCCGGACTACTTTCCGCAGTATTGCTTGACGAGTAATAAAAAAGCCCCGTCCACAAAAGTGAAACGGGGCCTCCGAACCACCCGGAATACCCGGGCGCAACGGGATTACATATTGTCGATCATCACTTGGCCGAAGCCCGAGCACGACACCTGCGTGGCGCCTTCCATCAGCCGCGCGAAGTCATACGTGACCTTCTTCGACAGAATGGATTTTTCCATCGACGAGATGATCAGGTCGGCCGCTTCGGTCCAGCCCATGTGGCGCAGCATCATCTCGGCCGAGAGGATTTCCGAGCCCGGGTTCACATAATCCTTGCCGGCGTATTTCGGCGCGGTGCCGTGGGTGGCTTCGAACATGGCCACCGAATCCGACAGGTTGGCGCCCGGCGCGATGCCGATGCCGCCGACCTGCGCGGCCAGCGCGTCAGACACGTAGTCGCCGTTCAGGTTCAGCGTGGCGATCACGCTGTATTCGTTCGGGCGCAGCAGGATCTGTTGCAGGAAGGCGTCGGCGATCACGTCCTTGACGATGATCTCTTTGCCCGTTTTCGGGCTCTTGAACGAGCACCACGGGCCGCCGTCGATCAGTTGCGCGCCGAACTCCTTCTGTGCCAGCGCATAGCCCCAGTCACGGAAGCCACCTTCGGTGAACTTCATGATGTTGCCCTTGTGCACCAGGGTGACCGAGGGCTTGTCGTTGTCGATCGCGTACTGGATCGCCTTGCGCACCAGGCGCTCGGTGCCTTCGCGCGACACCGGCTTGATGCCGATGCCCGAGGTGTTCGGGAAGCGGATCTTCTTGACGCCGAGTTCGTTGATCAGGAAGTTGATCAGCTTCTTGGCGTTCGGGCTTTCGGCTTCGTATTCGATGCCGGCATAGATGTCTTCCGAGTTTTCACGGAAGATGGCCATGTCGGTCTTGTGCGGTTCCTTGACCGGCGAGGGCACGCCCTTGAACCAGCGCACCGGGCGCAGGCAGACGTACAGGTCGAGTTCCTGGCGCAGCGCGACGTTCAGCGAGCGGATGCCGCCGCCTACCGGCGTGGTCAGCGGGCCCTTGATCGAAACGACGTACTCCTTGAGCACCTGCAGCGTTTCGTCGGGCAGCCAGACGTCGGGGCCGTAGACCTTGGTGGATTTTTCGCCGGCGTAGATCTCCATCCAGCTGATCTTGCGTTTGCCGCCGTAGGCCTTGGCCACGGCCGCGTCGACGACCTTCAGCATCACCGGGGTGATGTCGAAGCCGGTGCCGTCGCCCTCGATGTAGGGGATGATCGGGTTGTCGGGCACCTGGAGCGAAAAGTCGCTGTTGACCTTGATCTTTTCGCCGGTGGCCGGGATCTTGATGTGCTGGTACATGGCGGAGGTTCCTGTGGGACGGCTCGGAATCCGAAATTATGCCGCATCGGGCCGGCGTTCTGCATCTCGGGCGGCGCCAACGGCTTCGGTCAGCGCGGCGCCCGAGGGAACCGGCCGGATCGCCTACGTGCCTGCCCAGGCTTTGCGTTTGCGCCGATCGCAGGCACCATTTCGGGCATGAGCACTCCGATTTCTAACACGGCGGGCAGCGGGCCCGCATGGGGCGCGCGGCTGCTGGCGGCGGTTGGCCTGGGCGCGGCGCTATGGACGCTGGCGCTGCCGGCGGTGGGGCAGACCGGCCCGCAGCCGAAGCTGCCGACGGTGACCTTGCAGGCCGGCATCCATCTGATCCGCGCCGAGGTGGCGCGCGAGATGGGTACGCGCGCGATGGGGCTGATGTTCCGCGAACGGCTGGGGCCCAACGAGGGCATGCTGTTCGTGTTTCCCGAAACCGGGCGGCACTGCTTCTGGATGCGCAATACGCCGCTGCCGCTGTCGATCGCCTTCATCGACGATGCCGGCCGCATCGTCAACATCGAGCACATGGCGCCGCGCACCGAAGACAGCCATTGCCCGGCCCAGCCGGTGCGCTATGCGCTGGAGATGGAACAGGGCTGGTTCGGCAAGCGCGGGCTGGGGCCCGGAACGCAGTTCGTCAACGGCGAGTTCTTCAAGGCGCGCGCGGCGCGCTGAAACGCGCCGGCGGCGCGGCTCAGGCCGATGATTTCTTGGCGACCACCTTGCCGTAGATCCACAGCACGAGGATGGCGCCGATCACCGAAGCGATGAAGCCGGCTTCCGAGCCCTGCGGGTAGAAGCCGACCGCCTGCCCGATGAAGGTGGCGACGAACGAGCCGACGATGCCGAGCAGCGCGGTGACGATGATGCCGCCGCCTTGCGTGCCGGGCATGATGAATTTCGCAACAGCGCCCACCACCAGGCCGATGATGGCTGTCCAGATCAGGTTCATGTAGTGCTCCCCAGGTGCACGAACGTGTCACGGCGACACGCGGGGGGAGTCTAGCTCAGCTGGACGGTGGTGTCAGCGAGCGAAGCGTGAGGCGGGAGTGAGCCGCCGTCGCTGCGCTGCCGCAAGGGCGGCGGCGCACGCAGCAGGCAGGGTCGCCGCGGCCAGCCCTGCGACGGGCAGGGCTGCCGGGCGAGACGCCGAGGCCTCAGGCGAAGTTCTTCGCCGCGAAGTCCCAGTTGGCCAGGTTGTTGAGGAAAGTTTCAACGAACTTCGGGCGCGCGTTGCGATAGTCGACGTAGTAGGCGTGTTCCCACACGTCGACGGTGAGCAGCGCCTTGTCGGCGGTGGTCAGCGGCGTGGCGGCGTTGCTGGTGTTGACGATGTCGACCGAGCCGTCGGCCTTCTTGACCAGCCAGGTCCAGCCCGAACCGAAGTTGCCCACGGCGCTCTTGGAGAACGCTTCCTTGAAGGCGGCACACGAGCCCCATTTCTTGTTGATCGCGTCGGCCAGCGCGCCGGTGGGCTCGCCGCCGCCGTTCGGCTTCATGCTCGACCAGAAGAAGGTGTGGTTCCACACCTGCGCCGCATTGTTGAACACGCCGCCCGAGGACTTCTTGACGATGTCTTCGAGGCTCATGTTCTCGAATTCGGTGCCCTTGATCAGGTTGTTCAGGTTGGTGACGTAGGCCTGATGGTGCTTGCCGTAGTGGTACTCGAAGGTTTCTTTCGAGATGTGCTGGGCCAGCGCATCCATCGCGTACGGCAGCGGCGGAAGGGTGTGTTCCATGGTGTTTTTTCCTTCTCGAGACGGTATCGGACAAGGCGCGCCCGAACGCGCGCCGGGGACGAGGATTCTAGGCCGAAAAAGGCTTGCGCGGATAAGCCCGCCTTCGTGCCGCCCGGGTCTTTGGCGCTTTGCGGCCTTCAGCTCGACGGCGCGGCGGGCATCGACCCCGGCGCCTGCTCCTGAACCTGCACCCGCAGCTCGCCGCGCGCCAGCGTGACCGCCAGCCCGCTGCCGGCCGGCGCCTGGGCGCTGTCGCGCACGATGCGGCCGTCGGCGTCGCGCACGATCGCATAGCCGCGCTCGAGCACGGCCTGCGGACTGACCAGCTCGATGGCGCGGGCGGCGCGCTCGAAGCGCTCGCTGGCGCGGGCGAGCGAATGG
>JAFKGG010000497.1:1797-15369 GCA_017307915.1 Burkholderiales bacterium | reverse complement strand
GGCAGCACGGCCTAGGCGATCTGCCCGCAGATCGGCGCAGTGCCTTGCTGCTCACGCGCCACGCGGTAGCGCAATGCTGTGCCGCCTTGCTGGGCCGGATTGTTCTTCAGTTCGAGATTGGCGATCTGATCGAGATAATCGTAGTACCAGCCTTTGGCTGCTTCAGGCTGCATGGTCGGCGCTTCCGAAGGCGATGCCCAGCCAGTCTTCCCACAGCTTGGAGATGGAGGCGTAATCGAGGCGATCCAGCCCGCGGCTGGCCGCCATCTCGTAGACCGTGTGCGAAGCCTGCATCGTGAACAGCGGTACGCCCAGTTCGCGCGCCAGCGCCAGCGCCAGCGCCGAATCCTTGCGCGCGTTGGCGGTCGGCATGCCGCCGTCGAAATCCTGTTGCAGGATGCGCTCGCCGAAGCGGTGCGTCAGCGGCCGCAGCAGCCCCGATTCGCGGCGCATCAGCGTGTAGTACACCTGCATCGGCACGCCCGCCTTGGCGGCCAGCGCCGCGCCTTCCAGCAACATCACCATGGTGGTGTGCGCGATCGCGTTGTTGACCAGCTTGGCGCGCATGCCGGCGCCGGTGTCGCCGAGATGGAAGATCTCTTCGGCGGCGCATTCGAGTATCGGTTTGGCGCGCGCATAGTCGGTGGCCGATGCGCCGACCAGAAAGGTGGTGCGCCCGTCGGCCAGCTTGTGCACACCGCCGACGATGGCTGAATCGACCACCGTGGCGCCGTGCGCAGCCGCGGCAGCCTGCAACTGCTCGACGTCATGCGGGCCGACCGTGCTGGTCTCGATGATCAGGCGGCCGGCCAAGCGGCCCTGCGCCAGCTCGGCGGCGGCGGCCAGCGAAGCGGCCGGCGTCGGCAGCGACAGCAGCATTACTTCGCAGCGGCGCGAGACCTCGGCGGCCGACGTCGCTGCGATCAGCCCGGCCTGTGCGGCGAGCCGGCAGCGTTCTTCGCTCTTGTCGTAACCCACTACGGTGAAGCGGCGCGCCAGCGGGCGGGCCAGCGCCAGCCCGGCGTTGCCCAGGCCGATCAGGCCGACCGAGGGTTGATCGTGTTGCATGTCGGGTTGTTTCGTCATCGTCGTCATCGGCGTGCGTCGTCATACAGGCTGGCGTCGTGCTCCAGCCACCAGGTGGGAAAGAACGGCACGCGCGCGGTTACCACGTCGGTCCAGCGGCCCGACAGCTTGCGTTCGAGCAATGCCACGTGCGCGTGCGCGCGCGACAGCACGAACTGCTTGTGGCTGGGCAGCAGCACGTCGATATTCAGCGCGGCCAGCCGGCGCACCGAATCGCGGTAGGCGCGCAGATCGGTGTCGGCCGATACCGTACCGTGGCCGCCTTCGGCGAACACCGTGTCGCCGGCGAACAGCACGCGGTGCTTGCCGAACTGCACCAGGAAGCAGATCGAATCCTTGCTGTGGCCCGGTGTATGAATCACCTGCAGCCGCAAGTCGCCGACCGTGACTTCATCGCTGTCGGCCAGCGTGTGCGCCACGCGCGCGCCTTGCGACGCGATGCCGTGCTGTGCGATGTGCGAGTCTTGCCAGAGCGCCTGCTCGATCGTTGCCTTGCCCTGCGGATGCACCATGATCTGCGCGCCGCCGGTCGCTTGCTGCCACCACGCGCAGCCGCGGCCGTGGTCCCAGTGCGTATGCGTGAGCAGGATCTTGCCGATGTGCTGCACCGGCACGCCGTCGGCCTGCAGGTTGGCGAGCATCCATTCGGGCTGGATGCCGCTGCCGGCATCGATCAGCGCAGCTTCGCCGCCGCCGTCGATGACGTAGATGTGCGCATCGGTGGGATGCGATACGCCCATGCCGCCGCCGCCGATCATGTAGATGGCGTGCTCTTGCGTAGCCAGGATCTTCATCGCCCACCCTGCGCCAGCCGATCGGCTCGCATCAATCCACCTTCGCGCCGGAAGACTTCACCACCACCGACCACTTGTCGATCTCCTTGCGGATGTGCGCGGTGAACTGCGCCGGCGTGCTGCCCACCGGCGTGGCGCCCTGGGCTTGCAGCTTGGCGTGAATGGCCGGCGAATGCACGATCTTGGCGACGTCTTCCGATACCTTCTTGACGATGGCCGGCGGCGTGCCCGCGGGCAGCAGCAGGCCATACCACGAGCCGACCTCGTAGCCGGGCACGCCGGCCTCGGCCACCGTGGGCAGATCGGGCAGCGCCGGATCGCGCTGCGTGCTGGTCACCGCCAGCACCTTGAGCTTGCCGGTTTTGACGAAGGACATCGACGAGGGCAGTGTGTCGATGATGACGTGGATCTGCCCCGAGATGGTGTCGGTGATTGCCGCTGCCGTGCCGCGATACGGCACGTGGACCATCTTCGTGCCGGCCATTGAATTGAACAGTTCACCGGCCAGATGGTGCGAGCTGCCGTTGCCCGGCGAGCCGAAATACAGTTGGCCGGGACGCGCCTTCAGATAAGCAACGAACTGCTGCACCGAATTGACCGGCAGCGCCGGGTTCACCGCCAGTACGCTGGGCGTGGAAGCAACCAGGCTCACCGGTTCGAAATCCTTGACCGGATCGAATGCCATCTTGTTGTACAGGCTGACGTTGATGCCGTGGGTGGCCACCGTGCCCATCAGCAGCGTGTAGCCATCGGGCGCGGCGCGCGCGACGACTTCGGCGCCGATGTTGCCGCCGGCGCCGGCGCGGTTTTCCACCACCACGGGCACGTTCCACAGCGTTGCCAGCTCGGCAGCCAGCACGCGCGTGACCAGATCGGTGGTGCCGGCCACGGCGAACGGCACGACGATGCGCACCGGCTTGGATGGCCAGGTGTCGGCGCGGGCGGGTGAACCGGCGCTGACCAGTGCCAGCCCCATGACGGCCGATGCCAGGCCGGCTTTGAAACGCGAGCGAAGCTTCATGTCGATCCCCTCAAGCGGCGCCGGTCTTGCCGGGTGGCTAGTGCCACAGTCGCCCATGTTGTTTACAATATGAACAGTCGGAAGGGCTGTATATAGCCTGATTGCCGAGTGAACGGGGCGATTCTAGGTAGCAGGGTGCCATGGGGCAATCCATTGATCTCAATATGAGTTCATATTATGAATAAACCTGAGCCAGTCAGCCGAAGCCAATCTGCCGCGGCCGCTCATCCGGTCGCGCCGGGCGGTACGCAGAGCCTGCAGCGCGCCATGGCGCTGCTGCGCGAACTGGTGGCGCATCAGCGCCACGGGTCGTCGACCGCGCAGCTTGCGGCCGGTACGGGCATCGATCGCGCCACCGCGCATCGCATGCTGCAGTGCCTGGCCGCCGAAGAGCTGCTGACCTATGACCCGGCTACGCGCAAGTACCACTTCGGCCGCCTGGCCTTCGAGATCGGTTTTGCGGCGTCGGATCGCATCGACATTCCGCAGCTCGCCAAACCGACCATGACGCGGCTGGCCGAGCGCACCGGTGACACCGTGTTCCTGATGGTGCGCAGCGGCGACGACGCAGTGTGCGCCGATCGCGCCATCGGCTCGTATCCGATCAAGACCTTTGTCGTCGACGTGGGCACGCGCCGTCCGCTGGGCATCGGCGGTGGCAGTCTGGCCATCCTCGCCCGGCTGCCGGCCGCAGTCGCCGAACTATCGCTGCGCCAGAGCGCGCAGCGCATCGCCGGCTACCCCGGCATGTCGGTCGAACGCGTGCGCGAGCTGATGGACGAGGCGCAGCGGCGCGGCTTCGTCGCGATGGATGTGGTAGCGGTGCCCGGCGCGCGCACCGTCAGCATGGCCGTGATGACCGGCGCCGGCCGGCCGGTGGCCGCGCTGAGCGTGACGGCGATCGCTGCGCGCATGACGCCCGAGCGCGAGCTGGAACTGGCCCGGCTGCTGGAGCAGGAGGCGCGCGATCTCGGGGAGATTCTGGACAAGCGGTTTTCAAGCGTGTGAGGATGAGCTGCGATGTACTATCACGCTCTCCTTTTTTACAGACCGTGAATCCCGTGCATACCCAGCTTTCCGCTCGCTACGGCGAGGAAGTCGCCGCCCAGGTTGCCGCCGTGCTCAATGGCGCCGACCACGGGGCTTTGCAGCAACTGCTCGGCCACCGTTCGGTGCGCGCCTATCTGCAGGCCCCCTTGGACGAATCCGTGCTGCCGACGCTGGTGGCGGCCGCGCAATCGGCGGCCAGTTCGTCGAACCTACAGGCCTGGAGCGTGGTGGCAGTGACCGATCCGGCGCGCAAGGCGCGGCTGTCGGAATTCGCCGGCAACCAGGCGCACATCCGCCAATGCCCGCTGTTCCTGGTCTGGCTGGCTGACCTGTCGCGGCTCGATCGGGTGGCCGAGCGCGCCGATACCAAGGCCGGTGCCAACGCCTATCTCGAAATGTTTCTGCTGGCCGTGGTCGATGCCGCGTTGGCTGCGCAGAACGCGGTGGTGGCGGCCGAGTCGCTCGGCCTGGGCACCGTGTTCATCGGCGGCATCCGCAACCTGCCCGAGCAGGTGGCGGCCGAGCTGCAACTGCCGCCGCACGTGTTTCCGGTGTTCGGCCTGTGCGTCGGGCGGCCCGATCCGGCCAAGCCGGCGACGGTCAAGCCGCGGCTGCCGCAGGGCGCGGTGCTGCATCGGGAAACCTATTCGAATGCCGCCGAAGCCGGCATCGTCGAGCAATACGACCGCACGCTGGAGGCCTTCCAGCGTTCGGAAGGCATGGCGCCGGTGGGCTGGAGCGCACAGTCGTCCAAGCGGGTCGGCGGGCCTGAGCGCTTGTCAGGCCGTGATCGGCTGAAGGAAGCGTTGGCCGCGCTGGGCTTTTCGCTGCGCTGATCATCATGCTGCATACGCCGGATCTGTTCGAGCCCGCGATCGACATCGATCTGCACGACCAGGTGCTGACGCACGTGTTCGTGCGCGACCGGCTGGTGCAGCGCGCCGAAGGCGCCGGACCGCTGCCATGGCGGATCTATCGCGAAGCCGGCTTCCAGGTGTTGCGAGTGCAGCCGGTGGGGCGGCATCGCGGCGTGCCGCACGTGGCGGTGACGCTGGACGGGCCGGAGCCCGATGCGCTGCCGCAGGGCTGGCGCGCCGGTGGCTTGCGGAGCTGGTTCGGTGTGCTCGATGACGCCACCATGGCGATCGCGATGCGTGCTCTGCAAGTGCTCGAATGGGATCGCACGCATCGCTTCTGCGGTGCATGCGGTACGCCGACCGAACAGGTCGGCTACGAACGCGCCAAGCGCTGTCCGGCCTGTGGCCTGACTGCGTATCCGCGCATCTCGCCGGCGATGATGGTGCTGATCACGCGCGGGCGTGAACTGCTGCTTGGGCGCGGCGTGAATTTTCCACCAGGGCGTTTTTTCTACAGCGCGCTGGCCGGCTTTCTCGAAGCCGGTGAATCGATCGAAGACGCAGTGGTGCGCGAGGTGCGCGAGGAAGTCAACGTCGAGGTCAAGAACCTGCGCTACTTCGGCAGCCAGAGCTGGCCGTTTCCGAATTCGTTGATGATCGCGTTCCACGCCGAATACGCGGGCGGCGAGATGCGCCCCGATCCGGCCGAGCTGGCTGACGCGCAGTGGTTTCCGATCGATGCCTTGCCGCCCTTGCCGCCGCCGGGGGTGAGCATTGCGCGGGAATTGATCGATTGGGTGTGTGCCGGGCTGCGTGATTCGGCTGGCGGGCGTTAGCCTCGGCCCGCCATCATTCGCGCAAAATCCCCCGCTGCCTGCGCCAAGCGAACATCGCGGCCCCAGCGGGGGTGCCGCGGCAGGCGTGCCAGCCAGCGCATGCGGCGCAGCAACTCGATGGTTTCGTGCTGAACGCCCGGTGCTTCGTCGGCCAGCGCAGCGGCGAAGCGCTGCCGCAGCTCCCCTGGTGTATTGTCTGGCAGCCAGAACACGGTCGAGAACAGATACAGCGCCCAATCCCTGACCTGCGCGTGCGTCAGGCTCATCACCGAGGTGGGATCGTCTTCGAAATCGACGAAGCCGATGTCGCCCGTCGTTTCTCCGATGATCATGTTGCGCGCGAAGCACTGGCTCAGGCAGACGCCACGCGCATGCGCGCCAACGATCTTGCGCAGGCCCTGCTGCCACCAGTTCAATCGGGTAGAGGCGTCGGGCGCCCGCTGGATCGCCGTCAGCAGCGCGGTCTGGCCGAGATCCGACAGGCATAGCCAGTCGCTGCCGCGCGCCAGCACCCGCGGTACGCGAATGCCGGCGCGCTGCAGTGCAAGCAGACGCGAGTGTTCGAGCGCGATGCCCGACTCGCCGCCCGGCGCCGGCACCGGCGACAGCGCTGGCGTGCTCAGCAGCCTGGCGAACAGACTCAGCAAGTGGTAGCCGGCGTTCGCATGCGGCGAGGCAGCGCCCTTGATCCAGACGCGGCGGCCATGCCATCGCGCAGCGAGGATGCGCTGTTGCGCGTGCGCCAGCAGCTCGGGTATCTGTTCAGGCGAATCGAGTTCGATTGCTTCGGCGTCGCCGCCGTCATGAGACAGAGCATAGTCATCGTCGTGGCATGACGCTGAGTGAGCGGAGATCGGCATGGATGTCTCCTGCGAATCGATGACGGCACCGCGAGCAGCCCTGCGCTGTCGCTGCCCGGGGTGTCTGCGGCACGACTGGCCATTGCCCGAGCGGCACCGTGCGACATAGCGTAGATGCTAGGATCGGCAGTTTGTCGCATTGCGCCTTGCGGGGCGCCGGTCTCATTCTTGCCCATGACGTCCGTGCCTTTCACGGCAATTCCGCCGCCGACGCCACAGCCCTCCGACCTTGCAGCAGCGCCGAACCCGGCCGGCAGCGACGGGCCGCTGGTCAGCATCATCATCCGCAGCATGGGCCGGCCGTCGCTGGTCGAGGCGCTCGCCTCGCTTGCCGGGCAGACCTATCGCCGACTAGAAGCCGTGGTGGTCGATGCCACCGGCGGCCAGCATCCGCCGCTGCCTGTCTTGCCCCGGCCGCTCGACGTGCGGCTGGTGAGTGCGAGCCAGCGCTTGCAGCGCTCGGCGGCGGCCAATTTCGGGCTGGCGCAGGCACGTGGCGAGCTCCTCGGTTTTCTCGATGACGACGACTTTCTTGCTGCCGAGCATGTGGCGTGCCTGGTGGCGCGCATGCAGCAGGCCGATGCGCCCGATCTGGTTCATGCCGGCACCTGGCTGATCGATCGCTTCCATCGCGTGGTGGGTGAACGCAACGATCCGGTCAACCGGCTCGTGACCTACTTCGACGGGCCGTTCACCATAATGTCGGCGCTGTTCCATCGCCGGCATTGGGAGCGCGGCTGCCGCTTCTCGGAAGAATTGCAGGTCCTGGAGGACTGGGATTTCTGGATGCAATTGCTGCCGCAGGCGCGGGTGGCGATGGTCGATCAGCGCACGCAGCTCTACTTCCAGGAGGCCGGCGATTCGGGAACCGCGATCGGCCAGAATGCCGACGTCGTTCGCAACAAGCCTTTTCTCGATCGATTCAAGGCACGCTGGCAAGGGCACCGTGACGCCGACTGGGGCGTCTACATGCAGCAATTGCAGGCTGGCGCGGTGCTGCAAGAAGCCGGACGCCTGCAAGAGGCTCGTCGGCACTATGCTCGGCTGTTGACCGAGCATCGTGACGAGCCGAACGCGCTGTTCCTGCTGGCGCAGGTGTTCGCCCGCCAGGGCACGCTGTTCTCGGCGCGGCGCATGTTGATGCGTGCCGTGACGCGCAATCCGCAAGCGGCCGAATACTGGCAGATGATGGCGCAGGTTGAAGAGGCGCTGGGCAATCCGGCCGGTGCCATCGGTGCCTTGAACCATGCGGTGAACTTCAAGCCGACCTTGCAGGCTGATGCCGAAGTGGCGATCGCGCGTTTGCGTGCGGCCATGCCGGCGCCGGCTGCGGCACCGCCGGCGCCGAAGGCCTTGCCACGCGGTGCATCGTTCGCGGCTTTCGGTGCGCAGGCCTCGATCGCGCCGCCGGCCGATCTGCCGCAACGCTTGCAACAGGCCCTGCAGACTTACCGCAGCGGCGAGCTGAGCACGGCGCGGCGCGCTTATGAGGCGATCCTGCAAGCGGTGCCGCGCAACCCCGACGCATTGCAGGCCTTGGCGCGACTGGCCTTCGACTATGGCGAACTGGCGCAGGCCGCGCGCTACCTCAACGAACTGCCGCCTGCGCAGCGTGCGCGGCATCAGGTTCGCCGCCTGGTCGGGCGGATCGAGCGCCTGCGCTGGACGCGGGCCGAGAATGCGCGCGTGTTCGCGCAGATCCGGCGTCTGCCGTTCCTGCTGGATCTGGCTGCCGGGGTGCGCGATGCTGCGCGCCGCGATGAACTCGCGCGTTCAGCCGTGGGCAGTGCCGGCCCGCAGCAGCGGGAAAGCGAAAGTCCGTCGGTGCCGCGGCCGCCGGCGCTGGTGCATCTGCTGCTACCGGCCGCTGATCGCGAATGGCGCATGGCCTTGCCGTGGGCCGCTCTGATCGAACGCGTATTGCGTGGCCATGCCGAGGTACGGCGCTGGATCTGTGAAGGGCAGGCCGGCGTCTGGGGGACGGCCGATCGCGAATCGGCCGGGTGGAGGCAGATCGACGTCGACCGCGGACAAGTGCCGCGGCACGGTAGTTTCGTGTTTTGCGGCATTCCCGAGTGCCCGCCGGCGTGGCTGCGCGACAGCAGCGTGGCGCGGCTGCTGATGCTGCCCTTGGATGCCGGCGCCGGCGATCTGCTGGAGCTGATGGTGAATGCTCATCATCAGACCGGCGTGCCGGTCGGCGTGATGTTGAGCGAACGCAGCGGGCAGCTTGATGGGGCGGCTTTCGATGCGGTGGACGTCGGCGACGGCGCGCAGGCGGCCGAGCCGGGCGGCGGTGATCCGCCGGCGGACGGCGCGGCATCCCTCGCCGGCCCGGCGATCGTGCTGCGCCTATCGGCAGAAGACATCGTCGATGAGGTCGGCGTCCATGCGACGGCTGCCGCGTCCGAGCCTGTGCCCGGTTCTGCCATGGCATTAGCGGAGCGGCCATTCACCATCGGCTATGTGGCAGGCCCTGAGCTGCAGCCGTTTCATCCCGACGATGCCGCGCTGTGGCGCCATCTGAGCGCACACGGCTTGCGCGTGCGCATCCTGGGTGGCGCCTCGCTGGCCTGCCATTTCCCGCCGACGCAAATGCCGTCGGGGCTGGAGTTGCTGCCGCCCGGCGCGATCGAGCCCGCTGCGTTCCTGGCCGGGCTCGATTGCCTGCTGGTGCGTGATGCGCCGCATCGGCGACGTGGCCTGGGCACGGCCATCCCGCGCGCGATGGCGCAGCGGCTGCCGGTGCTGGTGGCGCGCGGCGGCGCCGACAGCGACTTGATCGATGACGGGGGGAACGGCCTGTTGTTCGAAGGCAATGAGCAGGCCATCGCGATCATCGAGCGCCTGGCGCGCGATCGCGGCGAGGGCCGGCGAATCGGCGCCGCGGCGCAGGCGAGCATGCGCGACCGTTTCGGGGCTGCTTATCGGCGGCGGCTGCGCGAGCTGTTGATCGGCGCGTGATCGTCTCCGTGCGGCCTGATCAGGATCAGGGGTTTTCGGAATGGTTCTCATCTAGAATGGCGCCGCAATCCTCTTCGCAAGGAATCCGATTCGTGACACGTCTGTTGATGCTGCTGGCCGTGCTTGCCGCCGCCCCCGCCTGGTCGCAGTCCGGCGCGGCTCCGGCCGCCGCTACTTCGTCCGTCGTCAGCGCTGCTGGCGTTGCCAGGCATTACGGCGTTCTGGTGCATGCCAACTACGAAGATGCGCTGAACGGTGCGCTGGCGCTGCAACAGACGATTGCCGCTTTCGTCGCGGCGCCGTCGGCCGATGGCCTGGCCGCCGCGCGCAAGGCCTGGCTCGAGGCACGCGAGTTCTACGGCCAAAGCGAGGCATTCCGCTTCTACGGCGGCCCGATCGATGACGACAAGGGCCCCGAGTCTCGTCTGAACGCCTGGCCGCTCGACGAATCGTTCATCGACGGCGTCAAGGATCAGCCGCAGGCCGGTCTGATCAATGATCGCAAGATCGCGCTGACCAAGAAGACGCTGGCCAGCTACAACGAGCGCGGCGGCGAGGAGAACATCTCGACGGGTTGGCACGCGATCGAGTTCCTGCTGTGGGGCCAGGATTTCAACGATGCCGGCCCGGGCCAGCGTTCGTTCGAGGATTTCGTCGACGGCAAGGCGCCGAACGCCGATCGCCGTCGCCGCTATCTGAGCGTGGTCACCGAACTGCTGATCGACGATCTGCGTTTCCTGGTGCGCGCCTGGGCGCCGTCCCAATCGAACAACTATCGTGCTCGTTTCGAGCGCGGCGGCAACGAATCGCTGCGCAAGATCTTCGTCGGGCTGGGTTCGCTGTCGCGCGGCGAACTGGCCGGCGAGCGGCTCGAAGTGGCGCTGGCCAGCCAGGATCAGGAAGACGAGCACTCGTGCTTTTCCGACAATACGCATCGCGATGCGGTGACCAATGCGCTGGGCATCGAGAACGTCTGGCTGGGGCGCTACAAGCGGCGTGACGGTTCGCTGCTGCAAGGGCCGTCGCTGCGCGAACTGGTGGCCGCCAAGGATGCCGCGCTGGCTGAGCGCACGACGCAGCAGATCGCCGCTTCGGTGCGGGCCGCCGAGGGCATCCAGGCGCCGTTCGATCGCGAAGTGATCGGCGGTCGTGACGCGCCGGGTCGCCAGCGCGTGCAGAAGACGATCGACAGCCTGGTGCAGCAGAGCAAGGATCTGGTCGCCGCGGCCGCGGCCGTCGGCATCACCCGGCTGACGCTGGTCGATCCCAAGCAGTGATGGGCGGCTTCTTGCGTCGCCTGGCCGGCGCGCGCCGCTGGCGGCATGCAGCATGGCCGTGCGCGGCCGTGCTGCTGATCAGTCTGGCTGCGGGCAGTGCGTTGCGCGCTGCGCATGGCGGCCAGAGCAATGATGCCGATCCCGACGGCGAGCGCGTCGGCGGCGACACCACGGTGTTCGCCACCGGCCGCAATGCGTTTTCGTTTCCGGCCGCCAATCTGAGCGACGAAGAGCGCACGCGCTTCGTCATCGGCAATTCGTTCTTTCGCCGCAACTGGGTGCAGGCACCGAGTTCGACGCAGGCGCGCGATGGCCTGGGGCCGCATTTCATCGCGCGTTCCTGCGGCGGCTGTCACGTGCAGGATGGGCGCGGCGCGCCGCCCGAGCTGCGCCAAGGCAAGCATGAACAGCCGATGGGTCTGCTGATCCGCTTGTCGGTGCCGGGCACCGATGCGCATGGCGGACCGATGCCCGAGCCGGTGTACGGCGATCAGTTCGCCAATGCGGCAGTCAGTGGTGTGAAGCCCGAAGGCGAGGTCACGCTGCGTTATCGCACGGTGCGCGGCCGCTTCGCCGACGGCACGCCGTATTCGCTGCTCAAACCCGAGTACGGTTTTCGCAAGCTCGCTTATGGGCCGATGCGGCCGGGCACCATGGTCAGTCCGCGCATCGCGCCGCAAGTGATCGGCGTCGGGCTGATCGAAGCGATCGCCGATGAAGACGTGCTGCGCAATGCGCAGGAGCAGACCGACCTGGGCGGACCGATTCGCGGCCGCCCCAATCACGTCTGGGATGCGCCGACGCAGCAGATGCGCCTGGGCCGTTTCGGCTGGAAGGCCAACGTGGCGACGGTGGCGCACCAGACGGCGGCGGCCTTCCATGGGGACATCGGCATCACGTCGGCGCTGTTTCCCGACGAGACCTGTACCGTCGCGCAGCGCGATTGTCGCGCCGCGCCGCGCGGCGCCGCGGGCCGCGCGCCCGAGATCGACGAGCGCACGCTGGGCAACGTGATCTTCTATCAATCGACGCTGGCGCCGCCGGCACGGCGCGGCGTGCAGGACGCGCAGACGCGGCAGGGTGCGGCGCTGTTTCATGCCGCGCAGTGCGCGGTCTGTCACCGGCCCAGCTATGTCACGTCGCGCGCGCCGCTGCCGCAATTCAGCAGCCGTGCGCTCGAGGGCCAGCGCATCTGGCCTTACACCGATCTGCTGCTGCACGACATGGGCCCCGAGCTGGCTGACGGCCGTCCCGACTTTGCAGCCGATGGCCGACAGTGGCGCACGCCGCCGCTGTGGGGCATCGGCCTGTTGCATGACGTCAATGGCCATACGCGGCTGCTGCATGACGGCCGCGCTCGCGGCGTACTCGAAGCGGTTCTATGGCATGGTGGCGAAGCGCAAGCGAGCAAGGAGCGCGTATTGAAGATGAACCGCAGCGAGCGCGAGGCGCTGGTCAAGTTCGTGGAATCGCTATGAGGCGCGCCAGGCGGCTCATCGGCATTGCGTGTTTCGCCGGCGTGGCGCTCACCGGCCCGCTGGCGCTTGCGCAGGGATCGGCAGCGGGGTCTGCGCCGACGCAGGCCGGCGCCGATCGCGGCGTCAGCGCGGTGCCGTTCTATTCGTCGGCCGATCTGGCGCAAGGTGTCTATCGATATTGGCACCTGCCGCAGGCCGAGGCCTTTGCCGCGCGCGCCGCCGATCTGGCGCAGGCGCTGGCCGATCATTGCCCGCGCGCGCAACCGGGCGAGCGCCCGCCTGCCGAATTGCAGCAGCGCTGGCGGGCCGCGGCGCAGGTCTGGGATCGGCTGACCGGCGTGCTGGTCGGGCCGCTGGTCGAGCGGCGCGTGCTGCATCAGCTCGATTTCACGCCGACGCGGCCGGAACTGATCGAGCGCGCGATTCGCAGCGCGCCCGCCGATGCGCAGGCCATGGAACGCATCGGCACGCCGGCCAAAGGCTTGCCGGCGCTGGAATGGCTGCTGTGGTCGCGCCCCGAACGGCTCGGCAAGGGGCCCGATGCGCCGGCCTGCCGCTATGCGGTGCAGGTGGCGGCCGAGCTGGCCCGCGAGGCAGTCTCGCTGCGCGAGGGTTTCGCCGCGGCGGCGCCGGCCGGCGAAACCTCGGAAGACGAGCCCGATGCACCCGCCCAGGCCGCCACGGCGATGAGCGAGCTGGTCAACCAGTTCGTCGGCGGTATCGAGCGCCTGCGTTGGCTGAACATCGAAAAGCCGTTGCGCAGCGCGGCGCCGGGCAAGCCGCCGGCGTTTCCGCGCATGGCTGCCGGCGCCACGGCGCAGGCCTGGGCCGCGCAATGGGAGGCGCTGCGTACGCTGGCCGTGGCGCCCGCCGGGGTCGCGGCGCCGCAGCCGGGCACCGGGCTGATCACGATCGAGCATTTCCTGCGCGGCTGGGGGCGCCACGAGCTGGCCGACAAGCTGCGCCGCAGCATACCGGCGGTCGACCAGCGCATGCGTGGGCTGGCGCCGGCTTCGCCGCGCCAGCGGCTGCTGGATGCCTCGCGCGAGCTATCGGCGTTCAAGCGGCTGATCGAAGCCGAGGTGGCACCGGCGATGAAGATCAATATCGGGTTTTCGGATGCCGACGGGGACTGAGGTGGCGATGGGTCGGGGTGCCGGCATGGGCGCGGCTGCCGACGCACGCCATCGCCGGCGCCAGGCATTGCGCACCTTGTCGCTGCTCGCCGCTGCCGCGCCGGCCATGGCGCCGCGCCTGGCAGGGGCCGCATCAGGGCTGGCCGCGCCCGCCTCTTTGTCGAAGGCGATGCCCGCGGGCGCAACGCGTTCCGACCGCGGGCTGCCTGCCGA
>JAFKGG010000497.1:0-1702 GCA_017307915.1 Burkholderiales bacterium | reverse complement strand
GCGGGCCAGCGTGCCGGTGCCGACGCGTGCGCACGCGCTGTACGTGGAGCGCAGCGGCACGCTGCTGGCGGTGGCGCGCCGTCCCGGCGACTGGCTGCTGCGCTGGCGGCGTGACGGCCGCGAGCTGGCCTGGCACTGGATCGAACCGGATCGGGTCTTCAACGGCCACGTCATCGCCAGCCCCGACGGCCGGCGCGTGTTCACCACCGAAACGGATCTGGAGGATGGCAGCGGCCTGATCGGCGTGCGCGACGCGCGCACACTGGCCAAGCTGGCCGAATGGCCGACCCACGGCATGGACCCGCACGAGCTGCTGTGGGTGCCCGGCAGCGCCGGCGTGCCGCGGTTGATGGTGGCCAACGGCGGCATTCCGACGCAGGCCGAAACGGGGCGCCTGAAGCTGCATCTGGATCGGATGGATTCGTCGCTGGTCTGCCTGGATGCGCGCGGCGGTGCGCTCGTCGGGCAATGGCGATTGCCCGACGAGCGCCTGAGTCTGCGGCATCTGGCCTGGCAGCGTGCCGCCGGCACCGGCACCACCGGCACCGACATCGGCCCTGGCACGCTGCCGCGCCTGGGCATTGCCTTGCAGGCTGAGCACGACGACGAAAGCCGGCGCCGTGCCGCGCCGGTGCTGGCCGTGTTCGATGGCCAGCGCCTGCAAGCCTGCGAGGCCGATCGCCCGCTGGCCGGCTACGGCGGCCAGATCGTGGCAAGCGCTGATGGATTCGCCGTGAGCTGCCCGCGCAGCAATGGCGTGGCGCTATGGTCGGCCGGGGGCCGCTGGCAGGGCTTCGAGCCGCTGGCCGAGGTGTGCCCGCTGGCAGTGGCAGAACCAATGAAAACGCCCGCCGCCCTGGTGTGGGCTGGCGGGCGCGATGCCGTGCGTGCGCTGGGGGCCGTCGAACCGTTGCCGGATCTGTCGGCCGCGCCGCTGCGGCTCGACAATCACTGGGCGGCGTTGCCGCAAGCGGCGAACGCTGCCGGCGCGTGAAAGCCGGGCGCGCTGCGTTTACAGCGGGCGGATCCCCGAAGCCTGCAGGCCTTTCGGACCTTGCTTGACCGTGAATTCGACACGCTGCTGTTCTTGCAGCGTCTTGAACCCGGTGCCCTGGATTTCGGAGAAGTGCGCGAACAGATCGGCACCGCCATCATCGGGAGCGATGAAGCCAAAACCCTTGGACTCGTTGAACCACTTGACCACGCCGGTCACTCGATTACTCATGTTGCGTTCCTATTGAGGCGCGTTGAACTATTTACACCGCGAAGCGCACTTCGCGACGGCAGACATCTATCAAGAGGCACACAACCAGCTATTCGAGACGCGCTGTCCGGGTAGGTCAGGCGGGCTTGACGTGCAAAGGTGGGATCAACTTGAAACGTTTGCCCGCGCACCCTAACCGATTCGTCAGCGCTTGTCGAGTGCTATTTCCGGGAAGCTTGTCGGGTAGCGGCAACGGCGCAACGAGGCGTTTCGATGCTGCGCTGCAGTGTGTTTATGAAGGTGTCGCGACGAGGCCAGCGCGGGTTAACGAACGTTCGCAACCTTAACGGGCCCTCGTATGGTCGCCATTGTCAAGCGAATGATTGATGGGTTGAGCAGATCGATGAGGTGATGCGACCCGGACGGATGCAGCGACGATGAATCAGACTCGTATGCGTGGGTTGGGTACCACAGTTCATCGATTCGTCGTGTGGACTG
>JAFKGG010000300.1 GCA_017307915.1 Burkholderiales bacterium | reverse complement strand
AGGGCGCCAGCGATCTGACCGCCGCGGTACAGGTAGCTGAAGGGAGCGGCGGGGTTGACGGCACGGTGGACCAGACCTTCGACGGCCGTCTGAGCGGCGGCGGTGTGGCCCTGGACCAGGTGACCGCCGATGGTCTGCAGTTCGCCGCAGTGCATGACGCGAACATCGCAGACGATCTGCATGTTGAGTGTCACTCGGAAAGTGGCGGCCATTCCGTCCTTGCACTCCGCGTTGAGACCCGCACGGCAGTCGCTACACCGGAGGATGAGGATACCCAAGCGACCTTCGTCGCGCTGCTCCTGTCTGAAGCAGCATCGCCGATGGACACTCGCCCTCATGCGCGCAAATGGGCGCTACACGAGAGGCGGCTGTACTTCACGGGAGTAGTCCGTCCACAGGGAAGAGCACCACCACTCCGCGCTTGACGTTGGTTTTCTGTCGACCAGTCAAGGGGCTGCTTGCCGGATACGGCGGCGGACCGCCACATCCGCGGAGTATTTATGTCTTGCCAAATTTCCCTTTGGGTGCGTGCGCTTTGCGTTTCTGCACTCACCCTCTCCCTCTCGTCGGCGGCCTTGGCCGCCGACGAGTTCGCCGTTTCTGCGGCGCAGATGCAGGCCCTGGGCGTTCAACTGCAACGTCTGGACAAGCCTGCGGCGATTCCGGGCATGACGTACCCAGCCCGCGTCGTGCTGCCTCCCTCGCAGGAGTACGTCGTCAGCGCACCCCTGGCCGGCGTCGTCGATCAATTGCTCGTCGGTCAGAACGAATCCGTCAAGCCAGGCCAGGCTCTGTTGCGCTTGGTGAGCCCAGAATTGGGCGAACAGCAGCTCAAGCTGATGGAGGCGGCGTCGCGCAACCGGCTGGCGCAGAGGACGCTACAGCGCGAGAAGCAATTGGCCGCCGAAGGCATCGTGCCGGAGCGCCGGGCGCAGGACGCGGAGACCGCTGCGGCGGAAGATCGCGCCCGACAGCGCCAAGCGGAAGCCGCCTTGCGGCTGGCAGGCCTGGACGCGGCCTCCATTCGCCGCGTCGCCGACGGCGGCGCCATGCAGGATGCGCTGGTCATCCGGGCACGCGCCGGGGGGACCGTGACCGACCTCAGCATCAAGCCCGGCCAGCGCGTCCAGCAATCCGATCCCCTGGTGCGCGTCGCCGACACACGCAAGCTGTGGCTCGACATTCAGTTGCCGGTGGAGCGGCAGTCGCAGGTGATGGCACGTGGCGGGCAAGTGGGCGTCGTCGGCCGGGATGCGGGTGCTGTCACGACGAGCCTGGGCACTACTGTCAGCGACAGCCAGACCGTCGTACTGCGCGCGGACGTCACGCGCGGCGCGGCGTTGCTGCGGCCCGGCGAGTTCGTTCAGGTGCAAGTGGCGTTTGCCGGTGGTGGGGAAGGCTGGCCCGTGCCGGTCGCTGCCGTGGCGCGGCAGGGCGACAAGGCCTACGTCTTCGTGCGAACCGAAAAGGGCTTCTTGGCCACGCCGGTGGAGGTGCTGGACAGCGCCGGCCAGGCCCTGCGCGTCAAGGGCGCGCTACGCCCCGGCCAGCAGATCGCCATCACCTCCGTGATCGGCCTCAAGGCGGCTTGGCTCGGCAAGGGCGGGGGCAATTGACATGCTGACCCGCCTCGTTCAATTCGCGCTCGCGCAGCGCCTGTTCGTCCTGCTGGCCAGCGTACTACTTGCAGGTGCGGGCTGGTATGCCTTCCGCAACCTGCCCATCGATGCGTTCCCCGACGTTTCCAGTACCCAGGTCAAGATCATCATGAAGGCCCCGGGCATGACACCCGAGGAGATTGAGACTCGCATCGCGGTGCCGATCGAAGTGGAGATGCTGGGCATCCCCAACCAGCGCATCCTGCGTTCGATGTCCAAGTACGGCATCGTCGATATCACGGTCGACTTCCAGGACGGCACCGACATCTACTGGGCACGCCAGCAAGTGGCCGAGCGCCTGTCCAATATCAGCGCCGATCTGCCGACAGGCATCAGCGGCGGCATGGCGCCGATCACGACACCGCTCGGCGAGATGTTCATGTTCACCATCGAAAGTGCGGATCTTTCACTC
>JAFKGG010000496.1 GCA_017307915.1 Burkholderiales bacterium | reverse complement strand
CATGCTGATGCTGCCCGCAAGCAGGTCCATCGGCGCCGGCGCGCCGCCCCGATACGCTACGTGGGTCAGGTCGACTTTCGCGGCTTGCTTGAACAGCTCGCCCGCCAGATGCAGCGAGGTGCCATGGCCTGCCGATCCGAACGTGAGCTTGCCGGGCGCGCTGCGCGCGCGTGCGATCAGGTCATCGACCGACTGGATCGGCGATGCGACGTTCACGACCAGCACGTTCGGCACTGCACCCCAGTGGGCCACTGGCGTGAAATCCTTGACCGCGTCGTAGCCGAGCTTGGGAAACAGCGCTGGATTGACGCCGTGCGTGGCCGAGGTGCCGACCAGCAGCGTGTAGCCGTTGGGCGTAGCCCTGGACGCCTGTTCGGCACCGATGTTACCGCCCGCGCCGGGCACGTTCTGGATGACGATCGACTGGCCCAGCTCCTGGCTGAGCGCGTTGCTCATGGCGCGCGCCATCTGATCGATGGCGCCGCCGGCCGCGAAGGGCACGATCATCTGGATCGGTCGGGTCGGGTATTCCTGGGCGTGCACCGCACCCGCCAGCAAGGTGCAGGTGAGGGCGATGGCGGATAGCGGCAGGCGCTGGGCAGACATGTCTTCTCCTGTGGATCGATGGTTGGCTGCCGGTGCTGGTTCCTGCGGCAGCGCCCCCATTGTAGGAGTAGTCATGGCCATGTTGATCATCGGCCCAGGCTTTTCAGCCTGGCCTCGATGGCGAGGCCGGCCGCGCGTTAGTACGTCTCCAGATGCAAGCGCCCCATCCGCTTCATCTGCTCGCCCACCGCCTCCCAATCCAGCCCCGCCTGCTTGGCCACGTCGCGCAGCGCCAGCACCACGCCTTCTTCCATCGCCTTCAAGCCGCAGACGTAGAAATAGGCGTTCGGATCGGCCAGCAGCAGCGCCAAATCGGCCGCGCGTTCGCGCATCAGATCCTGCACGTAACGCTTGGGCTGTCCTTGCGTGCGGCTGAACGCCAGATTGATGTCGATGAAGTCTTTCGGCAGGCTTTGCAGCGGGCCGAAGTAGGGCAGCTCTTCCTTGGTGCGCGCACCGAAGAACAGCAGCAGCTTGCCGCCTTCGAACTTGCCCGATTGACGCAGCCGGCGCCGCCATTCGGTCATCGCGCGCATCGGCGCCGAGCCGGTGCCGGTACAGATCATCACGATGCTCGAACGCGGATGGTTCGGCATCAGGAAGCTGGCGCCGAACGGGCCGATCACCTGCACCTTGTCGCCGACCTGCAAGTCGCACATGTAGTTGCTGCATACGCCGCGCACCGGCTTGCCCTGGTAGTCTTCCAATACGCGCTTGATGGTCAGCGATATGTTGTTGTAGCCCGGCCGCTCGCCGTTGCGCGGGCTGGCGATCGAGTACTGGCGCGGATGGTGCGCGCGCCCGCTGGCATCCGCGCCGGGCGGCACGATGCCGATCGACTGGCCCTCGAGCACCGGAAACGGCATCGCGCCGAAATCGAGCACGATGTGGTGCGTGTCGTAGTCCTTGCCGACCTCGGTGACGCGCACGTTGCCCACCACGGTGGCGGTCACGGTCTTTTCAGCCGCCTTCGGGCCGTACAGGTTGGTGTAGGAATGCGCGGCCGACCAGGGCGGCACGACGGCGCCATACAAGGCGCTGTTGAACGGTGTCTCGCCGGTGACGGCGGCGGGCAGGCTGGGCGCTTCCGGTTCGACCGGTGTGGCATCGGCGGCCACGCCGGCATCGGCGAGCTGGTCGGGCGTGAGCTCGACCGGCAATTCGTCCCAGGTGAACTGCTCGTCGACGCTATAGGCCTTCACCACCGGCATCGTGCGCCAGTTGTCGATCGAACCGGTCGGGCAGGGCGGTATGCAAGCCATGCACAGGTTGCATTTTTCCGCATCGACCACGTAGTTGCGCGAGTCGTGCGTGATCGCGCCCACCGGGCAGGTGGCCTCACAGGTATTGCAGCGGATGCAGATCTCGGGATCGATCAAGTGCTGCTTGATGACGGAGGCAGTGTCGGCCATGTCCATCAGGGTCTCCTGAAGCGCAAGGGGCCCACAGGCCCCTCGTCGCTACGGTCAAAATGCGCTGTGCTCAGCCGAAGCGCACGTACTCGAAGTCTACCGGCTGGCGATTGATGCCCATCACCGGCGGCGCGATCCAGTTGGCGAACTTGCCCGGTTCGACGACGCGGCCCATCAGGCTGGCCACGAAGGCGCGGTCGGTTTCGCTGGGCAGCCACTGGTCGACGTTGGCGGCCCATTCGGCTTCCGACACCACGCGGCCATCGGGCGCCACCTTCACGCCCGACAGCGCGCCGATGTTGCGGTGGAAAGCCTTGTGCGGCGTCTTCAGGCGGAACGGGATGCCGGCTTTCTCGATCACCTTGTTCCAGCGCTCGACGCCGGCGATGCTGTCCTTGATGTAGTCGTCGCGCAGCACTTCGTTCAGCGCGTTCAGCATCGGCACTTCCTTCTCCACCAACTGGCCGTTGACCGCGTTGATCACGCGATAGGTCTGGCCCTTGAGCACGTGGTCGTCGGTGCGCTTGCCTTCCTCGAAGCGGCCCTTCAGGCCGGTGGTGTAGAAGGTGGCGGCGTTGCTCGACTCGTCGGCGCCGAACAGGTCGATCGTTACCGAGAAGTGGAAGTTCAGATAGCGCTGGAGGGTCGGCAGGTCGATGACGCCGGCGGCGCGCAGCTTGGCCGGATCATCGGTCTTCAGCTCGTTCATCATCTGGCAGGTGCGCTGGATGACGCGCGACACGCCCGATTCGCCCACGAACATGTGATGCGCTTCTTCGGTCAGCATGAACTTGGTGGTGCGGGCCAGCGGATCGAAGCTCGATTCGGCCAGCGCACACAACTGGAACTTGCCGTCGCGGTCGGTGAAGTAGGTGAACATGAAGAACGACAGCCAGTCGGGCGTTTCCTCGTTGAACGCCTGCAGGATGCGCGGGTTGTCCTGCTGACCGCTGCGCCGTTCGAGCAGCGCTTCGCCTTCCTCGCGGCCGTCGCGGCCGAAGTACTTGTGCAGCAGGTAGACCATCGCCCACAGGTGGCGGCCTTCTTCGACGTTGACCTGGAACAGGTTGCGCAGGTCGTACTGGCTCGGGCAGGTCAGGCCCAGGTGGCGCTGCTGCTCGACCGACGCCGGCTCGGTGTCGCCCTGCGTGACGATGATGCGGCGCAGGTTGGCGCGGTATTCGCCGGGCACGTCCTGCCAGGCGTCTTCGCCCTTGTGGTCACCGAAGTGGATCTTGCGGTCTTTCTCGGCCGGGTTCAGGAAGATGCCCCAGCGGTAGTCGGGCATCTTCACGTGGCCGAACTGGGCCCAGCCCTGCGGGTCGACGCTGATCGCGGTGCGCAAGTAGACGTCGAACTTCTGCGAGCCATCGGGGCCCATGTCGTCCCACCATTGCAGGTAGTTCGGCTGCCACTGCTCGAGCGCGCGCTTGAGCGTGCGATCTTCGTTCAGATTGACGTTGTTCGGAATCTTTTCGCTGTAGTCGATGCTGCTCATCACTCGCTCCTGGTAGTCTGATTAAACACGGTTCCAGTCGAAGGCGGCCTTTTCGCCCTTGCCGTAGACCTTCAGTGCGCCTTTCTCGCCGACGGCGTTGGGGCGCTGGAAGATCCAGTTCTGCCAGGCGGTGAGCCGGCCGAACACGCGGGTGAACATGTTTTCGGGGCCGTTGAAGCGCAGATTGGCCTCCAGGCCGGTGAGCGCATCGGGCGACATCGCCACGCGCTCCTCGACGGCGATGCGCACTTCGTCATCCCAGTCGATGTCGTCGGGGTTGCTGGTGACCAGGCCCAGCGCGAACGCCGCGTCGGCGTCCAGCGGCTTGCCGATGGCGGCACGCACCGCGTCCAGCGCCGGCTGCTCGTCGTAGAAGCGGCGCGACAGCCGCGTCTGGCCGGTGGCCATCGGATACAACCCGAAATTGGCTTCGCCGACCACGATCTTCGGCGCGCGCGCTTCGTCGTCGGGCAGCGCGAGCTGGTAGCTGCGGTCGCAGGCCAGCGACAGTTCAAGCAGCGAGCCGGCGAAACACGAGCCCGGCTCGATCAGCGCGAACAGGCTGCGCGACGAGACGTCGATGCGGCTGAACGCGCGGCGCAGCAGGCCGATGGTTTCACGCACCAGCCAGTGGTTCTTGTTCGCCAGCAGCGTCGTGTCGACGGCCAGCACCGCGTCGGCGCTGCCTTCGGTCTTCAGCAGCCAGGTGCCGATGTCGAGCTCATTGGTGCGCATCGACAGGATGGCGTCGTCGAGCTCGCGCCCCATCTGCAGCGGATACCAGGCGGCGCCGGCGGCTTCGATGCCGGCGACGTCGGTGGGCTGCGGCGTGGTCGGCGCCTTGACGGTGAAGGTGGCGGTGCGCTTGGCGCGGTCGATCTCGACCGTGACGTGGCTGTAGCGCAGCGCGTCGGCCTCGATCTGCCGCGCCAGCGGCGGCAGCGGCACGCCCTTGGCCCCGGCCGGGCGATCGCTTTGCGCGGCCAGTGTGTGCGCGCGTTGCTGCACTTTCTCGGCAAACGCGGCCGGCTTGGCGATGTCGTCGACCAGGCGCCAATCCTTGGCCTTCTGGCCGCGTACGCCCTCGGAAGTGGTGCAGAAGATGTCGGCCAGGTCATGGCGCACGTGGCGCTTGTCGGTGACGCGGGTGAGCCCACCGGTGCCGGGCAGCACGCCCAGCAGCGGCACTTCGGGCAGGCTGACCGCCGAGGACCGATCGTCGACCAGCAGGATCTCGTCGCAGGCCAGCGCCAGCTCGTAGCCGCCGCCGGCACACGCGCCGTTGACGGCGGCCAGGAACTTCAGGCCGCTGTTCTTCGACGAATCTTCGATGCCGTTGCGCGTTTCGTTGGTGAACTTGCAGAAGTTGACCTTCCACGCATGGCTGGAAAGGCCCAGCATGAAGATGTTGGCGCCTGAGCAGAATACTTTGTCTTTCGCGCTGGTCATGACCACCGTGCGCACTTCGGGGTGCTCGAAGCGGATGCGGTTCAGCGCGTCGTTCAGCTCGATGTCCACGCCCAGGTCGTAGCTGTTCAGCTTGAGCTTGTAGCCGGGACGCAGGCCGCCGTTCTCGTCGAAGTCGGCGCTCATCGTGGCTACCGGGCCGTCGAAGCTGAGCTTCCAATGGCGGTATTGCGAGGGATCGGTCTGATAGTCGACGCGGGGGGCTTGGGTCACGGTTGGGCTCCTCGGGACATGCGCGGAAGTAGCTGCAGACCGGCGGGCGTCAAGCTCGAGTGCCGGATTCTGGAAAAATAATGCAGCTACCGTGTTGGAATGTTAGGCATGATAGTGCATGTTTTTGAGTGGGGTCAAGCACTTTCATGCAGTAATGATCGTGTTCGGGGGTTTACCCTGGGTTTTGCCATCAGGCCGGCAAGGCAAGCGCGTTGCGCACCAGCGCGCGCAGCGTTCGAAAGGTCGGATCCAGCGGCTGCGCGCTGGTATCGAGCTGGAATTCGGCCTTCGAATAGAACGCCGAACGGCCGGCCAGGATCACGCGCAGGTCTTCCATTGCTTCCTTGCTGTCGGCCATCGGCCGCATGTCGCCCTGGGCGATCACGCGTTTCATGTGGTCTTCCGGATCGGCCTTCAGCCACACCGTCGTGCAGTGCGTCAGCAGCAGGTTGAAGGTGGCCGGGTCCGACACCAGTCCGCCGGGCATCGCGATCACCGCTTCGGGATAGATCTGGATCGATTCTTCGACGGCACGCCGCTCGTAGCGGCGATAGGCGTTCTGCCCATACAGCGCCTGGATCTCGGAAGTGCTGCAGCCGGCGAACTTCTCGATTTCGCGGCTCAGCTCGACGAACGGAAAACCCAGGTCTTCGGCCAGCATCTGGCCCAGCGTGGACTTGCCGGCACCGCGCAGCCCGATCAGTGCGATGCGTGGGCTGCGTTGCGCTTGCTGCGCGTTGCCCGCGCCGCCGGTGCCCAGCATCGTGCCGATCGCCTCGCGCACGCGGCGCAGCGTGGCTTCATCGCGATGTTCGAGCAGCTCGCGGATCAGCAGCCATTCGGGCGACGAGGTGGTGATGTCGCCCAGCAGTTCGGCCAGTGGGCATTGCAAGGTCTGCGCTACCTGCAGCAGCACCAGGATCGACGCGTTGCCGACGCCGTATTCGAGATTGGCCAGGTGTCGTTCCGACACGTCGGCAGCCTGCGCCACGGCCTTGCGCGTCATGCCGCGGCGCGCGCGCAGCGAGCGTACGCGTTCGCCGAGGGCGACCAGAAACGGGTTCTTGTCGGTGCCGTTCAACTCGCCTTCAGCCGGCGTGAGTACGCGCGCTGCTGTGGCTTCGGCGTGCGACACCGCAGTGCCGGATGGCGCGTCGGCGCGGGGCCGTGTCGGCGCTTCTTTAAGGGGAAACCCGGGCAGAGGCACTATAGTGCTTGACATGATTCGGCGCGAAACCTAAAGTTCATAGATGCACAATACTGCATCTAAGCGGCGCAAACAAGAGGCGCCGTCAGATGCCCGCGGCAGGTCGCCGCAGCGCCGACCGTCGCGCATCCATTCCACCGAGTGAGGCCCCTTTGAGCGAACTGCTATCCAACTTCGTCGCCGGTCGTTGGCAGGCCGGCAATGGCGCAGGCACGCCGCTGTTCGATCCGGTGCTGGGCACCGAGCTGGCGCGTGTCGATGCCGGTGGGCTCGATCTGCGCGCTGCCTTCGACTTTGCGCGCGAGCAGGGCGGTGCGGCGCTGCGCGCGCTCAGCTATCGCGAGCGCGCCGCCATGCTGGCGGCCGTGGTGAAGGTGCTGCAAGCCAACCGCGACGCCTATTACGAGATCGCCACCGCCAACAGCGGCACGGTGAAGAACGATTCGGCCAGCGACATCGACGGCGGCATCTACACACTGTCGACCTACGCCAAGCTGGGCGAGGGGCTGGGCGATCGCCGCCACCTGCTCGACAGCGAAGCCGCGCGTCTGGGCAAGGATCCGCTGTTCCAGTCGCAGCACGTGCTGGTGCCTACGCGCGGGCTGGCGCTGTTCATCAACGCATTCAACTTTCCGGGTTGGGGCCTGTGGGAAAAGGCCGCGCCGGCGCTACTGTCAGGCGTACCGGTGGTGGTCAAGCCGGCTACTGCCACCGCCTGGCTCACCCAGCGCATGGTCAAAGACGTGGTCGATGCCGGCGTGTTGCCGGCCGGCGCCTTGTCGATCGTCTGCGGCAGCTCGGCGGGTCTGCTCGATCAGCTGCAGCCCTTCGACGTCGTCTCGTTCACCGGCTCGGCCGACACCGCAGCGCTGATCCGTTCGCACCCGGCCGTGGCGCAGCGTTCGGTGCGCGTCAACATCGAGGCCGACAGCCTGAACTCGGCGTTGCTGCTGCCCGGCGAGGCGGCCGGCGGCGAAGCCTTCGAGCTGCTGGTCAAGGAAGTGGCGCGTGAGATGACGCAGAAGTCGGGCCAGAAATGCACGGCGATCCGCCGCGTGTTCGTGCCGCAGGCTGTGTATGACGCGGCCGCAGCCGCGATCGGCGCGCGGCTGGCCAAGACCACGGTGGGCAATCCGCGCAACGACACGGTGCGCATGGGCGCGCTGGTCGGTCGCGCGCAGTTGAACTCGGTGCGCGAAGGGCTGGCGACGCTGCGCGCGCACACCGACCTGCTGCACGACGGCGCCGCGCATGCGCTGATCGATGCCGATCCGGCGGTGGCTTGCTGCGTCGGCCCCACGCTGCTGGGGACGCGCGCACCCGCTGCCGCGCAGCAGGTGCACGACGTCGAAGTGTTCGGCCCGGTGGCCACGCTGATGCCGTATGGCGACTTGGCCGAAGGGCTGGCGCTGGTCCGCCGCGGGCAGGGCTCGCTGGCGGCCTCGCTGTATGGCAGCGACGCCATCGCGCTGGCCGGCGCAGCGCTGGAACTGGCCGATAGCCACGGCCGCGTGCACGTGATCTCGCCCGACGTGGGCGCCGCGCATACCGGCCACGGCAACGTAATGCCACAATCGCTGCATGGCGGCCCGGGACGCGCCGGCGGCGGTGAAGAACTGGGCGGGCTGCGCGCGCTGAACTTCTATCATCGGCGCGCTGCGGTGCAGGCGAGCACGGCCGTGTTGTCGACGCTGGCGCCCGCGCCGCAAGCCTGATAGCGCCACCGCCGCAGATAAGGAGGAGACCCCATGAGCCAGACCCCCAGCTCGGCTTCGGCCGCAGCGCAGCCCGAGGTACCGCCGCCCGGCGAGCCGTTCAACTTCGCGCAGCATCTGCTCACCGTCAACGCGCAGCGCGCCGCCAAGGCGGCCTTCATCGACGATGCCGGCACGCTCAGCTACGGCCAGCTCGACGAACGCGTGCGCCGGCTGGCCGCCGGCCTGCGCTCGCTGGGCATTCGCCGCGAAGAGCGCGTGCTGCTGTTGATGCACGATTGCAACGACTGGCCGGTGGGCTTTCTGGGCGCCATGTATGCCGGCATCGTGCCTGTGGCCGTCAACACGCTGCTCACCGCCGACGACTACGCGTACATGCTTGAACACTCGCGCGCGCAGGCGGTGCTGGTGTCGGGCGCGCTGCTGCCGGCGCTCACCGCGGCGATGACGCGTTCCGATCACGAAGTGGGCAAGGTCATCGTGTCGCGGCCAGTGGCGCCGCTGCATCCGGCCGAAGTCGAATTCGAGGCCTTCCTGCAGCAGCAGGCGCCCGCGCCGCGGCCCGCCGCCACCAGCGGCGATGACCCCGGTTTCTGGTTGTATTCATCGGGTTCCACCGGCCGCCCCAAGGGCACCGTGCATTCGCACGCCAATCCCTATTGGACGGCCGAGCTGTACGGCAAGGCAGTGCTGGGCCTGGCCGAAAACGACGTGTGCTTCTCGGCCGCCAAGCTGTTCTTTGCCTATGGTTTGGGCAACGCGCTGAGTTTTCCGCTGGCGGTCGGCGCCACCGTGCTGTTGATGGCCGAGCGGCCCACTCCCGATGCCACCTTCCGCCGCTGGAAGGGCGAGGTGGGCGGCGTCAAGCCGACCGTGTTCTACGGCGCGCCCACCGGCTTTGCCGGCATGCTGGCCTCGCCCGGGCTGCCCGGCCGCGACGCAGTGGCGATGCGGCTGGTGTCGTCGGCCGGCGAAGCGCTGCCGGCCGAGATCGGCGAGCGTTTCCGCCGCCACTTCGGCGTCGACATCATCGACGGCATCGGCTCGACCGAGATGCTGCACATCTTCATTTCGAACCGGCCCGATCGCGTGCGTTACGGCAGCACCGGCTGGCCGGTGCCGGGCTACGAAGTCGAGCTGCGCGGCGACGACGGCAAGCCAGTGCCCGACGGCGAGCCGGGTGACTTGTACATCCAGGGGCCGTCGGCGGCGATGATGTACTGGGGCAACCGCACCAAGACGCGCGACACCTTCCAGGGCGGCTGGACCAAGAGCGGCGACAAGTACATCCGCAACGAAGACGGCAGCTACACCTACGGCGGCCGCAGTGACGACATGCTGAAGGTCAGCGGCATCTACGTGTCGCCGTTCGAAGTGGAAGCGACGCTGGTGCAGCACCCGGCCGTGCTTGAAGCCGCCGTGATCGGCAAGACCGACGCCGAGGGCCTGACCAAGACCAAGGCTTTCGTCGTGCTCAAGCCGGGCAGCGAGGTCAGCGAAGACGAATTGAAGGCCTTCGTCAAGGATCGTTTGGCGCCTTACAAATATCCGCGCTTCATCGAGTTCTGCACCGAGCTGCCGAAGACGGCGACGGGCAAGATCCAGCGCTTCAAGTTGCGGGAGAAGGAAGCGCAGGGCTGAGCGAGAGGCGCGAGGGCAGCCCGTCGGGCTGCCTGGCGAGTACCGCCTTGGCAAGTTCCCGGAAATGCAGCATGGCCGGCGACGTATCACCCGGCCGCCACGCGAGGGCGATCTCGGCCCCTTCCTGCGATCCCGCTATCGGCCGATAGACCACGCCGGCCAGTTGTACGACGCTCAGCGATTCGGGCAATATCGTCAGACCGATGCCTGCGCCGACCAGGCCGATGGCCGCGTGCAGGTGGCGGATTTCCTGGACCACCTTCGGTTCGAAGCCGGCGCGATGGAACATGCGCGAGATCTCGATCGGATAGCTCAGGCCATAGCCCCGCGGCACGGCGATCAGCGGCTGATCGCGCAGCGCCTCGACGGGCACGCGATCGAGCGCTGCCAGCGGGTGCGTCTGCGGGATGGCGACGATCAGCGGTTCCACCAGCAGCGTCTCCCATTCGATCTCGAGGCCGTTCAGCGTCACTGGCGGGCGCAGCAGGCCGATCTGCAGCCGGCCCTCCTGCAAGGCGTCGAGCTGTTCGGCGATGCTCTGCTCGTGCAGCAAGAGCGTGATCGCCGGATAGCGCCGAACGAACTCGGACAGCACGCGGGGCACCAGCGTGAGAGCCAGCGAACTGACGAAGCCGATCGACAGCTCGCCGATTTCGCCGCGCGCGGCCCGCTGCGCCGAGCTCACCGCCTGCGCCGTCTGGCGAAGCACGACGCGCGCGTGCTCGAGAAAGCGCGTTCCCGCCGGCGTCAACTGCACGCTGCGGCCACCCCGTGTGAATAGCTGAACGCCCATCTCGCGTTCGAGCGACAGGATCTGCTGGCTGAGCGGAGGCTGCGAAATGTGGAGCCGACGCGCCGCCCGCCCGAAGTGGAGTTCTTCTGCGACGGCGACGAAATAGCGGAGTTGCCGGAGTTCCATATTCAAGACGATTTCCGACTTGATCCTGCATCGATTGTATATTGGACGACTGACTCTCACCTTTTTATGATGATTCGACAGTGCGCGCAAAAGGCGCCGCCGTCGAGGAGACAGCGGGAATCCGCGGTGTTCGGTGCATGCACGCCGACACAAAAAAGGAGGGACGTCTTGAGAGTCATACCCTGCGCCGATCGCCCTTTGCACGCGCGGATCGAAGACATCGACCTTTCTCGGCCCTTGTCCGACGAAGCTTTCCGGGAGATCGAGTCGGCGCTTGCGCGTCATGGCGTATTGAGTTTTCCGCAGCAGCGGCTGACGCCGGCCGAACAGAAGGCGTTTGCCGAACGCTTCGGACGGCTCGAGACCAATATCGCGAACCGGTATCACGAACCCGGCTATCCCGAGATGATGATCCTGTCGAACATTCGCGTGGATGGCGAACCGATCGGATTCGAGGATGCCGGGCAGAGCTGGCACACCGATCTGTCGTATGCCACGACGATGGGCTACACGACGATGCTGTATGCCGTGGAGGTGCCGCACCGCGATGGCAGGCCATTGGGCGCGACCGAGTTTGCGAGCACGGCTGCCGCCTACGACGCCCTGCCTGACGAAATGAAGCAGCGTCTGAAGGGCATGACGGTGATGCATGACTTCGACAAGTTCTGGGAACTGATGCGCGCCGAGAAGGGCAGCAGCCGGCCCCCGCTGACCGAGGCCCAGCGCAAGGCGCGTCCGCCGACCTCGCATCCGATCTTCCTGAAGCATCCGGTCAGTGGCCGTACCGTCTTGTATGTGAATCCCGGCTACTCGGTGCGCATCAACGAGTTGCCGGCCGATGAGAGCGATCGGGTTCTGTCGTCCCTGTTCGCGCATCAGGTGCAGCCGCAGTTCGTCTATCGGCATGCATGGTCGGTCGGCGATGTGCTCATCTGGGACAACCTGGCAACGATTCACAACGCGGTGTCCGACTATCGAGCCGACGAGCGCCGACTGCTCAAGCGTTGCCAGACCTTGACGACTCGATTCGATTTGACGGTCGGCTAGTCGGCAGGCGTGCCGCCGTCGTGGCGGTGCCGTTTCACCGCTCAAAGGCCGCAGTGCAGACGGCCACCATTCGTGATTCGAAAAGGAGGAGACATGAAGCCTAGTGCATGGTCGATGACCAGGCTGTGCGGTGTATTGGTTGCAGCGCTGGCTGGCCTTGTATCCGTCGAGGCCTTGGCGGCCGACGCCTGGCCGAGCAGGCCGATCCGGCTGGTCGTCGGATTCGCGGCGGGTGGTCCTACCGACGTCATTGCTCGCGTTCTTGCGAACGATCTGGGCCAGTCGCTCGGCCAGCCGGTCGTCGTCGAGAATCGTCCCGGCGCGACCGCGATGATTGCGACCGAGTTGGTGGCCAACGCAGCGCCGGACGGCTATACCTTGCTGATGTCGTCGGTCCAGTTGGGCATCAATCCGCTGCTCTACAGTGACCGAGTCAAGTATGACCCGGTCAAGAGTTTCACGCCGGTGTCCTTGGTGACCTCGCTGCCGCTGGCGGTGGTCGCCGCGCCGTCGGTGCCGATGAATTCGCTGAAGGAGCTGGTCGAGCAGGCGAAGGCGAAGCCCGGCGACGTGATGTATGCGTCATCCGGGCTGGGCAGCGCTCCGCACATGGCTGGCGCCACGCTGCAGGCGCTGACCGGAACGCAGATGACCCATGTGCCGTTCAAGGGCAATGGGCCGGCGCTGACCGAGGTCATGGCCGGCCGAGTCACGTTCATGTTCTACCCGATGGTCGGCCTGGCGCAGCAGGTGGCCGCCAGCAAGCTGAAGGCGCTCGTGATCTGCAGCGATCGGCCGCATCCGGATTTCCCCGGCGTGCCCACCGCGGCGGCTGCCGGTTTTCCGGATCTGGTCAATACCAGTTCATGGGTCGGCGTGGTGGCGCCGGCCGGTACCCCGAAGCCCGTCATCGATCGGCTGGCGACGGAACTGCGCGCAGCGCTTGCCAAGCCGGCAGTGCGTCAGCGGATGAGCGACCTGGGCGCCGAAATCGTCGGCAATACGCCGTCTGAGTTCAGCGCCTTTCTCGCGCGCGACTTTGAACGCTGGGCGAAGGTGATCAGCGCCACCGGCATGAAAGGGCAATGAAGATGCGCGCATCCGTTCTTGAACACCGATCGACCGAGGCATGACGATGAAACTGGAAGACTACGCGGACCGGTACAGCACGGTCAGAATGCAGCGCAACGATGGAATCCTGGAGGTGACGTTCCATACCGACGGCGGACCCTTGCGGTGGGGCGTCGTGCCCCATGCGGAGTTTCCCGACGCATTTGCCGACATCGCGCGCGACCGCGACAACAAGGTGGTGATCCTGACCGGCACCGGAACGGAATTCTCCGGCCCGCCCGGCAATCTGTTTGTGCAGAGCCGGCCTACCGCGCAGTTCACCGAGAACCTCATTTCCGAGGGCAAGCGGCTGTTGATGAACCTGATGAACATCGAGGTGCCGGTGATCTGCGCCGTCAACGGCCCGGCATGGCGGCATTCGGAGATTCCGCTGCTCAACGACATCGTGATCGCTTCCGACGACGTCTGCTTCCAGGATTCGGCGCACTTTCCCGCCGGCGTCGTGCCCGGCGATGGCGTGCACATCGTCTACCCGATGCTGCTCGGCCGGAACCGCGGTCGTTACTTCCTGCTGACCGGCCAGGTGATCGATGCCCAGGAAGCCTTGCGCCTGGGGCTCGTCTCTGAAGTGATGCCGCGCGAAAAGCTGATGCCGCGCGCACGCGAGCTGGCCCGGATGATCCTGGAACGGCCCGAGGTCATGGTGCGCCATACTCGGGCGCTGCTGTCGGAGCCGATCAAGCGCGCCTTGTTGCAGGATCTGGCGCACGGCTTGAACAGCGAATGCCTGGCCTTGATGGATCGCCCGCTTTGAATTGAACTGTTCCTCGCGGGCCGGATTCAATCATTCTCCGCCGGGCCGCTCATGCAGGATCCGGCGCTTCAAGTTG
>JAFKGG010000299.1 GCA_017307915.1 Burkholderiales bacterium | reverse complement strand
CCACCAGCCGCTGCGGTTGCCATTCATCGATCAGGCGGGCAATGCGGGCAAAGCGCCGGTCGGTCACCGGCTCCTCGATCAGCGCCAGCGGCCGCGCCGACCCCAGCAGGGCATTGCCCAAGGCCACGCCGATGCGGCGCTCGCCGAAGTCGAAGCAAAGCACCGTATCGGTGTCGTTCATGCCGCCATTTTAGTGCCGTTGGCCCACCGCCGCGGCCGGCGCCCCGCCGGCCATGCGCGCAGACCGGGCTCGCCGGGCGAGCCCGCCCGGGTGCGCCCTGGTGGATAATCCCGGGGCCGCTCCCCCGGGGAACCTTTCATGATTGATTGTACAGACACTCTCGATGCGCCCGCCAAGCCGGCCGCCCGTTTCCATGGCCTGCGGCTGGCGGTGCTGGTTCCCTGTCACAACGAGGCGCTTTCGATCGAGCAGGTGATCATGGATTTTCGCCGCACGCTGCCGGAAGCGGAAATCTACGTCTACGACAACTGTTCCACCGACGGCACCGCCGAGGTGGCGCGCCGCGCCGGCGCCACCGTGCGGCGCGAGCCGGTGCCCGGCAAGGGCAACGTCGTCAGGCGCATGTTCAGCGACATCGACGCCGACGTCTATCTGATGGTCGACGGCGACGCCACCTACGACCCCCAGGCGGCGCCGGCGATGGTCAACAAGCTGCTGGAAGAAGAAGTCGACATGGTGGTCGGCGCGCGCCAGAACATCTTCGACGAGGCGCACCGCTTCGGCCACGGTTTCGGCAACCGGCTGTTCAATACGCTATTCCACCGCTTCTTCGGCCGGCGCTTCGTCGACATCTTTTCCGGCTATCGCGCGTTCTCGCGCCGTTTCGTGAAGACCTTCCCGGCCATTTCGGCGGGCTTCGAGATCGAGACCGAGATGTCGTTCCACGCGGCACAGCTGCGGCTGCCGGTGGCCGAGCTCAGCACCGCCTACGGCAAGCGGCTGGAGGGCTCCAGCAGCAAGCTGCGCACCTTCCACGATGCCTTGCGCATCCTGCGCACCTTCGTGCTGCTGCTCAAGGAAGGCCGGCCGGCGGCATTCTTCCTGAGCATCGCGTCGGTGCTGGCGCTGGTGGCGCTCGTGCTCGGCTATCCGCTGCTCGTCACCTTCCTGGAAACCGGGCTGGTGCCGCGGCTGCCCACGGCGGTGCTGGCTACCGGCCTGATACTGCTGTCGGGCATGTCGCTGATGTGCGGGCTGATCCTGGACAACGTGACGCGCGGACACCTGGAGCAAAAGCGCATCGCCTATCTGGGCATACCGCGCACCGGCGAGCGCGGCTGAAGGCAGGCCGATCGATGCGCGCGCTGGCCGGGTTTCTGATCGTCGGCAGCATCGGCTTCGCCGTGGATTTCGGTGTGCTGGCGGCACTGCTCGCGTATGGCGTGCAGCCGACGGTGGCGCGCGTGCCGTCGGTGATGCTGGCGCTGGTGGTCACCTGGCTGCTGAACCGGCGCTTCAGCTTTCGCGCGGCCGGCGCGCCCAGGCTGGGCGAATTTCTCGCTTACCTGTCGGTGGCCGGCGCGTCGGCGCTGCTGAACTACGCGCTGTATGCGGGCCTGCTGCTGCTGGGCCTGGCACCGCTGCTGGCGATGGCAGGCGCCACCGGCGTGACGATGGTGCTGAACTTCCTGGGCTTCAGCCGGCTGGTGTTTCGCAATCCTTCCTGAAGCGGCCGGCGCCGAAGCGACGAGCCGCGAACTCCCAGGCCAGCGCGGCCAGTACAGCCCAGGTCGACAGCACCAGCCAGTGCGAATAGCGATAGTCGGCCGAGGGAGCGATGAAAAACAGTGCCAGCTCGTAGCACAAGCCGCTGCTGCCCAATGCGATCAGCGCCGCGCGGCGCGACGAAAACAAGGCCGCAACGATCACCGCCACCACGTTCAATATCAGCCACACCCAGGGACGATACAGCGTGCGCTTGGCGGCCGACGCGAAAGCTTCGCGCAGCCGCTGCTGCACGGGCGAAAGCTGGCCGGCATCGAGGCGAAAGCGGCGGCTGATCGCGGCATGATCAGACGAATAAGCCGGCAAGACGAAATACAGCGGTGCGCACAACGG
>JAFKGG010000495.1 GCA_017307915.1 Burkholderiales bacterium | reverse complement strand
GAGATCGGCAGCGTCAAGCCGGTGATCACCGTGGAGCGCCACGACGACAGGAACAGGAACACGATGACGACGGTCAGGATCGCGCCTTCGACGATGTTGCGCTGAACGCTCTTGACCGAATTGCGGATCGACGTCGATGCATCGCGCACCACCGCGATCGACACGTCGGGCGGCAACTGCGCACCCAGCTCGCCGACGACGCGGCGCACCGCGTCGACCATCGCGATCGTGTTTTCGCCCTGCGCCTTGACGACGTCGAGCGCGATGGCGCGCTGGCCGTCGAGCAGCGCGCCGCTTTCGGCTTCCTCCTCGCCGTCGATCACGGTGGCGACTTGCGCCAGATACACCGGCTGGCCGCCGCGGCGCGCGACGATGATGCGTTCGAAGTCGGCCACGTTGCGCAGCCGCGCGCGGATCTGCACCACCTGCTCGCGATCGCGCGACACCAGCGTGCCGGCCGGCAGTTCCTGGTTCTCGCTGAGCAGCGCCTGCATGATCTGGTCGACGCCGATTTTCAGCGCCTCCATCTCGGTTGGCTTCAGCTGGATCTGCACCTCGCGCTTGACGCCGCCGACCACTGTGACGCGGCCCACGCCGCGCACGTTCTCGATGCGCCGTTTGATCAACTGGTCGGCCAGCGTGGTCAGCTCGCGCGCCTCGCGCGTGGCCGAGCGCACCGCCAGGGAGATCACCGGCATGTCGTCGGGGTTGAAGCGCGTGATCAGCGATTCCTTGACTTCGTCGCGCAGCAGCGGCCGCACCACGGCGACCTTCTCGCGCACGTCCTGCACCGCCTGCGCCGGATCGACCGTGAGATCGAAGCGCACGATCACCACCGAGCTGCCTTCGTACGATCGCGAGCTCAGCTCATAGACGCCGCTGATCGTGTTGACCTGTTCCTCGATGCGCCGCGTGACGTCGGATTCGACCACCTCGGGCGAGGCGCCCGGATACTGCGTGCTGACGACGACGATCGGAAATTCGACGTTGGGGAACTGCTCCACCGGCAGCCGGTGGTACGAGAAGATCCCCAGGATCAGGAACGCGGCCATCATCATGGTCGCGAACACCGGGTGTGCGATCGATACGCGGGTGAACCACATGGCGGGGGCGTCCGGCGGTCAGCGAGAGACGGGGGCCGGAGCCGTGCCTGAGGTGCTGGTGGCGCCGGCCGAGGCGGCACCGGCTGCGGCGCCACGTACCGCGCTGCCGACGCGCAAAGTACCCAGGTTCACGCCGACGATCTGTTCGCCGCCGCGCAGCCCGTCGAGCACCTCGGCCGCGCCGATGCCGCCGCCGGGCAGCCGCGCCGATTCGTCGCGCAGGCCGATGCGCACCTCGCGTTCGGCCAGTTTGCCGTCGGCGACCAGATAGACGAACTGCCGGCCGCCGGCGTCGCGGATCGCCGCCATCGGGATCAGCACGGCCTGCTGCCTGGTTTCGAGCTGCAGCGCGCCCTGCGCGAACATGCCGGCGCGCACGCGCGCATCGCGGTTCTCCAGCGCGATGTAGACCGGCACCGAGCGGGTGCCGCTTTGCGTGCCCGGATTGATGCGCGCGACGCGGCCGGGCCGCGTGCCTTCGACGCCCTCGATACTCAGGTCGACGCTCTGGCCGATACGCACCGCAGCGATCTCGCTGGCCGGCACTGGCGCTTCGATTTCCATCCGTGAGAGGTCGACCAGCGTGACGATGCGCGTGTCGGCCGGCACCTTTTCGCCCACCTGCGCCAGACGCTCGGCCACCACGCCGGCCATCGGCGCCGCCATGCGCGTGTCGGCCAGCGCCTTGCGCGCTTGATTGAGCTGTGCCGCCGCGGCATCGCGCGCGGCGCTGGCCACGTCGACCGCCGAGGCAGCATTGTCGAAGGCGTTTTGCGAGATGAACTGGCGTTCGAGCAGTTGGCGATTGTTCTCCATCGTGCGGCGCGCCTGGGTGAGCTGCGCTTCGGCCGAGCGCAGCTGTGCCTCGCGTTCACGCACGCGCAGCTCGAAATCGGTGGGATCGAGCCGCGCGATCAGTTGGCCGGCCTTGACCTCGCTGCCTTCGCGTACCGAAATCTCGATGATGTCGCCGGCCACGCGCGACTTCACCGTGGTGCGGTTGACGGCGGCCAGCGTGCCGGTGATCGGGATCGAACGGGCGATCGCGCCGGTGCCGACCTGATACAGGTCGCCGGTTGCGAAATCGAGCGGGCGATTGGCCGGGGCCGGCGCGGTGCCGGCTGAGCCGGTTGCAGCGGTGCCATCGGGCGCGGAGGCCGAAGTCGATTTGGCCGGATCGCTGCTTGCCGTCGACGGCGAGCGCGCCCAGAACGAAGGCGTACGCAGGACGAGAAACGCAGCCAGCACCGCGGCGAGCACGGCGGCCGTCATGAGCAGGCGACGGGTCAAGAGGAAGGGCTTTCGGTATGGGGGTTGGCGCGCAGCGTGGCCAGGATGTTGTCCAGATGCAGGGCTATGAAGCGCTCGATCGGTACGTCATATTCAGGCGGGCAACAGGGTTCGATCGAATGCTTCCAGATCGCGCGCAGCACCAGCGGCGCCATCCACAGGTGGATGCTGGCTTCCAGGTCGATCTGGCGGAACTCGCCTTCGCGGATGCCGCGCTGCACGATCGAGCCCAGCAGCACCATGTTCGGCAGCACTACTTCTTGCTGGAAAAAGCGGGCAATTTCGGGGAAATTGCCGGCTTCGCCCACCACCAGCTTGACGATGCCGGCCAGCGGCGTGGCGCCGAAGCGCAACCACCATTCGTTGAAGAAGCTGCCGAGCAGCTCGGCGCTGCCGGCGCGGGAGGCCGCCACGTCGCGCTGGAAGGCTTCGATCAGCGGCACGATGTTTTCGCGTACCACCGCCTTGAACAGGTCTTCCTTGCTGGGAAAGTACAGATACAGCGTGCCCTTGCTGACGCCGGCGCGCGCGGCCACGTCATCGAGCCGGGTCGCGGCATAGCCTTTCTCGACAAACAGCTGCAAGGCCGCATCGAGCAGCTCGCCGGGGCGGGCCTGCTTGCGGCGTTCCCAGCGCGGGGAGCGCGACGAGGCAGAGGCGATCGATGGCGAACGAGACATCGGCGGCGGCGAGGGGCCCTTGGGCGGACGGCCCGTCAGGGATGTTTTTAATGACTCTAGGGTCATTAACTATTCTAGGCGCGAATGCGGCGGGCGTCAAAGTTCACTACGTTGTTCGGCGCCTTGTTCGGCGCCTTGTTCGGCGCCGCGTTCGGCCAACGCGTTCGGCCAACGCGTTCGGCCTGCCACGGCGCACCGTTTGCCTTCTGTGTCGGCTTGTTCTACCTTGCGCACTCTACGCTAGGGGTCCTGGCGTGCGCGGCGGTGATCGCCGCGCGCACCGGGTGAGAAAGACCCTCCGAACCTGATGCGGATAATGCCGCCGAAGGGAAGCATCGGTCCCATACCGTGCAGCGTGCCCGCGCCTTGCGCGGGTGCCGCCCACGGCACGGACCGGCGCCACGGCCGCCCGGCCGTCGGCGGAGTCGTCCTGGCGTTGTTGACCAACTCCAGGAGATCCGCATGAACGCCGAGTCGAACCCCGCTTTTCTTGCCGCTACTGCCGCTGTCGACGAAGCTGCCGTCCGGCCGCTGCCCAACTCTCGCAAGATCTACGTCACCGGCTCGCGGCCCGACCTGCGCGTGCCGATGCGCGAGATTCGCCAGAGCGACACGCCGCTGCATGCGCCGGGCACGGCGCGCGCGGCCACGGCCGCGTCCGGCTTCGAGCCGAACCCGCCGGTCTACGTCTACGACACCAGCGGCCCCTATACCGACCCGCACGCGCGCATCGACATCCGCCGCGGCCTGCCGGCGCTGCGGGCCGCCTGGATCGACGAGCGCGGCGATACCGAGCCTTTGGATGGCCCCAGCTCGGCCTATGGCCGCGCGCGGCTGGCCGATCCCCAGTTGACGCAGCTGCGCTTCGATCTGGCGCGCACGCCGCGTCGTGCGCGCGCCGGCGCCAAGGTCACGCAGATGCATTACGCGCGGCGTGGCATCGTCACGCCCGAGATGGAGTTCGCCGCCATTCGCGAAAACCTGCGCCGGCGCGAATACGTCGAATCGCTGCGCGCAGCCGGCCCCACCGGCGCGCGCATGGCCGAGCTGCTGCTGCGTCAGCATCGCGGCCAGTCGTTCGGCGCAGCCATTGCCGACGAGATCACGCCCGAGTTCGTGCGCGACGAGGTGGCGCGCGGCCGCGCGATCATCCCGGCCAACATCAATCACCCGGAAAGCGAGCCGATGGTCATCGGCCGCAATTTCCTGGTGAAGATCAACGCCAACATCGGCAACTCGGCGGTGTCGTCATCGATCGGCGAAGAGGTCGAGAAGATGACCTGGGCGATCCGCTGGGGCGGCGACACCGTGATGGATCTGTCCACCGGCAAGCACATCCACGAAACGCGCGAGTGGATCCTGCGCAACTCGCCGGTGCCGATCGGCACCGTTCCGATCTATCAGGCGCTGGAGAAGGTCGACGGCCGCGCGCAAGACCTCACTTGGGAGATGTTCCGCGACACGCTGATCGAACAGGCCGAGCAGGGCGTCGACTACTTCACGATCCACGCCGGCGTGCGGCTGCCGTTCATTCCGCTGACGGCGCGGCGCATGACCGGCATCGTCTCGCGCGGCGGCTCGATCATGGCCAAGTGGTGTCTGGCGCATCACCGCGAAAGCTTTCTGTACGAACGCTTCGAAGAGATCTGCGAGATCATGCAAGCCTATGACGTGGCGTTCTCGCTGGGCGACGGTCTGCGGCCCGGCTCCATCTACGACGCCAACGATGAGGCGCAACTGGCCGAGCTGCGCACGCTGGGTGAACTGACACGGATCGCCTGGCGGCACGACGTCCAAGTGATGATCGAAGGCCCGGGCCACGTGCCGATGCAGCTCATCAAGGAAAACATGGATCTGCAACTGGCCGATTGTCACGAAGCGCCGTTCTATACGCTCGGGCCGCTGACCACCGACATCGCGCCCGGCTACGATCACATCACCAGCGCCATTGGTGCCGCGCAGATCGGCTGGTACGGCACCGCGATGCTGTGCTACGTGACGCCCAAGGAGCACCTGGGCCTGCCCAACAAGAAAGACGTGAAAGACGGCATCATCGCCTACAAGATCGCCGCGCATGCCGCCGATCTGGCCAAGGGGCACCCCGGTGCGCAGATCCGCGACAATGCCTTGTCGAAGGCGCGCTTCGAATTCCGCTGGGCCGATCAGTTCAACCTGGGGCTGGATCCCGATACGGCCAAGGATTTCCACGACGAGACCCTGCCGAAGGAATCGATGAAGACCGCCCATTTCTGCTCGATGTGCGGCCCGCATTTCTGCTCGATGAAGATCACGCAGGAAGTGCGCGACTATGCCGACCGCCAGGGCCTGAGCGCGCAGCGGGCACTGCAGCAGGGCATGCAGGAAAAGGCGGTGGAGTTCGTGCGGCGCGGGGCCGAGATCTATCAGAAGGCGCAGGGCTGAGAGTGCCGCCAAGGCCGCATCGATACGCTGCGGTCTTGCCGCTTCGTCAAGGCCGCGATCGCAGCGCCTTGCGCAGCCGTGATCCCGACTGCGGTTCCGGCTTCAATACGCTGGCGATCATGGCGCCGGTGTCGATCCGGTACGAAAGCGCATCGAACGCGCCGCTCAGGTGTATCGGTATTGCCAGCCCGCGCAGCCGGGTCAGCTCGCCGCTGCCGAGGCCGGTCAGCGAAGCCTGCGCCAGGTAATCGAGGCTGCCTTGCGCCAGGTCGATTCGGCCGGCGCCGCCGATGCGCAGCGGCAGTGGCAGCGGCGAACGAACGTCGAGATCATGGTTGTGCGCGATGCCGTCGCGCAACTCGAAGCTGGCCTTCAGCGACGTGAAATCGGTGTGCTGCGTGGTCTCGGCGGGTTGCTGCAGGACGGCGCGGCTGCCGACCAGCGTGCGCAGCTTGCGCAGCGATTGCGGCACGTCGAGCCCCTTGAGCGTGCCTTCGCGCAGCGCCAGGCGCGCATGGCCGTCCAGCGAACGGCGGATCGCATCGACCGAAAAACCCGTGCCATTGACGTGCAGTTCGAAGTCGCCGCGGCCTTCGAGCAAGTCGCGGCCGGCCAGGCCGCGCAGCGCATCGCCGGCGTCGACGTCGGCCAGCCGAAGCTGCAGGCCGTGGCGCCCCTGCGCGGTGATCACGGCGTTGCCGGCCAGCCGGCCGCGATACAGCGCCGCGCCGAACTCCGGCAGCTCGATGCGCGCGCCGCCGGTGCGCACGTTGGCCGTGAAATCGCCGATCTCGATACCGGCCGTCTTCAGCGTTTCGATGTGCAGCGTGCCTTGCGTTTCGATGCCGCCAATCCAGCGAATGGCGGCGGCGCTGCCAATCGGCGCGGCCGGTGCCGGCGTGCCGCCAGCCTGCGCGGTCGCGGCCGGTTGCGCCGCTCCGCTGCCGCGCGCAGCCGCCGGGTCGCGGCTGATGCCGTAACGATCCAGGTCGAACCGGCCCGCATGCAGGTCGTAGCGGATGGCCAGCGGTGCCCAGCGCGATGTGTGCGCGCGCAGTTGCAGCGGTGCGTCATCCAGGCTGCCCTGCAGCGACAGTTCGCCCATCTGCCTCGTGCGGTCGATCAGCGCGTCGGCCTGCAATGAAAGGCGCGTGCCGTTGGCCGGCAGCGCCGGGCCGGTCAGCTCGAAGTTGCCGCTCCAGCGCGGCCACTGCACGCGCTGCAGGCTGGAATCGAGCGACATCGAGCCGACGATGCGGCCCTTGCCGCGCATTGCGTCGTGATTCAAATCGATGTCGGCGGCGATGTCGGCGAACACGATGCGGCCTGCGTCGAAGCGCGGCGCGGCGATCGTCAAGCGCGTGTCGGAGCGCTGGCCGGGCCGGTCGATCGTCAGCCGCGCCTTGATCGGCTGGCCGCGCGCAGCGTCGGGCGCCAGCCCCAGCGCGGGCGCATCGAAACTGGCCGAAATGCCGTCGGCCGAGCGCAGTTGCAGAGCCACGCCCGACAGTTCGAAGCGCCGCCCCGGCGGGTCGACGACGAACATCGCCGCTTTCAAGCGCGCATCGAGCGACTGCGTCGCCAGCGCATTGCCGCGCGCGCGCACGTCGAGTTGCGACAGCCGGATGGCGGCGCTGGCCAGATCGACCGTGTAGTGGCTGACCGCCTCGATGTCCAGATCGATCGCCTGTTCACCGCCCGCCAGCTTGCCTGACAGGCGCAGCGAGCCGGGCTGCTTCGAAGCCAGCCGGTCGATGTCGAGTTCGATGCCGGAGAGCTGCCATTGCACGCCTTCGCTGGCATCGTGCCAGCGCAGCGTGGCGTCATGCAGTTCGATGCCGGCCGTGGCAACGGCCATCGACAGCGGCGAGGCGCCGCCGCCCGTTTCGCCGCCGTTGGCGGCAGCCGGTGCAGCCTGCGGTGCCAGCAGATCATCGAAGTTGGTGTGGCCATCGTGCCCGCGCTGCGCATCGATTTGCAGGTGATCGAGTACGACGCGTTCGATCACCAACCGGCGCGCCAGCAGTGGCCAGATCGCGAGGCGTACATGGGCCGCTTCGACGCTGGCGAATTCGCCGCTGCCGCCGGGGCCCGAGAGCTGCGCGCGGCCGATCGACAACCCTGGCCGCGGCAGCAGCGTCAATGACGGCGTGCCATCGATGCTCAGGCTGCGGCCCGTGCGAGCCGCCACCGCATCGATGAGCTGCGTCTTGTAACGCTCGACATCGAACGACGCGATGAACAGCAGGCCGGCCAGCGCCACGAGGGCGAAGGCGGCGAAAACGGCGATCAGGGCTGGGCGCGGACGCATGCGGGGGCGCGCGCAAAGGCGAGCGGCGGGCAGTAGCAATGAAACGACAGGGCGCCATTATCTGGCATTCGCGGCGCAACCTGTCCGGCGGCGCAGTTACAGGCTGTTACCACTGTTGCAGCTTGCCGTCTGTGCGGCGCCGGGCGGTGCGCCTAGGATCGAGTCGTGCCTCATCTCAACCCAAGGAGCCGATGATGAACACCCGCAGCTCGATCTCCCGCTTCTCCGTCGCTGCCGCGGCATTGGCGGCCGGTCTTTTCACGGCGCAGGCGCAGGCCGGCGACGGCGTGCTCGGCGCCATCATCGGCGGGGGTGCCGGCGCGGCGATCGGCCACGCGGTGGGCGGCCGCGGCGGCGCGGTGATCGGTGGCGTGGTCGGCGCCGCCGTGGGCGCAGCCGCTACGCAGCGCGACAGCTACGGCTATGGCTACGATCCGTATCCCGAGGCGGGCGGCTATCCGGCGCCGGTCGCCTATCCGAGCCCGCCGGTGGTCTATCCCAGCGCCCCGGTGGTCTATCCGGCCCCCGCCGTGGTCTACCCGAGCCCCCGGGTCGTGTACTCGCCGCCGCCGGTGGTCTATAACCCGGCGCCGCGCGTGGTGTATCAGCCGGTGCGTGTCGCGCCGCCCAGACCCGTTTACCATGTCAACTCCGGCCCGTCATACCGGTTTGACGGTGACCGCGGTCGCCGTGACCATGATTACCGGCATCGCCCGAACGATCACTACCGCCGTTGAACTTCCAAGCGCCGCCTGATCCGCCTCATGCCATCGCCGCCGCTGCCAGCATCGTGAACCTGGCGGCGGCGCTGGCCTTGCGTTGCGGCGCGCCGGCCGGCGCCGCCGCGCTGGCGGATCCGCGCATCCGCGACGCGATCGCGGCGGCGCGTTCGATCGTGCTGGTCGTGCTCGACGGTTTCGGCGAGCGTCAGTTGCATGATCACGCTGCCGGCGGCGCGCTGGCCGATTGCCGGCTCGCTACGCTCAGCTCGGTGTTCCCGTCATCGACGGCGCCGGCGATGACCTCGTTCGCCAGCGCGCTGCTGCCGGCCGTGCACGGCAATCCCGGCTGGTTCGTCTGGTCGCAGGCGCAGCAGTGCATCGTGCGCAGCCTGCCGCTCGACGTGCGCGGCGACCCGGCCATGCCGGTCGAAGCCGGCAGCCTGTGGTCGTGGCCGGCCTGGCCGACGGCCAGCAAGCTGCCGTGCTTCGCGTGGCTGCCGGCCGAAATCGCCGAATCGCGCTATTCGCGCTTTGCCTACGACGGTGCCACGCGGATCGGCTACCGACGGCTCGACGACATCGGCGGCGCGCTCGCAGAGGTCTTGCAGGCTTCGCCGGCCGGCGCTTTCGCGCAGATCTACCTGCCGCAATTCGACGCCGTCAGCCATGAATTCGGTTGCCGCAGTCCGCAGGCGGCCCGCGTGGCGAGCGATTTCGATCGCTGGTTCGAGCGGCTCGCGCACCGGCTGCGCGAATTCGACGTGCTGCTGCTGGCCACCGCCGATCATGGCTTCATCGACGTCGAGCCTGATGACCAGTACCAGCTTGCCGACTATCCGGCCTTGGCCGCATGCCTGAGCCGGCCGCTGACCGGCGAGCCGCGCGTGCCGTTCTGCCAGGTGCGAGCCGGCCGCGAAGACGAATTCACCGAATCCGTCGCGCAAGCCTTCGATGGCGCGTTCGACGTGTATGCGAGCGAGGCGCTGCTGGCGGCAGGGTGGTTCGGGTTGCCGCCGGCCGAGCTTGATCCAGGCGCCCATAGGGAGGCGGGCGCGGCGCTGACCCGGCAAGGCTTGCACGAACGCCTCGGCACGCACCTGCTGGTGCCGCGCGCCCCCGTGGTGCTGCTCGACCAGGTCGACGGCGAACGCGCTCCGGCGTTCATCGGCATGCACGGCGGCATTAGCGATGACGAGATGCGCGTGCCGCTGATGGCCGCCTATCGCGGGCATGCGCTCGGCTGAGCGTTCAGGGCTGCGTCGCCAGTTCCAGCCGTTCGATCCAGCGTAGCGCGTGGCTGCGATCGCTGCCGCACATCTCGATCGATGGCTGCAGGCCGGCGCAGCATGCCGGCCGCTCGGGCCGCCCGAAGATCGCGCAGCGGGCATCCGCGGTGAGCTGCACGCAGCGCACGCCCGCCGGCTTGCCCTCGGGCATGCCGGGAATCGGACTGGAAATCGACGGCGCGATGCAGCACGCGCCGCAACCGGGTCGGCATTGCATGCGGCTGATCATAGCCGACCGGGCGGCTCCGCATAGCTGACCGAGCGGCATCGGCCCGACAGTGCTGGCCTGACACGCCGGGGCTCCGCGGCGCCGGCGTGCGTTCGGGGTAACATCGGAACGCGCTTGGCGCGCGCCTTCGCAGCGATTGCAGGCATCCCGCGCCGATTCCATCCGTATCCGTCTCGACACCCATTGACCGTGAGCAACGCTTCCCCGCCATCGATTCCCAACGCCCTGACCATCGCCGGCATCGATCCGTCGGGCGGGGCCGGCATCTATGCCGATCTGAAGGCTTTCTCGGCGCTCGGTGCCTATGGCACCGGCGTGGTGGCCGCGCTGACCGCGCAGAACACGCAAGGCGTGACCGGCTTGCACGGCGTGCCGCCGCCGTTCGTGCGGTTGCAGCTCGACACCTTGTTCGCTGACGTGCGCATCGATGCGGCCAAGATCGGCATGCTCGGCACCGCCGAGATCGCGGTGGCGGTGGCCGAGGGGCTGGCCAAGCCGGTGGCGGCCGGCCGCCTGCCGCACCGGGTGGTCGACCCGGTGATGGTGGCCAAGAGCGGCGATACGCTGCTCGGCCGCGAGGCGATCGCCACGCTGATCGAAGCGATCCTGCCGCTGGCCACCATGCTCACGCCCAATCTGCCCGAGGCCGGCGTGCTGCTGGCGTCGCGTCCGCCCGATTCGGTGCGTGAGATGCAGCGCGTGGCCGAGCGGCTGCGCCGGCTGCTGCCCGACACCGGCCAGCGCTGGGTGCTGCTCAAGGGCGGGCACCTGAACGGCGATCCAATCGACCTGCTGCACGACGGTGATCGCATGATCGAGCTGGCCGGTCCGCGCATCGAAACGCGCAACACGCATGGCACCGGCTGCACGCTGTCGGCCGCCATCGCGGCACTGCTGGCGCATGGCCAGCTGGCCGAAGAAGCGGTGCGGCGCGCCAAGGCCTACCTGACCGAGGCGATCCGCCGTTCCGGTGACTTGCAGGTCGGCTCGGGGCACGGGCCGGTGCATCATTTCCACGGCTGGTGGTCGCGGCCGGCGCAGCGCTGACGCGCCGTCGCTCGAAGTGACGAAGTGCCGTGGCTTGGGCCGCGGCACACCGTATCATCGCGGCTTGCTGCGGAGTCTTCATGTTCGAACTGCTGTATGCACTGCCGCTGCTGGTGAAGGCGGTGATCCTGGGAATCGTCGAAGGCCTGACCGAATTCCTGCCGATTTCCAGCACCGGCCACCTGATCCTGGCCAGCAGCCTGCTCGGCTTTTCCGGCGAGAAGGAAAAGATGTTCTCGGTGGCGATCCAGACCGGCGCGATGTTTTCCGTGATCTGGTATTACCGCGAGCGCATCGCCGAGACGATCGTCGGCCTGCGGCACGAGCGCCGCGCGCAGCGCTTTGCGCTGAACGTGATCATCGCGTTCCTGCCTGCCGCGGTGCTCGGCGTGCTGTTCGGCAAATACATCAAGGCCTATCTGTTCAAGCCGGTGCCGGTGGCGCTGGCGTTCATCATCGGCGCGTTCATCATCCTGTGGGTCGAATCGCGGCAGCGGCGCGGCCGGGCTTCGCCACGCATCACCGACATCGATGCGCTGAGCGCCACCGATGCAGTCAAGCTCGGCATCGCGCAGTCGTTCGCGTTGATTCCGGGCACCAGCCGATCCGGCGCCACGATTATCGGCGGCATGATGTTCGGTCTGTCGCGCAAGGTGGCCACCGAGTTCTCGTTCTTCCTGGCGATTCCGACGCTGATCGGCGCCGGCATCTATGACACCTGGAAGTATCGCGATCTGCTGTCGCTGGACGATGCGCCGTTGTTCGCCGTCGGCCTGCTGTTTGCGTTCTTCAGCGCGTTGGCCTGCGTGCACTGGCTGATCCGCTACGTGGCCTCGCACGATTTCGTGCCCTTTGCCTGGTATCGGATCGTGTTCGGCGTGGTGGTGCTGGTAACGGCCTGGGCCGGCTGGGTCGATTGGGTGGCGTGATCGAAAGGCCGAAGCGGGGGGCGCCGGCGAGGAGACGATCGTAGGGTGAACCTGACCGGGACCGATGCCCGCTTCAGCGCCGAACGAACAACAGATCCCACACGCCGTGGCCCAGCCGCACGCCGCGGCGCTCGAACTTGGTCATCGGCCGCCAGGCCGGGCGCGGCGCGAAGCCGCTCGACGTGGCCGCCTCTTCGGTAACCGCCACCGGCCCTGCGCTATTGACCAATAGCGGCTCGCGCGACAGCACGTCGAGCATCTGCAGCGCGTAGTGCTCCCAATCGGTGGCGCAGTGCAGATAGCCGCCCGGCGCCAGCCGGCTGGCCAACAGCGCCACGAACGGCGACTGGATCAGCCGCCGCTTGTGATGCCGCTTCTTCGGCCAGGGGTCGGAGAAATAGACGTGGATGCCGGCCAGCGAGGCCGGCGCGATCATGTCGCGCATCACCTCGACCGCGTCGTGCTGCACGATGCGCAGGTTGCCCAGCCCGTCGCTATCGATGCGCGCGAGCAGCGCGCCGACGCCGGCCGGATACACCTCGACGCCGATGAAATCATGCCCGGGCTGCGCCGCGGCGATATGCGCCGTGGTCTCGCCCATGCCGAAACCAATCTCGACGATCAGCGGCGCCGTGCGTCCGAAGATCTGCGCAGCGTCGATCGGCGTTTGGCCGAATGGAATGCACCAGCGCTCGCGCAGCGTGTCATAAGCCTGCCGCTGGCCGACCGTGAAGTGGCCGCGGCGCCCCGAGAAGCTGCGAATGTGCGGGTGCGGGCCCTGTGCGAGCGGCGCGTCGAGCAGCAGCGCTGCCGATTCGGTATTGCGCGCCGATTCGCGCGGCTGCGCTGCGGTATCGATGCTGCGTGCCGCGTCGGGTGGGGTCTGCTGCGCCTCGGGCCGGCCTTGCGGCGCGCTCATGACGGGCGATGCGCGGCAATCAGCCCCGTGGTGGGCGACGAAGGCGTGGCGCTGTACAGCTTGCGAGGCATGCGGCCGGCCAGGAACGCCTCGCGCCCGGCCTGTATCGCCAGCCGCATCGCGCGCGCCATACGCACCGGCTCGCGCGCCGCGGCCACCGCCGTGTTCATCAGCACGCCGGCGCAGCCCAGTTCCATTGCGATGGCGGCGTCCGACGCCGTGCCCACGCCGGCGTCGACGATGATCGGTACCTGGGCCTTCTCCAGGATCAACTGCAGGTTCCACGGGTTCAGGATGCCCATGCCCGAGCCGATCAGCGAAGCCAGCGGCATCACCGCCACGCAGCCGATCTCCTCGAGCCGCTTGGCCTGCAGCGGGTCGTCGCTGCAATAGACCATCACCTCGAAGCCTTCGCGCACCAGCGTTTCGGCCGCTTTCAGCGTTTCCGGCATGTTCGGATACAGCGTCTGCGGGTCGCTCAGCACTTCCAGCTTGACCAGCGTGTGGTCATCGAGCATCTCGCGCGCCAGCCGCAGCGTGCGCACCGCATCGTCGGCCGTGTAGCAGCCGGCGGTATTCGGCAGGATCGTGAAGCGCTCGGGCGACAGGAAGTCGAGCAGGTTCGGCTCGCCGGCGTTCTGGCCGATGTTGGTGCGGCGGATCGCGACGGTGACGATTTCCGCGCCGCTGGCTTCCACGGCGGTTTTCGTTTCGTCGAAGTCACGGTATTTGCCGGTGCCGATCAGCAGGCGGGAAGC
>JAFKGG010000298.1 GCA_017307915.1 Burkholderiales bacterium | reverse complement strand
TGGAACGGCCGGCACCTGGTGGTGGGCTTTGCCGCCGGCGAGATTCCCAAACTACCGTTGAACCTGCCGCTGCTCAAGAGCGCATCGGTGGTCGGTGTGTTCTGGGGCGGTTTCCTGCAGCGCGATGCGGTCACCACGCGCCGCCACATGGCTGATTTGTTCGAACTGTATCGGTCGGGCAAGGTCAGGCCGCCGGTGACGCGTTCCTATCCGTTGGCGCAGGCCGGGCAGGCGCTGCGCGAAGTGATGGAACGGCGCGTCAAGGGCAAGGTCGTGATCCTGCCGCGTGCGTGATCGAAGCATCTGTCGCCCCTACTCATCTTGACCCGTGACGGCGGCCCCGCCGCCGTTGCCGCCGAGTTGGCCGGGCAATCCGCAGCATCCATGAAGGAGCATCAAGCACTGAATCGCTGATCCGCAATACCGCGCACGCTTTCGTCGTGTCGCGTCGATTTTTTTCCATTTCATGTTCGAGGCGTAACCATGACAAAAAAACCTCGTGCCGCGATCGGCTTGACGCCGTTCGCCCGGCGGCTCATTCAGGAGCGCCGGCCATGAGCGCGAACAATCCTTCTCCCCGCAGCTACCGCTATTACGAACTGGTGATGGCGGGCTTCGTCACCGTCTACATCTGCTCGAATCTGATCGGCCCGGCCAAGGCGGTACAGCTCGAGTTGCCCTGGCTGGGGCTGGTGACCTTTGGCGCCGGTGTGCTGTTCTTTCCGATCTCGTACGTCTTCGGCGACATCCTCACCGAGGTGTATGGCTATGCGCGCGCGCGGCGCGTGATCTGGGCCGGCTTCGCGGCGATGGCTTTCGCGGCCTTCATGGCCTGGGTGGTGGTCAAGCTGCCGCCGGCGGCGAGCTGGCCGCATCAGGCCGCCTATGAAGTCGCCTTCGGCAACGCCTGGCGCATCGTGCTGGCGTCGCTGATCGCGTATTTCTGCGGTGAGTTCGTCAACTCGTTCGTGCTGGCGCGCATGAAGGTGATGACGCAGGGGCGCCATCTGTGGATGCGCACGATCGGGTCGACGATCGTTGGCGAAGGCGTCGATTCGACGCTGTTCTATCCGTTGGCATTCTGGAACAGCGGCATCATTCCCAACGAGCTGATTCCGACGCTGATGCTGTCACAGTGGATCGCCAAGACCGCGGTCGAGGTGGCGCTTACGCCGGTCACCTACAAGGTCATCGGCTTTCTGAAGCGCGCCGAGCGTGAAGACTGGTACGACCGCAATACCGACTTCAATCCGTTCAAATTGTCGGTGTAGCGGGGCGCAGCCGGGGCTGCGCCGGCGTTGCCGGTAAAGTGTCGGGTCGGGTCAGCCGCCGCGGTTCGGCTGTGCGGCAGCAAGCCTCGGCGTAAGGCCGGCCGCCCCGAACCCGACCTGCCTCGTGGCGCTCACCTTGCGGAACCCCGGCCATGTCCGACTGGAACCTGTCGCTGAAATTCACGCTGCGCGATTGGCGCGCCGGCGAACTGCGTCTGCTGATCGCCGCGCTGGTGGTGGCGGTGGCGGCGATCGCCAGCGTCGGCTTCTTCGTCGATCGCATGCGTTCGGCGCTGGCTCAGCAGGCCACGCAACTGATCGGCGCCGATCTGGTGTTCGCTTCCGACCAGCAGCCCGATACCGCGCTGGCCGATGAAGCGCGCCGGCGCGGCTTGCAGATCGGCAGCACGGTGAATTTTCCGAGCATGGTGCTGTCCGGCGGCCTGCCGCAGCTTGCGTCGATCAAGGCGGTCAGCGGCAACTACCCGCTGCGCGGCCGCGTGCGCGTGACCGATGCGGCCAACATGCCCGACGTGCCGGCCGAGCGCGCGCCGGCGCGCGGCGAGCTGTGGCTCGACCCGGCGCTGGCGCAGGCGCTGCAGGTGACGCCCGGGGCCGAGGTGATGCTGGGCGACGCGCGGCTGCGCGTGACCAAGCTGATCACGCTGGAACCCGATCGCGGCACCAACTTCATCAACTTCGCGCCACGCGCGATGATGGCCATCGACGATCTGGCCGCCACCGGCCTGATCCAGCCGGCCAGTCGCGTCACCTGGCGCCTGTTGCTGGCCGGCACGCCGGCGGCGGTGGCGGCGTA
>JAFKGG010000494.1 GCA_017307915.1 Burkholderiales bacterium | reverse complement strand
AACGCCCCACTCGGGCGCTAACGCTATCGGCCCGTAGCCAGCTTCGCAGAAAAGCCTTGGCTGGCGGGCGCAGCAGCCGGGATCAGCCCGTCTCGATGCCTTCTTCAGTAATGCTTCAGTAATGCAAATGCACTATGCCAATCACCCGATGGTGGGCCGATACGTGTAAAGCGGACGCATGATGCAAATGCATCATGCCAAGACGGGCCATCCGCTTCATACAAGGATCAAGACAGCTGCATCAATGCAGCGCGCATCGCATCGGCTGTCACTGTGGTCAGTTCAGCTTCGATCGCGGCATGCGTCGAACGCCAAATCGGCAAGGCCCGGTTCAGCACTGCGTGTCCGTCATCGGTCAGCCGCAACAAGCGGCTGCGCCGATCATCAGGATCGACCTCGACCGACACCAACCCGTCGCGCTGCAGCGGCTTGAGCGCCGCCGTCAGCGTAGTGCGGTCCATGGCCAGCAGTTGCGCCACCGGCGCGAGCGCCGGTGGCTGCGGTCGGTTAAGCGACATCAACAGCGAAAACTGACCGTTGGTCAATCCCACCGGGCGCAGCGCCTCGTCGAAGCGTCGGCCGAGCGCGCGCGCCGCGCGTTGCACGTGCAGGCACAGACAGGCATCCCGCACTTCCAGCGTGGTCTTGAAGGGCACCTTCTTCGACATGGCGCCATTATGTTGATATCAACGCTTATGTCAATCAGAGCCGCTGGTTGCTGCGCGTGATGCATTCGTGCCTTGGCACGCACTGAAAGAGGCCTACCGGAAGATGGCCGCCGCCGCCGGGCCGCTGTTCAAGGAGTTCGGGGCGATACGCATGGTCGAGTGCTGGGGCGATGACGTGCCCGACGGCCAGCACACCGACTTCAGGCGTGCGGTCAAAGCCGAAGACGGCGAAGTCGTGGTGTTCAGTTGGATCGAGTATCCGTCCAAGGAAGTGCGCGACGCGGCCAACCAGAAGATGATGAACGATCCGCGCATGAAAGAATGGGGCCAACAGATGCCGTTCGACGGCAAGCGGATGATCTTCGGCGGGTTCGTTCCCATCGTCGACCTTTGAAGGGAGTAGCCGATGCACAATCACCACGGCGAATTCATCTGGTATGAATTGCTGACTTCCGACGTGGCCGCTGCCGCCGACTTCTACGGCGCGCTGCTCGGCTGGCGCTCGCGCTCTGCCGGCGAAGGCATGGGCGGCTATCAACAATTCTCGATGGCGGGCGCCGAGGTGGCCGGCCTGATGAAGCTTCCGGATGAGGCCGGCAGCAGCGGCATGCGACCGGCCTGGCTCGGCTACATCGGCGTCGACGACGTCGACGCAGCGAATGCCGACGTACTGGCCGCCGGCGGCCGGCAATACATCCCGCCGACCGACATTCCCGGCGTGGGCCGTTTCGCGATGCTCGCCGATCCGCAAGGCATCGCGTTCTACATCATGCGCGGCACGCTCGACGAGCGCAGCACTTCGTTTTCGCCCACGCAGGTCGGCCATTGCCACTGGAACGAACTGGCCACGCCCGACCCCGCGGCGGCGCTGGCTTTCTACCAGAAGCACTTCGGCTGGGAAAAGGGCGACGCGATGCCGATGGGTGATCTGGGCGACTACCAGTTCATCAACCATCACGGCCAGATGCTGGGGGCGGTGATGCGCCGCGCCGATCAGGGCCCGCCGCCGACATGGCTGTTCTATTTCGGCGTGGCAGACATCGACGCAGCCGCCAAGACCGTCACCGCCAAGGGCGGCCGCGTCGACTACGGCCCGACCGAAGTGCCCGGCGGCGCCTTCATCATCGTAGGCAGCGATCCGCAGGGAGCCAGGTTCGGTCTGGTGGGGCCGCGCAAGCAGGCCTGAACGACGCGCAACGCAAGATCCCGACGCAGCCGCCTGCCGTGCACGACGGCCGCCCCATCCGGCGGCCGTCGCACGTCAAGGCCACTGCGCCAGGATCTCGGCAACCGGCACGGTCTCGACCTGCTGCGTATAGCGCTGCTCATAGACGGTGATCAGCGCATCGTGCGTTTCATCCGATGAGCTGCACAGCGCGTCTTCCGCGATGACCACCCGATAGCCGTGATCGATCGCGCCCAGCACCGTGCTCAGCACGCACACGTCGGTTTCGCCGCCGCTGATCACCAGCGCATCGGCACCGCGCCGCTGCAGTAGCTGACGCAGCGCGGGTTCGTGCCAGGGTGAATAGACGCGTTTGTCGATCACGGCGGCCGGCGGCACGTACGCCGTCAATTCCGGCATCAGCTCGACCATGCTGCGGCCCAGATGCTGCAGCGTCATGTCGGCCCAGCGCCGGTAATAGCGCCGCCAGGTACCCACCCCCTGCCCGGGACGCTCGGCCGGAATGAAGCGCGTGAAAACAGTCTGCGCCGGGTGCGCCGCGACCAGCCGCAGCACGTTCGGCAGCACCCGGTCCATCCATGGCGTTTTCCAGGCCGTGTCTTCGGCGAACATCCGCTGCATGTCGACGCACAGGTGCACGCAGCCTGCACCCAGGGCGCCGTGACGCAAGGTCTTCGATCGGTTCGGCATGACCGTGTCTGCCCAGCATGCAGCCGGCCCGGGTTTGCGGCTGCTTCTTCCTCGCGCCGCCCTCCGGCGGCCATGCCCTATCTGCGACAATTCGCGTCGAACGGCCCGCCGGCGGCCGGCGAGGAACCTCATGACTTACTCCTTCCTGAAAGACCTGCGCGTCATCGAAAGCTCGGCCTTCATCGCCGCGCCGCTGGCCGGCCTGGCGCTGGCGCAGTTCGGCGCGCAGGTGATCCGCGTCGAGATGATCGGCGGCGGCATCGATTACGCGCGCATGCCGCGCATGCCGCGCGACGACGGCGGCCAGGGGCGCAGCTTCTACTGGACGGCGCTGAACAAGGGCAAACGCTCGATCGCGATCGACCTGCGCCGCCCCGAGGGGCGCGAGCTGATCCAGGCGCTGGCCACCGCGCCCGGCCCCGAAGCCGGCGTGCTGCTGACCAACATCGGCACGCCATGGCTGGCGCACGAGGTGCTCGCCGCACGCCGCGCCGACATGATCACCTGCACCATCCAGGGCAACGGCGACGGCAGCACCGCGGTCGATTACACGGTCAACTCTTCGACCGGCTATCCGATGATCACCGGCAGCGGTTCGGCGCAACACCCGGTCAATCACGTGCTGCCGGCCTGGGACGTCGCCTGCGCTTATCAGGCAGCGTTCACGATCGCCTCGGCCGTCGATTGGCGCCGGCGCAGCGGCCAGGGCGCCGAGCTGAAGCTGGCCTTGTCGGACGTGGCTTTCACCACTTTGTCGCACCTGGGCGTGCTGGCCGAAGCCGAAGTGCTGCGCCAGGAGCGGCCGGCGGTCGGCAACCACATCTATGGCGCATTCGGCCGTGACTTCGGCACCGCCGACGGCCAGCGGCTGATGGTCGCCGGCATCTCGGCCGGCCAGTGGAAATCGCTGGTCGCGGCCTGCGGCATCGCCGAGCAGATCGCCGAGCTGCAACGACGCACCGGGCGGGATCTTTCCGACGAGGAACAGCGCTTCGAGGCGCGCGACGAGATCGCCGCGCTGATGGAACCCTGGTTCGCCGCACGCACCCGCGAGCAGGCCGAACGCGAACTCGATGCACATCGAGCCACCTGGGGCCGTTACAACACAGCCGGCGAGCTGCTGGCGCACGATCCGCGCGTAAGCCTGGCCAACCCGGTGTTCGAGCGGATCAATACGCCGGGCATCGGCGAACACATCGCCGCCGGCAGCGCGGTACGCGCGCCCGCGTTGCCGCGCGAGGCAACCGCGCCGGCGCCGCTGCTGGGTACGCACACCGACCAGATACTGCATGAGGTGCTGGGGCTGGATTCGGCCGCGATCGGGCGATTGCACGATGCCCGCATCGTGGCCGGACCGGACCAGGATCCGACGGTGAAGGCGCGCGCCTGAACCACTGCCATCGCGGAGACTGATCGATGCAGCGCCGCACCCTGTTCCGGCTGGCCGCTCAAAGCGCGACGGCGGCGGCGCTGCCGCGCTGGGCCTGGTCGAACCCCTTGCGCGGCCGCGACCTGTTCGCGCTCGGCGTGGCCAGCGGCTCGCCGAGCACCGACGGCTTCGTGTTGTGGACGCGATTACTGGGCGGACCCGTGCCGGGGCTGGTCAGCGACGGCGCCGCTGCCGGAGCCGCTGCCAGCGACAGTAGCGGGGCGAACGGCGATGCCGGCGGCGAGCCGCTTCCCGAACGCCTCACCGTGCGCTGGGAAGTGGCCGACGACGAAGGTTTCAAGCGCATCGCCACCGCCGGCCAGGCCGATGCGCTAGCCGCTCTCGGCCACTCGGTGCACGTCGAAGTGGCCGGCATGCAGCCCGATCGCTGGTATTTCTATCGCTTCATGCATGGCGACGCGGTGTCGGCCATCGGCCGCACGCGCACGCTGCCGGCCGCCGATACGATGCCGGCGCGGCTGCGCTTCGCGTTTGCATCATGCCAGCGCTGGGAACACGGCTACTACGCCGCACATCGGCATCTGCTGGACGAACGGCTCGATCTGCTGCTGTTCCTGGGCGACTACATCTACGAATACGCGACGCCGGCAAAGCCTTCGGTGCCGCTGGCGCGCCGCCACTCGCTGCGCACCGCCGCGACGCTGGCTGATTTCCGCGACCGCTACGCCCTGCACAAGAGCGATGCCGATCTGCAGGCCGTCCATCGCGCCTGTCCATGGATCGTCACCTGGGACGACCATGAAGTGCAGAACAACTATGCCGGCACGTTCGGCCAAGGCCCGGCCGACAGCTTCGCAGCGCGCCGCGCGGCCGCCTACCAGGCGTTCTACGAAAACATGCCGCTGCGCGCATCGGTGCTGGCGCAAGGTGTCAGCGGGCTGGGCACGCAGCATGCGCTGCGCATCTACGATCGCTACCGGTTCGGGCGGCTCGCCGGCTTTCACGTGCTCGATACGCGCCAATATCGCGACCGGCAGGCCTGCCGCGTACCGGGCGGCGCGCTGCGCGGGCTGCTCACCCCGGAAGACTGCCCCGAACAATTCGACCCGCAGCGCACGATGCTCGGCACCGAGCAGGAACGCTGGCTGCAAGAAGGTCTGCGACAAGATGCCCATGGCGGCGCCGTGCGCTGGAGCGTGCTGGCACAGCAGACGCTGTTTTCGCAGCGCAATTACCGCGCGCTTCCCGAACAGCGCTACGGCACCGACGCCTGGGACGGCTATCCGGCGGCGCGCCAGCGCATGCTCGATGCATTGCGCAAGCAGGCACCCCGCAACGCGGTATTCATCGGCGGCGACATCCATCAGAATTATGTGTGCCGCGTGAAGGCTGATTTCACGCAGCCCGATGCGCCGGTCATCGCCAGCGAGTTCTGCGGCACCTCGATCTCATCAGCGACCGGCAGCACGCAAGCCAGCGTCGATGCGATCGCAGCGCACAACCCGCACGTGCTGCTGGCACGCGCCGACCGGCGCGGCTATTCGGTAGTCGAGGTGACACCGGCGCGCTGGACCACCACGCTGCGCGTGCTCGACGACGTGACGCGCGTCGACAGCGGCATCGCCACGCTGGCGACGTTCGACGTCGAAGACGGACGCGCCGGACCGGTACGCCGCGACTGAGGTCGCGCAGCCCCTACGATTACGGAGTTCATCGCCATGCGCCCGTCCGACCGCTCATTCGCCCGTCGGATCGACCTCACCTCGCTGCAGTTGTTCGTTGCAGTCTGTGAGCTCGGCTCGATCGGCCGCGCCGCCGAGCGCGAGTTCATCGCTGCCTCGGCGATCAGCAAGCGACTGTCGGAACTCGAAGCCACGATGGATACGCAGCTTCTGTACCGGCACACGCGCGGCGTCGATCTCACACCGGCCGGTGAAAGCCTGCTGCACCACGCACGCGCGGTGCTGCTTAGCCTGGAAAAGATGCAGGGCGAGCTGTCGGAATACGCCGACGGCGTGCGCGGCCACGTGCGCATCCATGCAAACATCTCGGCGATCGTGCAGTTCCTGCCTGACGACCTGGGCGCCTTCGTCAAGGCCCACCCGCAGGTGAAGATCGACCTGGAAGAGCATCTGAGCGCGCAGGTGCTGCGCGCCGTGCAGGAAGGCATGGCCGACGTCGGCATCTGTAGCAGCAGTGTGGTGACGGGCAGCCACGGCGTGCAAAGCCGCCTGTACCGGCACGACGAACTGGTGCTGATCGTGCCGCGCGGCCATGCGCTGGCGCAGCACGAAACGCTGCCTTTCGAGGCCACGCTGGCCTACGACCACGTCGGGCTGCATGCCAGCAGTTCGATCGCGATGGCGATGAGCGAAGCGGCGGCCGCAGTCGGCCGATCGGTTCGGCTGCGCATCCAGGTCACCGGTCTCGATGCGATGTGCCGCATGATCCACAACGGCCTGGGCGTCGGCATCATGCCGCGCCGCGCATTCGAACTGATGCACCGCGTCGGCGATCTGGCCAGCGTGCGCCTGACCGATGCCTGGGCAGCACGCGGCACGCTGCTGGTGGCGCGCGATTTCGCGGCCCTGCCGGTGACGACGCGGCTGCTGGTAGAACACCTGCAGGCGCGCGCCGACCCCGCTGCGTGATGCGGCGCGCTCTCAGCGCTGGACGCCGAGCCTGAGTTCGATCAACACCGGACCGGTAGCGCGCAACGCGGCCGCCAGACTGGCATCGAAGGCCGCCACGCCGTCGACCGATTCGGCCGGCATGCCCAGTGCGCCTGCCAGTTTGACCCAGTCGATGCCCGGCCGCGCCAGTTCGAACATCGCGGCGCCCCGCTCGCCCAGCGGCGCCAGGCCATGGCGCTTCACTTCATGGTCGAGAATGGCATAGCGATCGTTGCGAAAGATCAGATTGACCACCCGCGCCTGCTCGCGCGCCTGCGTCCACAAGGCCTGCGGCGTGTACAGCGCGCCGCCGTCACCGTGCACGGCCAGCACCGTCGCCTCGGGCCGCGCCAGCGCGGCGCCGGTGGCCAGCGGCAAACCCTGCCCGATCGAACCGCCGGTCAGGTTCAGCCACAGGTGCCGCTCGGCGCCTTGCAACGCCTGATCGGCGCCGACCGACGTGACGCCGGCTTCGTCGGCTACGATCGCGCCGGCCGGCAGATGGCGGTTGATGACGGCCCAGATGGCGCGTGCGTTCAAGCGCTCGCCTGAAGGTTCGGCAAGGCGGCGCGCTGCACGGCGCACTTGCCGATCGTCGGCCAGTCGAGCCGCCACGGCAGCAAGTAACGCCTGCGGCGATTCACCGGTCGGACGCCGCAGCAGCCGCGCGCCGGGCGGCGTCAGCTCGCTACGCTCGCCGGGGCTGGCGAAGAAGGCCACCGGTGGACGGCTGCCGGCCAGCACGAAATGCGTGAAGCCGGCCAGCCGGTCGACGGCGGTCTCGCGAAAATACGGAATCCGCTCGATCGACGGCACGCCCGCGCCGCGCTCATGGCGCGCGTTGAAGGTCTCGCAGAACAATTGGCAGCCGGTGACCTGCGCGATGCGATCGGCCAGGACCAGCCCGGGCTCGAGCAGTGCGTCGCCGCCCAGCACGAGCGCGGTGCTTGCGCCATGGCCCAGCGCCTGCAGGACGATGTCGAAGGAGGCGGTGTCGAGTTCGGCACCGGTAGGCGCGGCGCTGGCGAGTGCCGCGTCGGTGAGCGCTACGCCCTTGGGCGAAACGCCGGATGTCGATGCCGGTGCCCACATCACATCGGCATTGGCGATCACCACCACCGGCCCGGCCGGGCGCTGCCGCGCGCAAGCCACGGCAGCGGCAATGGTGGCGCGCAGATCGTCGCCCGGCGTCAACGAGTAGACGGCCTTGGCCGCATAGCCGGCCAGCGCACTCAGGTCGCTGCGCAGCGGCGTATCGTGTCGCAGATGCGCAGTCGCGTGTTCGCCGACGATCACGACCATCGGCGAATTCGCCTTGCTGGCGTTGTGCAGATTGGCCAGGCCGTTGGCCAGCCCCGGCCCCAGGTGCAACAGCACCGCCGCCGGCCGGCCGGCAGCGCGTGCATAACCGTCGGCCGCACCAGTGGCCACGCCTTCGAACAGGCACAGCACCGAACGCGCGCGCGGGTTGGCGTCGAGCGCCGCCACCAGATGGATTTCCGACGTGCCCGGGTTGGCAAAGAAGGTATCGACGCCGTGCTCGACGAGCGCATCGACCACAGCATGCGCGCCGTAGCGCTGCCCGATCGGCTGGCCGCTTTGAATTGATTGACTCATGCAAGTATTGGCCGCGCGCCGCGCCCGCGTCGTGCAGATGATGCCGCGCGCGATACCTTCTCAGTCGATGATGACCGACACAGTGTCGCCGGAGCGGCCGCCGCATACCTTCCCCGAAAGCAGGTAATCGGTGGCTGTGATCCAGGTAGGTGAACGGGCGGTCTTCGCCTGACGATCGAAGCCGGAGATCTACACTTGCAGCAAGCCCCCGAATTCATTACTATTTATACAAAAGTAAGGAAATATCATGTCAGAATCCACTATCACAACCAAAGGTCAGACAACCGTTCCGGCTGACGTGCGTGCCCTGGTTGATGCCAAACCCGGTACGAAGCTGATCTGGTCTGTCACGCCGGACGGCACCATCATCGTTCGAGCGAAGACGAAGTCCATTCTCGACATGGCAGGCATGCTCAAGGCACCCAAGGGCAGGCGTGTGGCCGTCGAAAACATGAACGCCTGGCGCTGATGCCGGCGCTCGACACCAACGTCCTGGTGCGCTACATCGTCCAGGATGATTTAGCGCAATTTGCGGCGGCGCAAAAGCTCATCCGAAGGTGCGTCGACGAGCAGTTGACGCTGTTTGTACCAATTACCGTGACGCTCGAGCTCGAGTGGGTCTTGCGCTCCAACTACGCGCTCACGAAGGACGAAACCATCCGCGTGCTTTCGGAACTGTTCTCGGCAGAAGAGCTGTCGTTCGAATCTGACCGCGCTCTTGAAGTCGCGCTCGATCTGTATCGCGACAAAGCCGCCGACTTCGCGGATTGCGTGCACATCGCCCTCGCCGTGCAGGCGGGCGAACAGCAGCTCTGGACCTTCGACAAGAACGCATCCAAGACCCCTGGTGCTCAGCTCTTGACGCGTCAGACCTAGCTCGACAGGCCCCACAACTTTATTCGCTAACCAGCCCCACACTAACCGAACCGGCGCTGCAACGATTCGAAGCTGGCCAACGCCCCCGCCAACGCGCTCGCCGCCACCGTATGCGGGCTGGCCAGCCAGACCTTGCCGGGCCCGGAACGCCCCGGAAAATTGCGGTTGATCGCGCTGACGGTAACCTGTTGCGCATCCACTGATTGGCCGGGCCCGCAGTTGGCGCAGGCGCCGCAGCCGGGCATGATCAGCTCGACGCCGGCCTGCTCGAACACCGGCAGATAGCCCTGTTCTTCGCAATAGCGGCGCACGTCGAGCGTGCCGAACTGCAGATACAGCCGCGTGCCGTCCGCCACGCGCAGCCCGTGCGACAAGCCCCAGCGCAGCACCGCGTGGTAGTGGTCGAAGTCTTCGCGCTTGCCGCCGGTACACGAGCCGCCGTAGGCGATCTGCACCGGCACCGTTTCATCCAGCTCGGCCAGCGCGATGCCATTGCCGGGATCGCCCGGGCGCGCCAGCATCTCGCCCAGGCCGGCCGCATCGATGCGGATCGTGCGCCGATAGACGGCGCCGGCATCGCTCTTCATCCAGTCTTCGAGGCGGAAATCGACGCCGCGCCGCTCTTTAAGGAAGCGCACCGTGTTCTCGTCCGGCTCGACGATGCCGGTAAAGCCGCCCAGCTCGGCGACCATATTGGTCAAGGTGGCGCGTTCATCGACCGACATCGCACGCACCGTCGAGCCGCCGTATTCGAACACGGCGCCGATCGCACCGCCGCTGCGGATCTCGTCGAGCCGCAGCAGATGCAGCACGATGTCCTTGGCGCTGACGCCGGGGCGCAGCGCGCCGTCGATCTCGATGCGCAGCGTATCGGGCACCTTGCAGCGGATGTAACCGGTGACCCAGCTGTTGGCGATGTCGGTGGCGCCGGCACCGAAGGCCAGGCAGCCGAGCGCGCCGGCATGCGGCGTATGCGAATCGGTGCCGGCGATGATCTGCCCCGGCAAGGCATAGCGCTCGGTCATCACCGCATGGCAGATGCCTTCGGCCCCCGAGCCGTCAGGCAGCGCTTCGTGGCAGCGCACCGGGTATTCACGCGCGAACGCGCGATGGCCTTGCGCCAGATTGGCGACGCCGGCCAGCAGCCCGTCGCGGCGATGCGGCACGCTGTGCGGCGCCAGTACCAGGTGATCCTGGAACGCGACGATATGCTCGGGCTCGAACAGCGTGGCCGGCTTGCCGAAGGCGCGATGCATGAAATGCGCGCTCATGCCGGTGAAATAATCATGGCTGAAGCGCCACTTGGCCGCGACGAAGACGCCGGCGCCGCGTTGCAGGTTCGGCGTATCGGGGTGCAGGTGCCGCGCCAGTATCTTCTCGACCAGCGTGCGCGCTGGCGCCGTGCCTTGTTCGTGCACGGGGGCCGGCCAGCGCATCTGGCGGCTGAACGCCATCAGGCCGCCAGCGCGGATGATCATTTGCGTCAGCTCGTCGCGCCCCTCGAGAAAGGCCTCGATCGGAATCGCCTCGCCGGCCTGGATGCGATCGAGCACCGAGAAATCGGTACAGGTCAGGATGCCGATGTTGTCGCAGTTCTGCTGATAGATGCGCTCGAAGCTTTCAGCCACGATCAGCCTGATGCCGGCATACAGCTCGGCCAGCGGACTGGATTCACGCGATGAGCCCTTGCCGTAGCGCTTGCCGGCCACCGTGATCGCAAAGCCGCCGTTGCGCACGGCGTCGATGCCGATCGGTTTTTCGCCGCGCGTCTGCAGCCCGATATACGGAAATCTTCCCAGTTCTTCGCCGTAGCTCAGCATCACGGTGACCGGCGTGATTTCGTCGGTCGAGACGTTGTCGCGCAGCGGCAGGCCGGCCGCGCGCGGCAGCGTCTGCCCGGCAAGCTGGGCGCGGATCCGGTCCGGGTCTTCACACAGGTACAGCATGCGGCCGTCGAAGCGTACGAGATCTTTCATCGGTAGTGAGCGATATGGCGGGTCGAGGCAGCCAAGGATAGAAGCGCCGCAGCATGCCGCCCCTGCCGTTTGCGCAGGCCTGCCATCGTCAAATCAGATGCCCCCGAGGCGCCTGCGGCGCGGCAGCTTCGCGAGGGCCGCCATCGCAAAGCGCGAAGGCCGCCGGTACGGCAGCGCCTTATCATTTTTTGCATGGACAAGACCCTCTACGACAAGCTGTGGGACACCCACGCCTTTGCCGCCGAAGCCGATGGCACCAGCCTGCTGTACATCGATAGGCACCTGATCAACGAAGTGTCGAGCCCGCAGGCCTTCGAAGCCCTGCGGCTGGCGCAGCGCAAGCCGTGGCGCGCCGCTTCGTGCCTGGCCGTGGTCGACCACAACGTGCCGACCACCGATCGGCGCCGCGGCATCGATGATCCGCTGTCGCGCGTGCAGGTCGAGGCGCTCGAATCGAACTCGAAGCGTTTCGGCATCACCTGTTTCGGCGTGCTCGACAGGCGGCAGGGCATCGAGCACGTCGTCGGCCCCGAACAGGGCGCCACGCTGCCGGGTATGACAGTGGTATGCGGCGATTCGCATACCAGCACGCACGGCGCCTTCGCCTGCCTGGCGCACGGCATCGGCACCTCGGAAGTGGAACACGTGCTGGCGACGCAAACGCTGGTCACGCGCAAGATGAAATCGATGCTGGTCAGCATCGACGGCGAGCTGGGCCCGGGCGTGACCGCCAAGGACGTGGTGCTGGCCTTGATCGGCAACATCGGCGCAGCCGGTGCCACCGGCCATGCGATCGAGTACGGCGGCTCGACCATCCGTGCGATGTCGATGGAAGGCCGCATGACGATCTGCAACATGTCGATCGAAGCCGGCGCGCGCGCCGGCATGATCGCCGTCGACGACACCACGATCGAATACCTGCGCAACCGCCCGTTCGCGCCGCGCGGCGCGGCCTGGGACCAGGCGGTGGCCTATTGGCGCACGCTGCGTTCCGACGAGGGCGCCATGTTCGACCGCGTGGTGAGGATCGCCGCGGCCGACATCGCTCCGCAAGTGACCTGGGGCACTTCACCCGAGATGGTCACCACGATCGACGGCCGCGTGCCCGATCCGCAGCAGGAATCCGATCCGGTGCGGCGCGCCGGCATGCAGCGCGCGCTCGACTACATGGGGCTGGCGCCGAACACGCCGATCACGCAGATCACGCTCGACAAGATCTTCATCGGTTCGTGCACCAACTCGCGCATCGAAGACCTGCGCGCCGCGGCCGCCATCCTGCGCGACCGGCGCAAGGCCGACGGCATCAAGCTGGCGATGGTGGTGCCCGGCTCGGGCCCGGTCAAGGAACAGGCCGAGCAGGAAGGACTGCACCACGTCTTCATCGATGCCGGCTTCGAATGGCGCGAGCCCGGCTGTTCGATGTGCATGGCCATGAACGCCGACCGGCTGTCGCCCGGCGAACGCTGCGCCTCGACGTCGAACCGCAACTTCGAAGGCCGGCAGGGCAACGGCGGCCGCACGCATCTGGTCAGTCCGGCGATGGCAGCCGCGGCGGCGGTGGCCGGACATTTCATCGACGTGCGCGGGCTTGCGCCGCAAAGCTGAAAGGAAGCCGTCATGGAGAAATTCATCCGCCACCGCGGTCTCGTCGCGCCGCAGGACCGCGCCAATGTCGATACCGACGCGATCATTCCAAAGCAGTTCCTGACGTCGATCCACCGCACCGGCTTCGGCCAGAACCTGTTCGACGAATGGCGCTATCTCGATCGCGGCACGCCGGGCCAGGACTGTTCGAAGCGGCCGCTGAACCAGCAGTTCACGCTGAACCTGCCGCGCCATGCCGGCGCCAGCATCCTGCTGGCGCGCCGCAACTTCGGCTGTGGTTCGTCGCGCGAGCACGCCGCCTGGGCGCTCTGCGAATACGGCTTTCGCATCATCATCGCGCCCGACTTCGGTGACATCTTCTATCAGAACAGCCTGAAGAACGGCCTGCTGTGCGTGGCGCTGAGTGAGACCGAGATCGATCAACTGTTCACGGCCACGGCCGGCGTGGAGCCGCTGATGCTCGACGTCGATCTGCCGGCACAGACGGTGCACGGTGATGACCCAGCGCTGCGCTTTCGCTTCGACATCGATCCGTTTCGCAAGCACTGTCTGTGCAACGGACTCGACGACGTGGCGCTGACGCTGGCCAAGGCCGACCGGATCCGCGAATTCGAGCGCGGACACTGGTCGCGCTTTCCATGGCTGGCCGAGCCACTGTGAGCTGGCGCATGCAGGCGCGCGCGTGCCGTCAGCCCTCGGCCAATGTTTCGTTCCCGGCAGGCAACCGGGGATGGCGTCAGGTATCGAATACCTGCTATCGGGGATAGTTCGACGGGTGCTGCGATTCGGATACTGGGTTCGCGCCGGCCGATGCCGGCAGGCGATTCCAGACATCCGAAGCAAGAGGAGCACGACATGAGACGCCGTTCGTTCGCCCAGACCCTGGCAGCGATTCTGCTATCCGTCTACGCAGCGACACCCGCGCTGGCGGCCTATCCCGAACGACCGGTGCGGCTGATCGTTCCATTCGCGCCGGGCGGCGGCACCGACATCGTCGGCCGGCTGGTGGCCGAGCGCCTGTCGACAGCGCTCAAGCAGCACTTCATCGTCGAGAACAAACCC
>JAFKGG010000493.1 GCA_017307915.1 Burkholderiales bacterium | reverse complement strand
CGGTACGGCCGTTGCTGGTGTCGAAGCAGGCCAGCCGCCCCTGGAAGGTGACGGCGCAAACCTCGCGGCCGCTGACCAGCGGCGAGCCGACCACGTCGCTGATGCGCTCGATCTCGTTGGATCCTTTGGGAATCGCCACCGCGGCTTCCCAGCGCAGCGCGCCGGTTTCCAGCGACAAGGCGACCAGGCGTCCGCCCGGCAGGCCGACGTAGGTGGTGGTGGCGTCGATCGCGATCAGCGAAGTCTGGCGCAGCACCAGCGGCGGATTCTGGCGCTGGAACACCCAGCGGCGCCGGCCGCTGTCGGTTTCCACCGCCACCACGCGGTTGTCGCTGGTGCGCACGATGGCCACGCCCAGCGCCACCGCCGGCACCGAGGTAACCTCGGCGCCCAGCGCCATCGTCCACTTCGGCGCGCCCGCGCCGGTCAGCGCGATCAGCGTACCGTCGCGCGCGGCCACCACGACCGTTTCGCCGTCACTGCCGGCGCCGGCGATCAGCGGCTTGCCGACCTGCTGACGCCACTGCTCGCGACCGCTGGCGGCTTCGATGCGCAGCACGGTGCCGTCACGCGCGGCCGCCCAGATGCTGCCGGCATTGAAGGTCGGCTGAAAGCCGAGGCCGGCGCCGCGCAGCGGCAGCGACCAGGCGATCGGCAGCGCCGGCGCCGCAGGCAGTTCGGGCAGCTTGGGCTTGGACGACGACCACGGCCAGATGCCGCAGCCCGTGGCGGCCAGCGGCAGCGATGCCGCGGCAGCACCACGCAGCCAGCGGCGCCTGGGCAGATGCGCGCCCATCATGCCGCCGCCCCGGTGCCGAGCGCATCGAGCTTGAGCTGGATCAGCCGGCGCAGCGGGCTGTTCGGCGCCAGCTTGTCGAGCGCCTGCTGATAGGCACTGCGCGCCTCGTCAGCCCGGCCGGCTTCGAGCAGCAGGTCACCGCGCCGGTCGGCATACTCAGCCGCATAGGGGCCGGCCACCTGCACGTCGAGCACCTTCAGCCCTTCGTCGAAAGCTTTTTCGTCGAGCAGCACGGTGGCCAGCCGCAGCCGCGCCACGTGGCGGAATTCGTCGCCGTGCGCATTGTCGATCGCCCAGCGCAGCGGCACCTTGGCGGCCTTGGCATCGCCGGCATCGATATAGGCGCGCGCCGCCACCAGTGCCGCCATGCCGCCGTAGGCGCTGCCGCCGTGACGGTCGAACAAAACGCCGGCGCTCTCGCGCACTTTGGCGACGTCCTTGGCCTGCGCCGCCTGCATCAGCTGCTGATAGGCGGCGGCAGCCTCCTGCGCCTGGCTGTTCTGGTAGCGGTTCCAGAAACCCCAGCCGGCGGCGGCCAGCGCCACCACGATGACCACGGTCAGGATGAAGTTGCCGTACTTTTTCCAGAACGCGCGCAGATTTTCGAGCTGTTCCTGTTCTTCGAGGTCGTAGGCCATCGCCGATCGTTTCCCTGTATGCCGCGCGGCGGGCCGCGCCGCGCTGATTGCTTGAATTCGTTGCCGCGCGGTCTGCCGCGGCGGACTTCAGTGCTCCGCCGCGAACCGCTCGAGTACCGCGTCGACCAGTTGATCGACGGCCACCGTCTGCTGCTGTGCCGGCGTGCCGTCGCTGCTACGCAGCGGCTTGACCGATACTTCGCCGCGCGCCAGCTCGTCGACGCCGACGATCACCGCCAATTGCGCACCGCTGCCATCGGCGCGCTTGAACTGCGACTTGAAGCTGCCGCCGCCGCAATGCAGCAGCACGTCGAGGCCGGCGTCGCGCAGCCGCTCGGCCGCCTGCAACGCCGCCATCAGCGTCTCGTCGCCATGATGCACGACGTAAACGTCGCACTGCGCCGCCTCGCCGCCGCCGCCCTGCGCGCGCAGCAGTTCCAGCACGCGTTCCACGCCCATCGCGAAACCGCAGGCCGGCGCCGGTTTGCCGCCCAGCATCTCGATCAGCGGATCATAACGGCCGCCGCCGCAAATCGTCAGCGGCGTACCGCCGATGTCGGCGACCCACTCGAAAACGGTGAGATTGTAGTAGTCCAGCCCGCGCACCAGCCGCGGATTGATGCGAAACGGCAGGTTCTGCGACTTCAGCAGCGCCTGCAAGCGCTCGAAATGGGCCAGCGACTCGGGCCCCAGGTGATCGATCAGCTTGGGCGCGGCCTCGACCAGCGCCTGCATCGCCGGGTTCTTGGTGTCGAGAATGCGCAGCGGGTTGGCATGCAGCCGGCGCTGCGCGTCGGCGTCGAGCTGGTCGCGGTGCGCCTCGAAATAGGCGATCAGCGCCTCGCGGTGCGCGCGCCGCTCGTGCGCGGCCCCCAGCGTGTTGATTTCCAGGCGCACGCCGGGCAGTTGCAGTTCGTCCCACAGCCGCTGGCACAGCAGGATCACCTCGGCGTCGGCATCGGGGCCGGCCAGGCCGAGCGCTTCGGCGCCCACCTGGTGGAACTGCCGGTAGCGGCCCTTCTGCGGGCGCTCGTGGCGGAACATCGGCCCGGCATACCACAGGCGCTTGGGGCCGTCGTACAGCAGGTTGTGCTCGATCACCGCGCGCACCACGCCGGCCGTGTTCTCGGGCCGCAGCGTGAGCTGTTCGCCGTTCAGCGAATCAGTGAACGAGTACATCTCCTTCTCGACGATGTCGGTGACTTCGCCGATGCCGCGCACGAACAGCCGCGTGTGCTCGACGATCGGCGTGCGGATCTGCCGGTAGCCGTAGGCACGCATCGCGCCGGCCACGGCTTCCTCGAAACGGCGCCACAGAGGTTCGTCGGCCGGCAGCACGTCGTTCATGCCGCGCACGCCGGTCAGCTTCTCGAGCGGCGGGGTCTTGGTGGGAGTCGATGAATCCATTCGTCGTCGTCGCGAGGCGGCGCGGCGGTGTCAGGCACCGGGCATCGCTATGCGTGCTGGGAGAGTCGTGTTGTGGAAAGAGCGTCGGCCACCTGCGCCTGCCCGCCAGCGGCCGCGTCGCCATAGCGCCGCCGCACGTAGTCGTCGACGATCGCCTGGAATTCTTCGGCGATGCGCTCGCCCTTGAGCGTGACGGTGCGCTCACCATCGACGAATACCGGCGCCACTGGCGCCTCGCCGGAACCCGGCAGCGAGATGCCGATGTCGGCATGCTTGCTTTCGCCCGGACCATTGACGACGCAGCCCATCACGGCCACCTGCATCGCTTCCACGCCCGGATACTGCTGCTTCCACACCGGCATCTGATGGCGCAGATAGCTTTGGATGTTGGCCGCCAGTTCCTGGAAGAAACTGCTGCTGGTGCGCCCGCAACCCGGGCAGGCGATGACCATCGGCGTGAACGCGCGCAGGCCCATCGTCTGCAGGATTTCCTGCGCCACCACCACTTCGTTGCAGCGGTCGCCGCCGGGCTCGGGCGTCAATGAGACGCGGATCGTATCGCCGATACCCTGTTGCAGCAGCACGGCCAGCGCCGCGGTCGAGGCGACGATGCCCTTGCTGCCCATGCCGGCCTCGGTCAGGCCCAGGTGCAGCGGCCAGTCGCAGCGCGCTGCCAGCTCGCGATAGACGGCGACCAGATCTTGCACGTTCGACACTTTGGCCGACAGGCAGATGGCGTCGCCGGGCAAGCCGAGCTGTTCGGCACGCTGCGCGCTGTCGATCGCCGAAGTGACCAGCGCCTCGCGCATCACGGCCTGGGCTTCCCAGGGCTGCGCGCGCGCGGCGTTCTCGTCCATCAGGCGCGCCAACAGGCTTTGGTCGAGGCTGCCCCAGTTCACGCCGATGCGCACCGACTTGCCGTGGCGTTGCGCGATGTCGATCATCCGCGCGAAGTTGTCGTCGCGCTTGCGGCCGGCACCGACGTTGCCCGGGTTGATCCGGTATTTCGACAGCGCCTGCGCGCAGCTCGGATGCTCGACGAGCAGCTTGTGGCCGTTGTAATGGAAATCGCCGACCAGCGGCACATCGACGCCCATGCGATCGAGCTGGTCGCGGATCGCCGGCACCGCGTCGGCGGCCGCCGGTGTGTTGACCGTGATGCGCACGATCTCGGAACCCGCACGCGCCAGCTCCTTGACCTGGATGGCAGTGGCGATCGCGTCGGCGGTGTCGGTATTGGTCATCGACTGCACCAGCACCGGCGCGCCGCCGCCGATGCGCAGCACGCGCTGGCCCCACACGACGCGCATTTGCCGCGTGGCGCGCCGCGCTGCGGGGCCTACCGGCATCGGAAGACAGCGGTCGTTCATGCGCGCTCCGTGCCCAGGCTCAATCGACGGTCAGGCGCGCCACGCCCTGGCGCGACGGCGCCTTCAGGTCGATCACCTGGCCGTCGCGTTCCAGCCGCACGTAGCCAGCGTTGCCGACCGTGAGGGTATATGGGCGCTTGCCCTGCACTTCGCGCGTGCTCTGCGCGGGCTGCGTGCCGAACAGCAGCACGTTGCCAGCGGCGTCGCGTATGTCGACCCAGGATTCGCGTTCGAAGGTGAAGCGCAGCGCGTCGCGCGAGGCGCCGGCAGTAGTGGCGGCAGCGCCGGCCGGCGGCACCAGCGCTTGCGTGCCGGGTGAGCCCGGCGTACCGACCGACGCGGCGGCGCTGGTCGCTGCCCCGGCGCCAGGCCCTGCGTTCGCGGCCGAACCGGGAACGTTGCTACCCGCAGCGCCGCCGGCGACCACGGGGGCCGCACCGGCGCTGCCCGTCGCCGAGCTGGCGCCCCCTGCGGCCGCCCCTTGACCCGGCGCATTCGACCCCGCTGCGCCCTGCGGCGATGCCCCGGCGGCGCCCGGCGTCGACAGCCCGCGCCCATCCGGATTGCCGCCCGGCGAGGTTCCGGAACCCGGCGGCTGCACCGGCACCGATTCGATCGTACGGCCGGGCGCCGACGGCGCGTCGCGGTCGATGACGCCGCTGAAATCGGCCGAACGCCCGAAATAGAACGCGATGGCGATCACGCCGAGCACGCCCAGCAGAATCCACACCAGCTTGCTGCCCGAGCCACCGTTGGAAAAACCCAGCGCGCCGTGCTTGGGCAGCGGTGCCTCGAGCGACGACGAAGGCCGCAGGTCGGCTGCCTTCGCATGGCCGCCAACGGCCGTCAGCAGCGGCTCGATGTCGAGCTGCAAGGTCTTGCCGTAAGCGCGGATGGCGCCGCGCACGAAGGCCTGGCCGGGCAGCGCATCCCAGTCGGCGTGTTCGAGCGCTTCGATCTGCCGCGGCACCATGCCCAGCTTGGCGGCCACGTCGGAAACCGACAGGCCGCGCTGTTGGCGCGCCGCAATCAGTTGCTCGAGGCTGGTGATCCGCCCGTCAGCGGGAACGGCGACGGGCAGCACCGGTGCGGAAGAGGTCTCAGTCACTGAATCTCCCTGAGGCCAGCAGGTTCGCTTCACGCGATTCCGGAAAACGCCGGCGCAACTGCGTTGCCAGACTGGCTTCGGCATCGCGGTTGCCCAGCGTGCGCTCGACCCGCAAGGCCAGCCACAGCGTCTGCGCCGTCGGGTCGTAAGTGCTGATGAGCCGCTGCGCGTAGAAGCGCGCACGCTCGGCGTCGCGGCGCTTCAGGAACAGCTCGCCCAGGTTGTACATGGCCACCGCGTTCACCGGATCGATCTGGAACGAACGCAGGAAATAGGCCTCGGCCACCGCTTCGTCGCCCATCTTCAGCGAGCAGATGCCGGCATTGTGCAGCGGCTTGGCCGGTGTCGCATACAGCGGATCGGCGAGCGCGCGCTGGAAGAATTCGATCGAGCGCTTCTCGCGGCCAGTGTTGCACAGGAACCAGCCGTAGCCGTTGTTCAGGTCCGAGTCGTTCGGGCGCAGTTGCAGGCCCCGCCGGAATGCGTCTTCGGCGCGATCGCGCTCGTTCAGGTCCATGTAGATCAGCCCGAGCACGCCATAGACGGCAGCGTAGCTGGGGTCGATCTGCAACGCCTGGCGCAGCTCCTCCAGCGCGACGGGAACGTTGCCCTGCTGATAGTAGCCGGCGCCCAGCTCGAGCCGGATGCGCGCACGCCGGCGCGTGTCGCTTTCTTCGACCGATTCGGGTAGCGGCGAGCTGGCATCCTGGCCCTGCGCCGCAGCGCCCGCGGTGGGCTGATTGGCGCAACCGGCGACCAGCAGCGCCGCGGCGGCCAGCAGCAGCGCCAACAGCGCGCGCCAGATCGGCGCCGTGGCCATGCCGCTCATCGTGACAGCACCATTCATCGAGCCTCCACCAGTGCGATCGTGCGCCGCGCATCGCGTTCACGCAGCCGCGTGCGATCCTGCACTTCGCCGGCAAGCTGGCCGCAGGCGGCATCGATGTCGTCGCCGCGCGTGCGCCGCACGGTGGTGACGATGCCGGCGTCGAGCAGCCGCTGCGCGAAGCGGCGCACGCGCTCGGGCGGCGACCGGCGCAGTCCGGCGTTGGGAAACGGGTTGAACGGAATCAGGTTGAACTTGCACGGCACGCTGCGCACGCAGGCGAGCAGTTGCTCGGCATGCGCGTCGCTGTCGTTGACACCGTCAAGCATCACGTATTCGAAGGTGATGAAATCGCGCGGCGCGCGTTCCAGGTAGCGTCGGCAGGCGGCCATCAGCTCGGCCAGCGGATACTTGCGATTCAAGGGCACCAGCTCGTCGCGCAATGCATCGTTGGGCGCGTGCAGCGACACGGCCAGCGCCACCGGGCAATCTTCGCGCAGCCGGTCGATCATCGGCACCACGCCCGAGGTGGACACGGTGACGCGCCGCTTCGACAGCCCATAGGCGTTGTCGTCGAGCATGATGCGCAATGCCGCCAGCGTGGCGGCATAGTTCTGCAGGGGCTCGCCCATACCCATGAACACGACGTTGCTGATTACGCGCCCGGCTTCGCCGCGTGCCGCCCCGACCGTGGCATAAGCGCCGAGCGCGCGGTTGGCGTGCCAGAGCTGGCCGACGATCTCGTGCGCGTCGAGGTTGCGCGAAAAACCCTGCTTGCCGGTGGAGCAGAACAAGCAGTTGACGGCGCAGCCGGCCTGCGTGGACACGCACAGCGTGCCGCGATCGGCCTCAGGGATGAACACCGCCTCGACCGCGTTACCGGCGCCGACGTCGAGCAGCCACTTGCGCGTGCCGTCGGCCGATTCGTGGTCACGCAGCACCGGCGGCGCGGCTACCACGGCATGCTGGCGCAGCACGGCGCGAAAATCCTTCGCGAGATCGCTCATCGCGTCGAAATCCGCCTCGCCGCGCTGGTGCACCCAGCGCATGAGCTGGCGCGCTCGGAACGGCTTCTGCCCCCAATCGGCGCAGCGTTGCGCCAACCCGTCAGCGTCCAGCCCGAGCAGGTTGACGACGTCGCTCATGGTACCCCCGGGTCGAACCTACTGCCCGAGCTTAACGCGAATGCACGTCGAGCGCGGGGAAGAAGAACGCGATCTCGTTGCGCGCCGTCTCGGCGCCGTCGGAACCGTGCACGGCATTGGCATCGATGCTGTCAGCGAAATCGGCACGGATCGTGCCCGGCGCGGCTTTCTTCGGATCGGTGGCGCCCATCAGGTCGCGGTTCTTCTGGATCGCGTCTTCGCCTTCGAGCGCCTGGATCATGACCGGGCCCGACACCATGAAATCGACCAGATCCTTGAAAAACGGGCGTTCCTTGTGAACAGCGTAGAAAGCTCCGGCCTGCTCGCGCGACAGATGCATCATGCGCGCGGCGATGACCTTCAGGCCCGCACCTTCGAAGCGCGTATAGATCTGCCCGATGACGTTCTTGGCGACGGCATCGGGTTTGATGATCGACAGCGTACGTTCAACTGCCATTTGAAACCCCTTTTTTGTATCTCAGACAGAGAAAATGTTCAGCCAAATGAGTAGCTTACGCCACTTGTTTATGCCAAATTCTCAAATTTTTGACGAACTGACAAGTGTAGCACAGCGACATGCGGAGGATATGACTACCCTTGTGTACCGGCGTAATCATCGCCCCCATTGAACTGAAGCGCTTTCCCCCCTATCTTTCCCCCTGAACTTTCTTCGAGGAGTACGAAACGATGGCAATCCCCCAACTGCGCAGCACCGGACAGATGGCCGGCGGCGGCGCCGGCCTGTCCACGGTCGAGACGCGCAATCGCGTTTTGCGCAACACTTATGCGCTGCTGGCCCTGTCGATGGTGCCCACCGTGCTCGGCGCCTGGATCGGCGTGAGCACCGGCTTTTCCTTCTTCGCCGGCAGCCCGTTCATCGGTCTGATCGTGTTCCTGGGCGTGGCCTTCGGCTTTTTCTTCGCCATCGAGCGCTTCAAGAACAGCGCCGTGGGCGTGGCCCTGCTGCTCGCCTTCACGTTCTTCATGGGCCTGATGCTGTCGCGCCTGATCGGGGCGGTGCTGGGTTTCTCCAACGGCGCCAACCTGATCATGACGGCGTTCGGCGGCACCGCCGCGATCTTCGCCGTGATGGCCACCGTAGCCACCGTTTCCAAGCGCGACTTCAGCGGCATGGGCAAATGGCTGCTGATCGGCTTCGGCGTCGTGTTCATCGCCGCCATCGCCAACATCTGGCTGCAGATGCCGGCGCTGACGCTGACCGTCTCGGCACTGGCCGTGCTGATCTTCTCGGCGTTCATCCTGTATGACCTGCAGCGCGTGGTCAACGGCGGCGAAACCAACTACGTCACCGCCACGCTGTCGGTCTACCTGAGCGTCTACAACGTATTCGCCAACCTGCTGTCGCTGCTGGGTATCCTGGGCGGCGAGCGCGACTAGGCGCTAGGCGGCGCTCGCCGATTCTTCGTCGGCCGGCTCGAACACCGCGATCGACTCGACGTGCGAGGTCTGCGGAAACATGTTCACCGCGCCGGCGGCCTTCAACGCGAAGCCGCCCTGATGCACCAGCAACCCGGCGTCGCGCGCCAGCGTCGCCGGGTTGCACGACACGTAGACGATCCGCGCCGGCTTGTGCGTATCGGCGGCCAGCGCCTTGACTACTTCGAGCGCGCCTTCGCGCGGCGGATCGATCAGTAGCCGATCGAAGCGGCCCAGCGCCTGCCAGGCATCGGGCGTCATCTCGAACAGGTTGGCGGTGCGAAATTCGCAGCGCTGCTGCAGGCCGTTGATGCGCGCGTTGTCGGTGGCGCGGCGCGTCAGCGTCGAGCTGCCCTCGATGCCGACCACGGCCGCCGCGCGCGTGGCCAGCGGCAGCGTGAAATTACCCAGCCCGCAGAACAGGTCGGCGACACGCTCGTGCGGCTGCACATCGAGCAGCCGCAGCGCGCGTCCGACCAGCACTTCGTTGATGCGGTGATTGACCTGCGTGAAATCGGTCGGCCGAAACGGCATCGTCACGCCGAATTCGGGCAGCCGGTAATGCAGTTGCGAAACCGCCCCCTCGGCCGGCGAACGCCCCTGCGGATCACAGAACAGCTCGATCGAATCGGGCCCCTTGGGCTGCAGCCATAGCTCGAGCTGCCAATGCCGCGCGAACTCGCGCAGCCGCTGCGCATCGGCCGCGCTGATCGCTTCCAGCACGCGGAACACCAGCACGATGAGATCGCCGGCACCCACCGCCAGCTCGATCTGCGGCATGCGGTCGCGGATGCTCAGCCCGCCCACCAGCTCACGCAGTGGCACCAGCAGCGCCGAGACCGCCGGCGGCAGCACGTGGCATTCACGCATGTCGGCCACGTAGCTGGAGCCGCGTTCGTGAAAACCGACCAGCACGCCGCCCTTCTTGGCCACGTGGCGCACCGACAGCCGCGCGCGATAACGATAAGCCCAGGAAGGGCCGGCGATCGCGCGCAGCACCACCTCGGCACGCACCTTGCCCAAGTGCCAGAGCTGGTCTTCGAGCGCGCGCTGCTTGACCGCCAGCTGCACGCCGGGCTCCAGGTGCTGCATCGAACAGCCCCCGCAGACGCCGAAATGCGGGCAGCGCGGCACGACGCGCGCACAGCTGGCGCGCAGCACCTCGATCGTCTGCGCCACGTCGAATTTCGGCTTGCGGCGCACCAGTTCGGCGGCCACGCGTTCACCGGGCAAGGCGCCGCGTACGAACACCACCTTGCCGTCGTGGCGCGCGACGCCATTGGCTTCGAGATCGAGCGACTCGATCTCCAAGACCACAGGATCGGATTTCATCGTCAGCGGGCGGGCAGGAATTTCTGAGGATCGACCGGTTTGCCCTGCTTGCGGATCTCGAAATGCAGCTTGGGACGATCGGTGCCCGAGCTGCCGAGTTCGGCGATGCGCTGACCGCGCTTGACGTTCTGCCCTTCCTTCACCAGCAGCGCGCGGTTGTGCGCATAGACCGACAGCGTGTTGGCGTCGTGCTTGACGATCAGCAGGTTGCCGTAGCCGCGCGGCCCCGGACCGGAGAAGATGACCCGGCCGTCACCGGCCGCCACCACCGGATCGCCGGGTTTGCCGTCGATCGCCATGCCCATGCTGCCCGGCTCGGAGAACGGTTGCAGCACGCGACCACTGGCCGGCCAGATGAAGCTGCCGCCGGCGGCCGGCGCGGCCCCGGACGGCGGCACCACGGCGCTGGGCGGCGCCGAGGCCGGCGCTGCCGTGGCTGGCGTGCCGGCACCGCCCGCTGCCGGGGAACCGGCCGGCGGACTGCCCGATGCGGCAGCACTACCCGGCGTTGCAACGGCCGCACCGGCAGCCGGCGCCGCGCCCGCGCCCTTGAGCTGCGCGAACAAGGCATCCGAATACGGCTGCTTCAACGCCTTCGGCGTGGTCTTCAGCAGGTTCGACGATGACGGCGCCGCGGGCGCGGTGATGGTGCTGCCTGGCGTGACGGCCGGCGCAGCGGCCGGTGCAGGGGCCGGCGTGCTCGGCAGGGGCCGCGATTCGACGCTGCTCGGGCGCACGGGCGCCGTCTCGACCACCGGCGCAGCTTCGGAAACGGCGGGGGCGCCGTCAGGCTGCGCCGGTGCGGCACCGGCGGTGGCTGCACCGGGCGCGGCGGTGCCGGGCCCTACCGGGGTCACGGAAACGCCGGACGGACCGGTGCCCGGTGAACTCACGATCGGCGCGCCGGCGCCGGGCGCACCGGCCGGTGGCGTGGCGGCCTGCCCGCGCACCGGCGGCGCGCGATGCACGATCGGCGCCGGTGGCTGGTTGGCGCAGCCGGCGACCACCGCCAGCAGCAATGCGGCCACGCTGCGCCGCTGGCGAACGAACGATGCAAACACGAACGACGCGGTATCGATGGCGAGCACGCCTGCTGATTGATTCGCCATATGGATTCTTGCGCCGCCGGCGGCGCGTCGGGATTCAAAACGGATGAAGCTGCGATGTCGCAGCAAGCATCGAACGGATCAGGCAGGCCATCGCGAACCGATCGAAACCGTCTCGATCATTCGGCCGCGATGAACGCCCTAACTCGTTCCGCTGCGCAACGGAACGAATCGTACCGCATCAAGCACGGTGAGCTGCCATTGCTCGCGATCGACACGCTCGACCAGATGCAGCGCCTGGCGCGTGGTGCCGATCGGCGCGATCAATCGTGCGCCGATCTTCATCTGTTCGAGCAGGGCATCAGGGATCGCATCGCCCGCAGCGGCCACGACGATCGCATCGAAAGGCGCCGCCTGCGGCACGCCCAGGTTGCCGTCGCCGAACACCAATCGCAGGTTCGACAAGCGCAGCGCGCGCAGGTTGCCGCGCGCCTGCTCGTGCAGCCCACGCAGGCGCTCCACCGACACCGCCTGGCCGAACACGCGCGCCAGCACCGCCGCCTGATAACCGCAGCCGGTGCCGATCTCCAACACCTGCGCGCCGGCGCGCGCCGCCGGCGACAAGGGCGCGGCGACCATTTCGATCATGCGCGCCACCGTGCTGGGCTTGGAAATAGTCTGGCCATGCCCGATCGGCAGCGCCACGTCTTCATAGGCGCGGCTGGCCAGCGCCGGCTCGACGAACAGATGGCGCGGCACCTGCACCATCGCTTCGAGCACCTGCGGGTCACGCACGCCGATGCGGCGCAGCGAATCGACCATGTTGGCGCGCGCGCGCTCCGAGGCCAGGCCCAGGCCGGTCGGATTCACCAGCCGCACCGGCGCGGCGGCGGCGCGGCGCGGCGCGGCCACGGGCAGCGAGCCCAGCCACGGCGGCCGGCGCGTCATTCGGCGTTCAGCCAGTCGCGCACCGGCCCCAGCGCATGCGCCGCGGTCAGGTCGATGTCGAGCGGCGTGAGCGATGCCCAGCCCTGCTCGACTGCATAAAAATCGGTGCCCGGGCCGGCCTCCTTGGCGCCGCCGGCCGGGCCGATCCAGTAGATCGTCTCGCCGCGCGGATTTTGCGTGCGCACGACGGGTTCGGCCATGTGGCGGCGGCCCAGCCGCGTGATCTGAATGCCGCGCAGGCGCTCGGGCGCGATCGCCGGCACGTTGACATTCAGCAGCATCGGCGCCGGAAACGGCGCGGCCACGTAGCGGCGCAGCAACTGCCGCGCAACGCCGGCAGCGGTACCCAGGTTCTCGTGGCCCCTGCGTGCCAGCGAAAACGCGATCGCCGGTACACCCAGCAGGTAACCTTCCATGGCGGCCGCCACCGTGCCCGAATAGATAGTGTCGTCGCCCATGTTGGCGCCGTCGTTGATCCCGGACAGCACCAGGTCGGGCTTGTGGTCGAGCAGGCCGGTGACGGCGACGTGCACGCAGTCGGTCGGCGTGCCGTTCAGGTACAGAAAGCCGTTGGCCGCCACCCGCACCGACAGCGGCCGGTCGAGCGTCAGCGAGTTCGACGCGCCGCTGCGGTCGCGCTCGGGCGCGATGACGGTGACTTCGCCGAACTCGCGCGCCACCTCGGCGAGCGCTTCGATTCCCGGGGAGAAATAGCCGTCGTCATTACTGATCAGGATGCGCATGGGAGGATTCTATCGAATCCTCACGGGCGCAAAAAAGTGCGCCACGCCGGGCAACGCCGGCCGGCGGCGGCGCCCGGCCGGCAGGCGGCGCGCTCAGCCCTCTGCGGGCCAGTCACGGATGTAGGCCTTCAGCATCCGGTTCTCGAAGCCCTGCTCTTCGAGCACCGCCTTGGCCACATCGTGAAACGAGATCACGCCCAGCAGCGTACTGCCGTCCATCACCGGCAGGTAGCGCTGGTGGGTTTCGAGCATCACCCGGCGCAGCTCGTTGACGTCCATCGTCGGCGCCACGATGAGCGGATCGGGATTCATCACCTCGCGCACGACGATCTCGGCCACCGGCGGGGTCGGGCCGGAGCGATGTTCGAGCTGACGCTTGGCCAGCACGCGGATGACTTCGCGGAAAGTGAGCATGCCGGTCAACTTGCCGCGATCCATCACCACCAGCGAACCGATGTCGTGCTCGGACATCGTGACCACGCAGTCGGACAGCATCATTTCCGGCGTTACGGTGAAGAGCGTGTTGCCCTTCACCCTCAGCACTTCGCTGACTTGCATGGCGCCTCCTGAGATTTTTTCAAGGCGGCCCCCGCGGCCGCGCCTCTGAACCGATCCTATCCCAACCGCCGTTGGGCGGACAAGCCGAGCGACTCGCTCAGTCGGAATCGATCAGACGGCGACGGCGGCGTCGCTAGCTGTCAGCCTGCCGGTCTTCCCGCGCCGCCGTGACGGCGGCGATATGGGAGGCCAGCACATCCTCGGTATACGGTTTGGTCAGGAACACGTCGACACCGGCCTCCAGCGCCAACTGGCGATGCTTATCCGACGAACGCGAGGTGATCATGATCACCGGCACATCGCGCGTCTCGGCGCGCGCGCGCAGCGCACGCACCAGTTCGACACCGTTCATCCGCGGCATTTCGAGGTCGGCCAGCACCAGCGCCGGCGCGCGTCGCTGCGCGTGCTCCAAAGCCTCGACGCCGTCGGCC
>JAFKGG010000297.1 GCA_017307915.1 Burkholderiales bacterium | reverse complement strand
CGTCGACGCCACCGTCGAGACGCGCTGGCGGCGCACGCTGGCGGCGCTGGGCCGCGACGTGCGCGGCGCCCTCGAGGAGATCGAGCCTTGACCGCGCCGGCTGCCTGGAATCAACTGCTGCGTAACCACGGCCAGATGCTCGAAGCCAGCACCCCGCTGGTCGTGCACGGCCGGCTGGTGCGCGCCACCGGGCTGGTGCTGGAAGCCTCGGGCCTGCGGCTGCCGGTCGGCAGCCTGTGCATGGTCACGCAAGGCAACGATGCCGCCGGTGAAAGCCGCGTCGAGGCCGAAGTGGTCGGCTTCGGCGATGGCCGCCTGTTCCTGATGCCGACCGGCGACACCTTCGGCCTGTCGCCCGGTGCACGCGTCATGCCGCTCGAAGTGCCGGTGCGCGCGCCGCGGCTGGGCCGCGATTCGCATCCGTGGCGGCGCGCCACCGATCAGATGCGCCATCTGCCAATCGGCGACGGGCTGCTGGGCCGCGTGATCGGCGCCGACGGCGTGCCGCTCGACCGCCATGGCCCGCTGGCCGGCATCGAGCCCTCGCCGATCAACGGCCGCATCATCAACGCGATGGAGCGCGAACCGATCCGCCAGCCGCTGGACACCGGCGTGCGCACGATCAACGCCATGCTCAGCGTTGGCCGCGGCCAGCGGCTGGGTCTGTTCGCCGGCGCCGGCGTCGGCAAGAGCGTGCTGATGGGCATGATGGCGCGCTACACCTCGGCCGATGTGATCGTCGTCGGACTGATCGGCGAGCGCGGCCGCGAGGTCAAGGAATTCATCGACGACATCCTGGGCGAGGAAGGCATCCGCCGTTCGGTGGTGGTGGCCGCGCCCAGCGACGCGCCGCCGCTGCTGCGCATGCAGGGCGCGGTCTACGCTACCGCGATCGCCGAGCATTTCCGCGACCAGGGCCGGCACGTGCTGCTGCTGATGGATTCGCTGACGCGCTATGCGATGGCCGCGCGCGAAGTGGCGCTGGCGATCGGCGAGCCGCCGGCGACCAAGGGCTATCCGCCGTCGGTGTTCGCGCGGCTGCCGGGGCTGATCGAGCGCACCGGCAACGGCCTGAACGGCTGCGGTTCGATCACCGCGTTCTATACCGTGCTGGCCGAGGGCGACGATCAACAGGATCCGGTCGCCGATGCGGCGCGCTCGTTCCTCGACGGCCACTTCGTGCTGACGCGCACGCTGGCCGATGCCGGCCACTACCCCGCGATCGACATCGAACAGTCGATCTCGCGAGTCATGAACAACGTCGCCGAACCTACGCACATCGCGCATGCGCGGCGCCTGAAATCGCTGTGGTCGCACTATCAGCGCAGCCGCGACCTGATCGCGGTCGGCGCCTACGTGCCGGGCAGCGATCCCGAGACCGATCTGGCGGTGGCGCTGTATCCGCAGATGGTCAAGTTCCTGCAGCAGGATCTGCACGAGCGCTGTGATCTGGCCGCCGCCAAGCAAGCGCTCGCGCGGCTGGTCGCCGCGGCCTCGCCGGCCGCCGGCAGCACCGCCAAGGCCGCCCACTGACGCTCTCCGATGAAACAACGCACACTGCAGAAACTGATCGAACAGGCGCGCCGCGTACGCGACGACGCGGCCGTGCGCATGGCCGGCGCCAACCGCGACGCCGAGCAGGCGCAACAGACGCTCAATGTGCTGTGCGGCTATCTGAACCAGCACCTGAGCCCCGACAAGGCCAACGACCAAACGCCCACCGACAGTCCGACGCTGCAGGTGCGCGAACGCTTCACGCAACGGCTGAACCTGGCGATCGACGAACAGACGCGCCAGCGCGACAACCTGCATGAAGTCACCGAGCAACGCCGCAGCGAACTGATCGACCGGCAAAAGCGCTTGCTCGCCTTCGAAACCCTGCATGCGCGCCGCGAATCGGCGCAGCAAAGCCGCGAGCAGCGGCGCGACCAGAAACGTACCGACGAAATGGCAGCGCAAGCGCTGCAACGACGCCTACGAGGATCCTGAAGATGGCCTTCGACACCGCCGCCAGCCGTTCGGCAATGGCGCGGGTGACGCGCGCGGCATGGCGCGCCGGATCGAGCGCGAGCGGATCGCTCCAGATCGCGGCGAGGCGCT
>JAFKGG010000492.1 GCA_017307915.1 Burkholderiales bacterium | reverse complement strand
ACGCGGCAGTTGCGCTTTCGCGACGTCGACGCGGCGATGCAGGCGGCCTCGCGCGTGGTCAGCGACTGGAGCGGCGGCACTCGCATCGGCGAGAGCCTGGCGCAGTTCAATCGCGTCTGGGCGCGCCGCGTGCTGACCGGCTCGGCCACCGTGCTGCTGATCACCGACGGACTCGACCGCGAAGACGGCGGCCGGCTGGCGCGTGAAGCGGCGCGGCTGGCCCGTTACACTCGCGAGATCGTCTGGCTCAATCCGCTGCTGCGCTTCGACGGATTCGAGCCGCGGGCGGCCGGTATCCGCGCGCTGCTGCCGCACGTCGGCCGGTTTTTACCGGTGCACAATCTGCACAGTCTCGAACAATTGGCGGCGGCGCTGGCCCGGCCGCTGCCGCGCCGTCTGCGCGGCGCTTCGCCGATGGAGAATGATCGATGGAAATGAAAGGCAGCCAGACCGTTGCCGCGACGGTCGAGCGCACCTGGCAGGGCTTGAACGACCCTGACACGCTGAAGGCCTGCATCCCGGGCTGCGAAACCCTGGAGCCGGCCGGCGAGAACGCCTGGACGGTGGTGATGAACCTGAAGATCGGCCCGGTGGGCGCGCGCTTCAAGGGCAAGCTGGCGCTATCGAATGTGCTTGAGCCGCGCTCCTACACCATCCAGTTCGAAGGGCAGGGGGGCGCTGCCGGCTTCGGCAAGGGCTCGGCTGACGTGGCGCTGTCGCCGGCGGGCGAGGGCACCCTGCTCGAATACGGCGTGAACGCGCAGATCGGCGGGCGCATCGCGCAGGTCGGGGCACGGCCGGTCGACGCGGCGGCCAAGAAGATGGCTGATGATTTCTTTGCGCGGTTCAACAAGGTGATAGCCGAGGGCGCGGGGGCCGGGCCGGCGGCAATGGCCGCGGCGCCGGCAGGCGTTGGCACCGGTATCGAGGCTGGCGTTGGGGGCGATAACGGCGCTGCTTCAGCCGGGCTGGCCGCCTCGGCGTCGCCGCCCGTGCTGGGCGACGCCGCTGCCGTGCAGGCCGCCGCCGTGCCGGCATCGCCTGCCCCCGCCGGCGCGGCTCCGATGGCCGGCCCGGCTGCCGTACCGCGGCCGGCTGAGCCGGCCGCCCCGGTCTCGGCTGCGGCGGCCCCGGCTTCAGCCCCGGCTGCCCAGGCCGCTCCGGGCGCTCCGGGCGCTCCGGGCGCTCCGGGCGCTCCGGCCCCGGCCGGCGGCAAATCCACCTGGATTTGGTGGCTGCTCGCCATCATCATCCTATTTGTGCTTTATTTGATGTTTCGGGGCTGAGCGCCGCCCGCGGGCGCCGGCCGCAGCAGGAGGAAATCGCGATGGACAGCCTTGATTCTCAGGTGCTCACGCAGGCCAGGGATTGGGTGCGCGCCGGCCATCGCGCCTGGCTGGTCACGGTGATCGAAACCTGGGGTTCGGCGCCGCGTCCACCCGGCGCGCTGCTGGTGCTGCGTGACGATGGCCTGGTCATCGGCTCGGTGTCGGGCGGTTGCGTCGAAGATGACCTGATCGACCGCGTGCGCCGCGGCGAGCGCGTTGCGCGGCCTAGCCTGGTCACCTATGGCGTCACCCGCGAAGAGGCGGCGCGCTTCGGCCTGCCCTGCGGCGGCACGCTGAAGCTGGTGCAGGAACCGCTGACCGACGTCGCCTGGATCGACGAAGTGCTGGCGCGCTGCGCCCGCCACGAGCTGGTCGTGCGCGTGCTCGATCTCGACACCGGTGAGCAGCGCCTGGAGCCGGCCACGCGTGATGATGCCTTTTCGTGGGACGGCCACGTGGTGCGCCACGTGCACGGGCCGCGCTGGCGCATGCTGGTGATCGGCGCCGGCCAGTTGTCGCGCGTGCTGGCCGAAATGGCGCTGGCGCTCGATTTCGAGGTGATCTGCTGTGATCCGCGCGAGGAATACCATCTGACCTGGGAAGTGCCGAATACGCAGTTCACCCGCGAGATGCCCGACGACGCCGTGCTGGCGCTGCAGCTCGACGCGCACAGCGCCGTGGTGGCGGTGACGCACGATCCCAAGCTCGACGACCTGGCGCTGCTGGAAGCGCTGAAGTCACCGGCGTTCTACGTCGGCGCGCTCGGTTCGCGCGCCAACAACGCCAAGCGCCGCGAGCGGCTGGCGATGTTCGACTTGAGCCAGGCTGAGATCAACAAGCTGCACGGCCCGATCGGCCTGGACATCGGCAGCCGCACGCCGGCCGAGATCGCGGTGTCGATCCTGGCCGAGGTGGTGGCGGTGAAGAACGGCGTCGCGCTGCGGCAGAAAAAGCCCGATTCGCAGGTACCGGCTGGCGGTGTGTGCGCCGTCTGAGGTGTAGCGGCCTGGCTCGGCGTAGCCTGGCCTAGCTGGGCTGGCTGGGCTGAGGCGGATCGGGGCGGGCCTGCGATTTGCGGACCCACTCGCCGGCGCACCGCGTTCCGGCTGCTCGCGTGCCCTTGAAATCGGCGCAAAAGACCTTAACTGTGCGTCAACCAAGCGGAGTTCGCGGCCGTCGCGCTCTGCAATCGAGGCACTCAGGGGAATCCGATGCGTCTGGACAAGCTCACCACCCAATTTCAGCAAGCCCTGGCCGATGCGCAAAGTCTGGCGCTGGCCAATGACAACCAATACATCGAGCCGGTACACCTGTTGGCGGCGATCGTTTCGCAGGCCGATGGCTCGGGCCGGGCGCTGCTGGAACGCGCTGGCGTGCGCGCCGGCAGCCTGAAGCCCGCCGCCGAAGCCGCGATCAAGCGGCTGCCGCAGGTGTCGGGCACCGGCGGCGAAGTGCAGGTCGGCCGCGAGCTGGTCAACCTGCTGAACCTGTCGGAAAAAGAAGCGCTCAAGCGCGGCGATCAGTTCGTCGCCACCGAGATGTTCCTGCTGGCGCTCACCGAGGACAAGGGTGAAGCCGGCCGGCTGGCCAAGGAAGCGGGCCTGACGCGCAAGTCGCTGGAAGCCGCGATCGATGCGGTGCGCGGTGGCGCAGCGGTAAACAGCGCCGAGGCCGAAGGCCAGCGCGAAGCGCTGAAGAAATACACCATCGACCTGACCGAACGCGCCCAGCAAGGCAAGCTCGACCCGGTGATCGGCCGCGACGACGAGATCCGCCGAGCGATCCAGATCCTGCAGCGGCGCACCAAGAACAACCCGGTGCTGATCGGCGAACCCGGCGTGGGCAAGACCGCGATCGTCGAAGGGCTGGCGCAGCGCATCGTCAACGGCGAAGTGCCCGAGACGCTGAAGGACAAGCGCGTGCTGGTGCTCGACATGGCAGGCCTGCTGGCCGGCGCCAAGTATCGCGGCGAGTTCGAAGAGCGGCTGAAAGCCGTGCTCAAGGAAATCGCCGCCGAGGAAGGCCGCACGATCGTGTTCATCGACGAGATCCACACGATGGTCGGCGCCGGCAAGGCCGAAGGCGCGATCGACGCCGGCAACATGCTGAAGCCCGCGCTGGCGCGCGGTGAGCTGCATTGCATCGGCGCCACCACGCTCGACGAATACCGCAAGTACATCGAGAAAGACGCGGCGCTGGAACGGCGCTTCCAGAAAGTGCTGGTCGGCGAACCCAGCGTCGAAGCCACCATCGCCATTCTGCGCGGCCTGCAGGAACGCTATGAGCTGCACCACGGCGTGGAGATCACCGACCCGGCGATCGTTGCCGCGGCCGAACTCAGCCATCGCTACATCACCGACCGCTTCCTGCCCGACAAGGCGATCGATCTGATCGACGAAGCCGCGGCGCGGATCAAGATGGAGATCGACAGCAAGCCCGAGGTGATGGACAAGCTCGATCGCCGCTTGATCCAGCTGAAGATCGAACGCGAGGCGGTGAAGAAGGAAACCGACGACGCTTCCAAGCGCCGGCTGGAGCTGATCGAAGCCGAGATCGCGCGGCTGGACAAGGAATACGCCGATTACGAAGAACTGCTGCGCGCCGAGAAGGCTGCCGTGCAGGGTTCGGCGCAGATCAAGGCCGAGATCGACCAGTTGCGCGCGCAGATGGCCGAGCTGCAACGCAAAGGCCAGTTCGACAAGCTGGCCGAGATCCAGTACGGCAAATTGCCTGAGCTGGAAGGCCGCTTGAAGAAGGCCAGCGAGGCCGAAGCTGGGACTGGGCAGGGTGCTGCGCAAGGTGCCGACGGCAAGCCCAGGCTGCTGCGCACGCAGGTCGGCGCCGAAGAGATCGCCGAGGTGGTGTCGCGTGCAACCGGCATCCCGGTCAGCAAGATGATGCAAGGCGAACGCGAAAAGCTGCTGAAGATGGAAGACCATCTGCACAAGCGCTTGGTCGGTCAGGACGAAGCCGTGCGGCTAGTGTCCGATGCGATCCGCCGCTCGCGTGCCGGCCTGTCGGATCCGCGTCGCCCCTACGGTTCGTTCCTGTTCCTGGGCCCGACCGGCGTAGGCAAGACCGAGCTGTGCAAGGCGCTGGCCGAGTTCCTGTTCGACAGCGAAGATCACCTGATCCGCATCGACATGAGCGAGTTCATGGAGAAGCATTCGGTAGCGCGGCTGATCGGCGCGCCGCCGGGCTACGTCGGTTATGAAGAGGGCGGCTACCTGACCGAAGCCGTGCGGCGCAAGCCGTACAGCGTGATCCTGCTCGACGAGGTCGAGAAGGCGCATCCCGACGTGTTCAACGTGCTGCTGCAAGTGCTCGATGACGGCCGCCTGACCGACGGGCAAGGCCGTACCGTGGACTTCCGCAATACGGTCGTGGTGATGACCTCGAACCTGGGCGCGCACGAGATCCAGCGGCTGTCGGCCGACGAGCAGCTGAACGATCCTGAGCTGATCAAGGAAGCGGTGATGGGCGAGGTGCGCAAGCATTTCCGGCCCGAGTTCATCAACCGCATCGACGAGATCGTGGTGTTCCAGGCGCTCGACGCGCGCAACATCGCCTCGATCGCGAAGATCCAGCTCGCCGCTCTGGAAAAGCGTCTGGCCGATCGCGAGATGATGCTGGCGGTGACCGACGCGGCGCTCGAAGAGATCGCCAAGGCCGGCTTCGATCCGCTGTATGGCGCGCGGCCGCTGAAGCGCGCGATCCAGCAGAAGATCGAAAACCCGATCTCGCGGCTGGTGCTCGAAGGGCGCTATGGGCCCAAGGACGTGGTGCCGGTCGATTTCGAAGACGGCCGCTTCGTCTTCGAACGCACCGTGCATTGACGAAGCTGCCGGCGCCGATACGCGATAGCTGCGTATCGGCGCCGCGCGCCGGTCTGAAACTCTCCGCTTCCTTGCTACGGGTTTTCCCGTGATGAGGCCTGCACAATCGTCTGGCTAGAATCGACAGTCAAGCCTATCGATCATCACTGATCGATGGGCGCCGGGCGTGCTGTGCAAAGGGGAAGTCGATGCGAGCCGCGCGCATAGGGTGCTTTCTGTTCATGCTCTGCGGCTGGCTGGTCGCGCAGGCTGCCGAAGAGCAGGTGCGGTTTCCCTGGCAGCCCGGCTGGCTCAAGCAATACGACAGCCGCTCATCGAGCGGCGATCTCACCGGCCATCTGTTTCGGCCCCGCGAGGCAGGGCGGCGCCCGTTCGTGGTGTTCATGCACGGCTGCGGCGGCCTGAACCTGCGCAACGTCAGGCATTGGGCCGAGTTTTTCGTGCGCGAAGGGGTCGGCGTGCTGATGGTCGACAGCTTCACGCCGCGTGAGCGCGCCGAAGCTTGCAGCGATCGCGAACCCTGGTTTCGCCGCCGCGCCGACGATGCCACTTCGGCCTTGCAATGGCTGGCCAATCAGGCCTTTGCCGACCCGCAGCGCATCGCATTGATGGGGCAATCGCAAGGGGCAGGCGCGCTGCTGCTCGCGCTGCATCAGGGCAACCGCGTCGGCGCCGGCTTCGTGGGCGGCATTGCGATGTATCCGCCTTGCGTCGTGGCCAGCTCGGCGAACGTGAAGCTGGCCAAGCCGGTGATCGCGATGATCGGCGATGCCGACAACTGGACGACCGCGGCTGCCTGCGAGGCCTTCAAGGCGACGCAGGATGAACGCTTCGAGCTGGTCGTCTACCCTGGCGCGGCGCATTCGTTCGACAACCCGGTGCGTGAAATGCTGGTACAGGGTGGCAAGTACCGAGTCGGCGAGCACCCGGCTTCGCGTGCCGACGCGCAGCAGCGCGTCAAGGCCTTCATCGACGCGCGGCTGAAGTAGCGCCGCGACGCTGCCGCCTTTCCGGGACGGGTGTTTGGCGCTTCGCGGCGCACGCTCACGCTACCGCACGGGCAGCATCAGCACGATGTCCAGCACGCCCGTCGGACCCGCCAGCGGCGGCGTTTCATACCACTCGAGCGCCGGATCCTCCGTCAGCGAATAGCTGCTCGATGCAATCCAGTGGTCCAGCAAGCGACTGTAACTCTTCCCGACATCGATATAGCCGCCATGGTGCGGTTGACAGACATAGCGGCCGGGCCGCGTGCGGAACTCCCGCAGATTGCTGCGCGCCAGGCGTATGGCGTCCGCATTCAGATCGCCATCGCCGATGACGAGACAGCAGTCATAGCGGATCTGCTCCGGCGGCGTGAAACGCGGGTCGTCGTACACGAGGCCGATGCACGGTCCCAGGCTGAGCGAGCGGACGAACTCCGGCAGTTCGTCGACGAAGGTGCGCCAGCGCTGGGGGACGAACTTCAGCGATCCGAAAAAGCGCCGGGCAACGCATCGGTACGACGGCGCGTTTCGCTCGGTTGCTGCATGGTGAAGCCGGCCATCCACCGGCAGCGGCGGCCATAGGCGCGAGTCCTTTCGGAACTGCAGCGGCGTCACGCCATAGCGCTCCCGAAATGCGCGCGTGAACGCGGCTTGGCTGGTGTAGCCCAGCGCACCCGCGACCGTGCCCACGGGTTCGCGGGTCCATCGCAATCGCAACGCCGCGCCGTCGATCCGGATGCGCCGCAGGTACTCGGCAGGAGTCTCGCCGACGGAACGTGCGAACAGCCGATGAAAGTGGAACAGCGACAGGCCTACCTCGGCCGCCAGCGCGTCCACATTCAGATCCCTGTCCATCCGGGATTCCATCAGATCCAGAGCTTGCAGAATCCTTGCGTCCATCGTCTGTCTCTCCGACTCGGCAAGTGCTGCAAAGACTGCCACAGTCGGACAGCAAGTTTGGACAAAAAGAGGGGTTTTCGCTGGAGATCATCATCTTTGCGGCACCGAGAATGGTGACCCAATACCAATGGCGAGGAGACACCCATGGAATCGGGGAGCGCATCCGGACGGCGGCGCGTCGCGCTGCTTCGCATCTTCGGGACCGCAGATGCGGTTGAAGTGGAGAGCGTCTTGCGCGAGCGGCGTGCAGCCGTACTCGCGGCGCTCCTGAGGCGTGCATTGAGCGGCTTGTTCCTCAAGAGGCGCGCAGCAGGTCCGGTTAGGCGCGCTGCGCCCCGGCTCGGCGGAGATGCCTGACGTGGCGTCCCTCGTGCGACGAACGGCCGTGCCGCCGGACCCCTGGCTTAGCGTCGCCGCATTGGCCGGCCGCCTCGGCATCGGCATGGTCGCGTGGCATCACCGATCCCGTCTGCGTCGCGAGCTCGCCCGGTTGAGGGACACTTCGCCGCACCTGCTTGACGATATCGGCCTGGATGCGGCGACCGCTGAGCGCGAGATTTGCCGAAAGTTCTGGCAACCCTATGTCATCAGCATAGGTGATTCTCGATACAGCACGGCTCCCTGCTCGGACGAACCAAGGCCGAGGTCACACAGGCCGTAGCGCAGCTCATGAAAGCCGTGGGCCCGTGTGCTTCATGGCGGACGGCGATCTGCTAGGGTGGAGGCGGAGCCGCCGGCAAGTCAGGCCGGGACGACGTTGGACGAGCCATTCAGGAGATGCCTCAGATGCCGCCGAAATCATTGCGCGTCTTGCTGATCGCCGGCACGGTGCCGGCCATGACATTGCTGAGCGCCTGTCAGATTGGCGCAGCAGCGCCGGTGCCGAAGGCCCGAGGCAACCCGCCAGCCGGCGTCTGCGACCGCGCGGCAGCGGATGCATTGGCCGGCCGGGCTCGGGTCACGGATGAGGAGGCGCGCCGCCTGACCGGCGCGTCTGTGGTGCGTCAGATCGAACCGGGGATGGGGGTCACGATGGACTATCGGCAGGAACGCGTGACCATCGAGACCGATCCGAAAACCGGCAAGATCTTCAGGGCGTACTGCGGCTAGGGTAGGGCAGCGCGCTGCTGCCCCACGCTTCAGCCGCCGCGCCGCATCATCTCGAAGAATTCCTGATTGGTCTTGGTCTGCTTGACCTTGTCGAGCAGGAATTCCATTGCTTCGAGCTCGTCCATGTCGTGCAGCAGCTTGCGCAGAATCCAGATTTTCTGCAGCACTTCGGGCTTGATCAGCAGCTCTTCGCGGCGCGTACCCGAGCGGTTGATGTCGATCGCCGGGTAGATGCGCTTTTCCATCATCCGCCGGTTCAGGTGCAGCTCCATGTTGCCGGTGCCCTTGAACTCTTCGTAGATGACTTCGTCCATCCGGCTGCCGGTGTCGATCAGCGCGGTGGCGATGATGGTGAGCGAACCGCCTTCTTCGATGTTGCGCGCGGCGCCGAAGAAGCGCTTGGGGCGCTGCAGTGCGTTGGCGTCAACGCCACCAGTGAGCACCTTGCCCGAGGCCGGTACTACCGTGTTGTAGGCGCGTGCCAGCCGCGTGATCGAGTCGAGCAGAATGACCACGTCTTTCTTGTGCTCGACCAGCCGCTTGGCTTTTTCGATCACCATCTCGGCCACCTGCACGTGCCGGGTGGCCGGCTCGTCGAAGGTGGAGGCGACCACTTCGCCGCGCACCGAGCGCGTCATTTCGGTCACCTCTTCCGGGCGCTCGTCGATCAGCAGCACGATCAGCACCACGTCGGGGTGATTGGCGGTGATGGCGTGCGCGATGTGCTGCATCAGCACCGTCTTGCCGGCCTTGGGCGGCGCGACGATCAGCCCGCGCTGGCCTTTGCCGATCGGCGCGATCATGTCGATGATGCGCCCGGTGACGTTTTCCTCGGCCTTGATGTCGCGCTCGAGCACCATCGGCTTGTTCGGGTGCAGCGGCGTCAGGTTCTCGAACAGGATCTTGTTCTTCGACGCCTCGGGCGGCTCACCGTTGATCTTGTCGACCTTCACCAGCGCAAAGTAGCGCTCGCCTTCCTTGGGCGTGCGCACTTCGCCTTCGGTGGAATCACCGGTGTGCAGGTTGAAGCGGCGGATCTGCGACGGCGAGATGTAGATGTCGTCGGTGCTGGCCAGATACGAAGTTTCGGGCGAGCGCAGGAAGCCGAAGCCGTCGGGCAGTACCTCGAGCACGCCGTCGCCATAGATCGGTTCGCCGGTCTTGGCCTTGCGCTTCAAGATCGCGAACATCAGCTCCTGCTTGCGCATGCGCTGCGGGTTTTCGATGTCTAGGGCGGTGGCCATCTCGATCAGTTGCGAGACGTGCAGCGACTTCAGTTCAGACAGATGCATCGACGGTGTCTCCCCGGGGGGAACTCGTTACAGAAGACGAATGAAATGATCAATGGGACGGCTGGCTGGCCGCGAAGTGATCGTGTCGGGATGTGGGCCGATCGAGGCCCTGGAAAACGCGATACCCGTGAACGGTGGGGGGATATGACGGCGATCTGGCGATCGGTCTTACCGCTTCCCGCCTCGGCCTGGGCCGTTACGTATCGGAGTGCTGCGTGCGTGATCGCAGAGATTCAGCCGCACGAGCCTTCGAGCGGCTGGAAGCTTACAACGAATCAGAGATGGCTGTCTAGAAAAAGCGTCAATTGTGATTTTGACAGGGCGCCGACCTTGGTGGCGACCAGTGCTCCGTTCTTGAACAACATCAGGGTCGGGATACCGCGGATGCCGTATTTGGCCGGCGTGCCCGGGTTTTCGTCGACGTTGAGCTTGACCACCGACAGCTTGCCGGCGTAGTCGCGCGACACTTCGTCGAGGATAGGCGCGATCATCTTGCACGGCCCGCACCATTCGGCCCAGTAATCGACCAGAACGGGGGCGTCGGACTTCAGAACCTCTTGCTCGAAAGCGCTGTCGGAAACGTGTTTGACGGTCATGCTGACTCCGGAGATGGCCTGCGCCCGCGTCCGGCGGGCAACGATCAGCCGCCAAACATAGCACGACCGGCAGCGTGCTGCCGAGCGTGGGGCCGGCGGCTGATAGAATCGGCGTGGGCGGGCCTCCCCGCAGTGCGGCGTGGTCAACCTGGTCAGGTCCGGAAGGAAGCAGCCACAGCCATTCCCCGTGCGTGCCGGGGTTCCGGCTCGCCCACCTAATTTCGCGACAGGCGGGTTCGGCTCGTTCAGTCGAGTCCGCCTCCATCGAGGCCGCTTTCTCAGCCGCTTGCGCCACTCATCGCTGACATGACGCACCAGGTGCTCGCCCGCAAATGGCGGCCGCGCGATTTCGAGTCGCTGGTCGGGCAGGATCACGTCGTGCGCGCGCTGTCGCACGCGCTGGCCACGCAGCGGCTGCATCACGCCTATCTGTTCACCGGTACGCGCGGGGTTGGCAAGACCACCATCGCGCGCATCCTGGCCAAGGCGCTGAACTGTGAAACCGGCGTCAGCGCGCGGCCCTGTGGCGTGTGCCGCGCCTGCACCGAGATCGACGGCGGGCGCTTCGTCGATTACATCGAGCTCGATGCGGCCTCGAACCGCGGCGTCGACGAGATGACGCAGCTGCTGGAAAACGCCGTCTACGCCCCTACCGCCGGTCGCTACAAGGTGTACGTGATCGACGAGGTGCACATGCTGTCGACGCACGCGTTCAACGCGATGCTGAAGACGCTGGAAGAGCCGCCCGCGCACGTCATGTTCGTGTTGGCCACCACCGATCCGCAGCGCGTGCCGGTCACCGTGTTGTCGCGTTGCCTGCAGTTCAACTTGAAGAACATGCCGCCGCAGGCGGTGGCCAGCCACCTGGAGCAGGTGCTGACGGCCGAGTCGATCGCCTTCGATCGCGGTGCGCTCGATCGCATCGGCCGCTCTGCCGCCGGCAGCATGCGCGATGCGCTGTCGCTGCTCGACCAGGCGATCGCATTCGGCGGCGGCGAGGTGCGCGATGCGGCGGTGCGCGAGATGCTCGGCGTGGTCGATGGCGCCTGGCTGGTGCGAATCCTGCAGGCGCTCGATGCCGGCGATGGCCGTGCGCTGATCGCGCTGGCCGACGAGATGCTGGCCAACAATGCCCCGTTCGAACGCACGCTGATCGATCTGGCGGCGCTGCTGCAACGCATTGCGCTGGCCCAGGTCGGCGCCGTTTCCGAGGCCGATGACGCAGCCAGCGTGCAGGAACTGGCCGCGGCGATCGCGCCTGAAGACCTGCAGGTCTACTACCAGATCTCGATCCATGGCGCACGCGACCTGTCGCTGGCGCCCGATCCGCATACCGGCTTCACGATGACGCTGCTGCGGCTGCTGGCGTTCCGGCCCGATGGCACGGCAGCGGCGGCGCCGGCTGCGCCTGCCGGGGGCGGCCAGCGTGCGGCGCCCTTGTCGGTGGGTACGGCGGCCACGGCCACGGTGTCGGCGGCGCCGCTGCGTTCGGCGCCGGCGCCGGCATCGCCGGGCCGCGGGATGCCGGCGCAAGTAGCGCAGCGCCATGAACCGCAAGGGCAGGGGGCTGATGTACGGCCGCCGGGCCGGCCGCCGCAGGCGCAAGCTGCGCAGGCGCGTCCGTCGCCGGCGGGGCCGACCGCTGCGCGTCCCGTGCCAAAAAGCAGCGGCGCCAGCCGGGCGATGGAGCTGCTGGCCAATCGAACCGCCGGGCGCGACACGGCCCAGGGCGGCGATGCATCGACAGCGGCAGAGCCGGGCGCTGTGTCCGGCCCGGCTGCCGGCGGCGTGCTCGAGCCTGCGGCATACCCGCCGGCCGCTGCGCCTGCGCCGGCACCGGCGCGTGAGCCAGCCCACCAGGCCATGCCGGAAGCGCCGCCGTGGGAAGATATCCCGCCTGAAGACCTGGATGCGCCGGTCGTATCTGCGTCGGCTGCGTCCTCGGCGGCCGTATCGGCAGCGTCCGTATCCCCAGCGGTCGTATCCCCGGCGGCCGCATCCCTCGCAGCGGCATCCCCAGCGGCTGCATCCCCAGCGGCTGCATCGGGGCCCGCGTCCCCAGCGGGAGCATCGGAAACCCTGGCCGGCTTCGACGGTGACTGGGCCGCGCTGGCCGAACGGATCGTGGTCAACGGCTTCGTCCAGCAGTTCATGCAGCAAAGCGAACTGCTCGGCGTCGAAGACGGCTCGCTGCTGAAGCTGCGCGTGCCGATCCGGCCGCTGGCCGAAGCAAGCACCGTCAATCGCGTGCGCGATGCGCTGTCGGCTCATTTCGGGCAGCCGGTGCGCGTCGAGGTGGAAGTCGGGGCAGTGCGCGGCCCCACCGCGGCCGCCGTGGCGGCGCAGCGGCGCAGCGAGCGGCTGGCGCAGGCGCAGGCGGCGATCGAAGCCGATCCGTTCGTGCGCACGCTGCTCGACGAATTCGACGGCTCGATCGTGCCGGGTTCGGTGCGACCGGTCGATGGCAACGGAATGCAAGGAGATCGCCATGCTTAAGGGACAGCTCGCCGGCCTGATGAAACAGGCGCAGCAGATGCAGGACAACATGAAGAAGGCGCAGGAACAGCTTGCGCTGATCGAGGTCGAAGGGCAGTCGGGCGCCGGCCTGGTGAAGGTCACCGTCACCTGCCGCAACGACGTCAAGCGGATCAGCATCGATCCGAGCCTGCTGGCCGACGACAAGGACATGCTCGAAGACCTGCTGGTGGCGGCGATGAACGACGCGCTGCGCCGTGCCGAGCAGACCTCGTCCGAGAAGATGTCTTCGCTGACCGCCGGCCTGCCGCTGCCGCCGGGCTTCAAGCTGCCGTTCTGAGCGGCGCTGCGACGAACGATGTTCGCCTGCTTCACGCTGCCATGCGCGTGCGTCGGGTTGCCCGGCGCGCGCTCGATGGCGCGTTAACGGCGATACCGCTGCCGCCGCGATTGCAGTTGCTGTCGACCGCTCCGCACCCATGAAGGCACCCGCTCCGCTCGAAGCGCTCACCGCCGCGCTCAAGCGCCTGCCCGGCGTCGGCGCGAAGTCGGCGCAGCGCTTCGCCTATCACCTGCTGCAGCACGATCGCGAAGGCGCGGCACTGCTCGCACGCGCGCTCAACGAGGCGACGCAGCGCGTGCGCCACTGCCAGCGTTGCAACACCTTTACCGAATTCGAGGTCTGCGAGACTTGTTCGTCGCCGCGCCGCGATCCGGCCTTGCTGTGCGTGGTCGAGACGCCAGCCGACCAGTTGACGATCGAGCAGACGCTGTCCTACACCGGCCTGTACTTCGTACTGATGGGGCGCCTGTCGCCGCTCGACGGTATCGGCCCCAAGCAGATCGGCCTGGAGCGCCTGCTGGCGCGCGCCGGCGATGGCGTGGTGCGCGAGGTGATCCTGGCGACCAACTTCACGCAGGAAGGCGAAGCCACCGCGCATTACATCGGCGAGCTGCTGCGCGCGCGCGGCCTGAAAGTTTCACGGCTGGCGCGCGGTGTGCCGGTGGGCAGCGAGCTCGAATACGTCGATCCCAGTACGATCGCGCAGGCGCTGCGCGACCAGCGTTCGGTCGGCGATCGAGACTGAAGCGGTCCGCGAAGCGAGCGGCCCACGAAGCGACACGGAAAGCGACATGACCAACGATTCGCGCAGCACCACGGCGGCAAGCGGCGGCACGGATGCCGCAACGCACCCGGCCACCGGTCCGCTGGCTGGCCTGAAGGTGCTCGAACTCGGCCAGTTGATCGCCGGCCCGTTTGCCGGCCGCATGATGGCCGACTTC
>JAFKGG010000296.1 GCA_017307915.1 Burkholderiales bacterium | reverse complement strand
CCGCCCAGCCGGCGTATTCGCGCCAAGAATGCGCGGGCGCCGGCTCGTCGCGATGATCCGCTTCGTGAAGATCGAGTTCGCCCGCAAGCAGGTCGACTTCGCTGCCGGCGGCCACCACGATCGTGATCGGCATGACGCCGGGCTGCGGGGCTTCGGCGAGCATCACTTCGTATCTGGCGTCGCTGTGCTCTTTCGCATGGAGCTTGGCGCCGCCGATCTCGAGTTCGATCTGCGCATTGCGCACCGGGGCGTTGTCGGCGAAGCGGTCCAGATAGAGGACAAGCTGTCTGCCATCGAGCACGCCGACCAGCTCGAAGGTTTCAGAAACGGCGGCAAAGCGCGGCAGCGCCGGGCCGGCTGCGGCCACGGTGCCCGCATGGTCGTGGCCGTGGTCATCGCCGGCCGCCCGGGCGCCAGGCGCGGTCAGCACGGCGATCGCCAGACTCACGGCGATCAAAGGGGAAGAGAAGTTCATTGTTCGATGTCCAGCAGAGCGTTGTTCGACTTCGGCGGTGGTGGCAGCGTCATTCCGGTATCAGGCCCAGCGCTTGACGCCAGGCCGAGATGGCGGCGGCCAGTTCGATGCGCGCGCGCGCAGCCTGGCGCTCGGCCTCGGCCGCTTCGGCTTCGATGCGCAAGCGTGTTGGCAGGTCGGTCTCGCCGAGGCGGAAGGATTTATCGAAGAAACCGCGCGTTTCTCGCGCAAGCTGGGCACGCCGCTCGGCGGCGATGAGCTGGGTGCGCGCGGCGTCGACGCGCGCCTGCGCCGCCTCGCGTTCGGCGCTCAGGCGCTGCTGCGCTAGCGCAAGCTGGGCCTGCGCCTCGGTGGCTTCGGCGCGTGCGGTGGCGATGCGGGCGTCGTGGCGCGGACCGTCGCCAAACGGAATACGCACACCCAGCGTAATCGTTTGCCGGAAAGGTTCGCCGAACGCGCCGCGCTCGCGCGTGGCAGCGAGCATGACTTCCGGATGGGCCCGCGTCTGGATGGAGATCAGCGCTGCCATACGGTCGGCAAGCACGGCACGGTCCTTCAGCTCCTGCAGCGTGGCGTGCGTCTCGGCCTGAATGGACACCGGGGCGGGCTCTGGTTCCGCGTCGGCGTTCACGGCGTCGTTTTCGGTCATCGAGTTGCCGGTGAGTGCTCGCAGTTGCTGTCTTGCCGCGGCGAGATTGGCCTCGGCTTGCGCCAGCCCGGCTTGCGCCGCCGCCATGGCGCCGTCGGCCTGGTGCTGGTCGGCACGCGCCAGTTCGCCGGCCCGTACCCGCCTGGCTACGTCGGCGGCCAGGTGCCGGCTGTTGTCGAGCTGCCCGCCAGCCGTGGCGGCTTCGATTCGAGTGCGCTGCCACTGCCACCACGCCTCGCGTACCGCCGCCGCGATGCGCAGTTGCGCGGCACGGGATCGGCTTTCGAGCGCGGCACCTTCGGCGTCGGCCAGCGCTGCCGTGCGATTGCGTTCATCCGGCAGCCAGATCGGCGCAACCACGCCGACTTCGAGTTCGCGCGCTCCTTCATTGCGGCTCAGGCGATCGGTCTTGTCCGACAACTCCAATGCCATCGGTGCGGGCGTCCACGCCTGCGCCGCGCGCCGGTGTGCGCCGACCGCATCGCGCCGTGCCGGCAGGGTCAAGGATTCAGGCTGCCGTGCCCATGCCGTGTCGAAGGCTTGCTTGAGATTCGCTGGTGCAGTGCCTGCCGGTAAGGGTTGCGCCTGCCCGGCGCATGCGCAGGCGGCCCATGTCGTGATGGCGCCGGCGCGCAGCAGCCATGTTCGTATTCTTCGATGCATCCGATACTCCAGTGTTGAAAACAACGCATGGGAGATCGGCAGAGGGCGACCCAATGGTCGCGTGCGCGGTTGCGGCCGTCATCGACGGCGCGTGCTCAGGCGCGCAAGGGCTTCAGAGAAGGAGAAGAGCCGCCTCGCCGATCAGGCGAGGCGCGGCCACTGAGGGCGTTCGGGCCGGGCCAACGCCCGCGCATGAGCCGCCTCGTCGCCGGGCACCGGCGGCGCTGCCGCCGACGAGTGGCCAGGGATGTCGTTCAGCAAGGGCAGCACACCGGCGTAGTGGCCATGGCATTGGCTGCAATCGGCATCGATGTCGCCCG
>JAFKGG010000491.1 GCA_017307915.1 Burkholderiales bacterium | reverse complement strand
GCGCCCGGCGTGCCGGCGCGGCCGTCGACGGCGACGCCACGACGGCCTGCCCGCGACCAGAACCCACGGCGTCGTCGCGGTCATCGGAATGCCACGGCGGCCGCCTCACCCAGCCCGGCCGGGCCGCTCGCGCCCCGCCGGCCCTCGCCTCACCCCATCTGCATCGGCAGCTCGGGCTGCGTCGACCATTCGAGCAGGGAATTGTCGTACAGCGCCCAATCGGGATGGCCGAGCATCTCGAGCGCGAAGGCGGTCGTGCTGGCCGCGATGCCGCCGCCGCAATAGGTCAGAACGCGCGGCGCGCGGAAAGCGCCCGCCTCATCGAACAGCGTGCGGATGTGCTGCGTCGGATGGAAAACCTTGGTTTCCTGGTCGGCCAGTTCCCGCGCCGGCACGTTGACGCTGCCCGGAATCCGGCCCGGCCGGCCATAGTGGGCGCCGCCGCTGCCGGCGAACTGGTCGCGCCCGAGCGCATTCAACAGCAAGGCGCCCGAGCCCTGCAGCGCGGCGCGGACTTCGTCGAGGCCGGCGACCTTGCGCGGGTCGAACTGCGCCTGGTAGCGGGTGGCCGCGAACGACGGCAGTTCGCGGCTTACCGGCCACCCCTCGCGCTGCCAGCGTTCGAAGCCGCCATCGAGCAGCGCCAGCTTGCGGTGCCCCATCGCATGCAATACGTACCAGGCGCGCGTAACCGTCGGAATGTGGCCGCGCCCGTAGATCACGATGTGATGCTCGTTGCCGATGCCCAGCTGCCCAAGCAGCGCTTCGATCTGCTCGGCCGCAGGCATGGTGTACGGATACGGCGCAGCCAGCGCCGACAAGTGTTCGACCATGCCGACGTGCTGCGCGCCGGGGATGTGGCCTTCTTCGTAATCCGGCCGGCCGCTGCGGATCAGCGACGCGCCGACCGGCTGCGCGATCATGTAGGTGGTGCAGTCGAGTACGCGCACCATCGGATCGTTCAGATGGGCCGCCAGCCATTGCGGCTCGACCAGCATGTCGGTTCGCTTGTCCTGCATGTCGAATCATCCCGCTCAAAGAAGTTTGCGCAGCCGGGCAAAGCCCTGTTCCAGGTCGGCGATCAGGTCGCGCATGTCCTCCAGGCCGGCATGGACGCGGAACGCGGGCCCGCGATGCGGCCAGGTCGTGACGCTGCGATGACCCGCCGGGTCGATCGGCAGCACCAGGCTCTCGTAGCCGCCCCACGAAGCACCGATGCCGAACAGTTCCAGCCCATCGATCAAGGCAGCGAACGCGTCGGCAGCCATCGGCTTCATGACCACGGAAAACAGGCCGCTGGCGCCCTTGAAATCCCGCTGCCAGATTTCATGCCCCGGATCACCCGGCAGCGCCGGATGCAGCACGCATTCCACCTCGGGCTGGCGGGCCAGCCATTGCGCCAGCGCCACGCCGCTCAGCCAATGCTGCTTCAGCCGCACGGCCAGCGTGCGCAGGCCGCGCAGTGCCAGATAGCAATCGTCGGGGCTGCTGATCTGGCCAAGGTCGTAGGCGGTCGACTTCAGCTGCGGCCACAGAGCCCGATTGACCGTGACGGTGCCGAGCATCGCATCGGAATGCCCGACGATGTATTTGGTCGCCGCCTGAACCGAGATGTCGACGCCATGCTGGAGCGGTTTGAAATACAAGGGCGTTGCCCAGGTATTGTCCATCGCGACGAGCGCACCGTGCCGATGCGCCACCTCTGCGATCCGAGCGGTATCCTGCATCTCGAAAGTATGCGACCCCGGCGACTCGGTATAGATCAGCCGGGTATTCGGTTTGATCAGGGCCTCGATACCTTCTGCCGCCAGCGGATCGTAGAACTCGGTGGTGACGCCGAAACGCTTGAGCACCCCGGCGGCCAGGCGGCGCGTCGGATCATAGGCGCTATCGGTGATCAGGACATGATCGCCGGTGCCCACGAACGGCAGGATCGCGAACGCGCAGGCCGCCAGACCCGACGGAAACACCAGCGTCCGGTGTCCGCCTTCCAGCGCCGCCATCGCCTCCTCGAAACTGTGCGTCGTCGGCGTGCCGTGCCGGCCATAGTAGGTGCCGGGCTGCTCGGCGGCGCGCTCCTTCTTTCTTTGCTCCCATTCGGCGATCGACGAGGCAAGAACGGTGGACGCGCGGAATACCGGCGTGTTGACCACGCCTTGAAACGCTTCAGGGTCGCGCCCGGCGTGCACCAACAGAGTCGAGTCGAACATTACTGAGTCACCTTTTCCTTGGATTCATCGATCGGCGCACCGGCCCACACCGGAACCGGTTCGCCCAGGGAATTCACCGCCACGCGATGGCAGGCCACTTCCGCTCCGTCGGCAAAGCGCCGCGTCTGCGGCTCTTCCGAGCGGCACCGATCTTCAGCAAACGGGCATCGTGGGTGAAAGGCGCAGCCCGGCGGCGGCGCATGCGGGCTGGGCACCTCGCCTTCGAGCATCAGGCGCTTGGCATCGCCGCGCCGCTGCCTGGGATCGGGCACTGGGATCGCATCGATCAGCGCGCGCGTATACGGATGCAGCGGACGCGACCAGAAACGCCGCCGCGGGCCGGTCTCGACCAAACGCCCCAGATACATGACGGCCACACGATCGGCAATCATCTGCACCACGCTCAGATCGTGCGAGATGAACAGCAGGCTGAAGCCGAGCTCGCGTTTCAGGCCAGCCAGCAGATTGATCACCTGGGCCTGTACCGATACGTCCAGCGCCGCGACGCATTCATCGGCAACGATCAGTTCGGGCATCAGCGCCAGCGCACGCGCGATGCCGATGCGCTGGCGCTGTCCGCCCGAAAACTCGTGCGGATGGCGCGACGCCGCCTCGGTCGGCAGCCCGACCCGCGTCAGGCAGGCATTGACCTGCTCGATGCGTTCGCGATGACTCTTGCCCAGGCCGTGCACGATCAGCGGTTCTTCGATGATGCGTCCGACGGTCAGGCGCGGGTTCAACGACGATTGCGGATCCTGGAACACCATCTGTACGCGGCGCCGCAGGGGGCGCAACGCCGCGGCCGACAATCCCGAGACGATCTGGCCCGAGTAGCGGATCTGCCCTTCGCTGGCCGGTACCAATCCCACGATGGCCTTGCCCAGCGTCGATTTGCCGCAGCCGGATTCGCCGACCAGGCCCAGGCACTCGCCCTTGTCAACGTGCAGCGACACCTGGCGCACTGCGGTGAGCGGGCCGGCAACGGTCTGATAGCGCACCGCCAGTTGCTGGACGTCGAGCACATGGGTCGTTGCGCTCATGCCGCCACCGTGTTCAGCGTACAGGCCACCCGGTGCGTGGGGCTGGCACGATGCGTTTGCAGCGGCGGCACGGCGTCGCGACAGGCATCGGTCGCATGGTCGCAGCGATCGGCGAAAACGCACCAGGCGCCGCGCCGATGCGGCGGCGGCACCATGCCGGGAATCTCGTACAGCATGGCGGGTGGCTCGTCTGCGGCAGACGGGTCGAAGCGCGGCGTCGCCTTGAGCAATCCGCGCGTGTAGGGATGCGCCGGATTCAGCAGAACGTCTTGCACCGATCCGGTTTCCACGATGCGCCCGGCATACATCACTGCCACACGATCGGCGATCTCGGCCACCACGCCCAGATTGTGCGTGATCAGCAGCATGCCCATGCCGGTGCGATCGCGCGCTTCGCGCAGCAGCCGCAGGATCTGCGCCTGCACGGTCACATCCAGCGCCGTGGTCGGCTCGTCGGCCACCATCAGGCGCGGGCGCCCGGCCAGCGCCATCGCGATCATCACTCGCTGGCGCATGCCGCCCGACAGGCGGTGCGGATACTCGGACAGCTTGGCGCGCGCGTCGGCGATATGCACGGCGGTGAGCACTTTTTCGGACTCGTCCATGGCCTGCTTGCGGCTCACGTCGCGATGAGCGCGGATCGCCTCGACCATCTGCTCGCCGATCGTCAGCACCGGATTCAAAGCCGACATCGGTTCCTGAAAGATCATGCCGATCTCCGCCCCGCGCAGGCTGCGCAAGCGGCGCTCCGGTTCGCGCGCCAGGTCGCGCCCGCCAAGAAGAATGCTGCCCGCAGCGATGCGCGCCGTGGGTTCGGGCAGGATCCGCATCAGCGCCTGCGCGGTCATCGATTTGCCGCAACCCGATTCGCCGACCAGTGCCAGCGTCTCGCCCGGAGCGATATCGAAACTCACGTCATCCAGCACCCGCGAGCATTGGCCCTGCTGATGCAGATCCACGCACAGGCCCCGTACCGACAGCAGCTGGCTCATGGGTTCACCGCACGTTCAGCCGGGCATTGAGCGCATCATTGACGCCTTCGCCCAACAGATTGATCGACAGCACCGTGAGCAGGATCGCGATGCCGGGCACCGCCGACAGATACCAGTCGGTGCGCAGCGATTCGCGGCCTGAGCCGATCATGGCGCCCCAGCTCATCACGTTCGGATCGCCCAAGCCGAGGAATGCCAGCGCCGCCTCGATGAGAACCGCATTGGCGAAGATGATCGACGAGTAGACGATCACCGGCGCCAGGCTGTTGGGCAGGATCTGCGTGAAGATGATGCGCAAGCGGCCCATGCCGACCACGATGCAGGACTGCACGAACTCGCGCTCGCGCAGCGACATGAATTCGGCGCGAACCAGGCGCGCCACCGGCGGCCACGACGAGACGCATACCGCCAGCACGATCGATTCGTTCGACGGCCCCAGAATGGCGATCAAGGCCAGCACCAGCAGAAACACCGGGATGGTCTGCACGAACTCGGTCAGACGCATCAGCACCTCGTCGGCGACGCCGCCGAAGTAGCCAGCGACCGAACCCACCACGATACCGATGACGATGGCGCTCAGCATCGCCGCCACGCCGACCACCAGCGACACGCGCGCGCCCGAAATGAGCCCGGCCAGCACGTCGCGCCCCAGCGCATCGGTGCCGAGCGGAAACTGCGGGTCGACGCCGGGCGCGATCACGGCGTCGCCCAGCATGTCGAACGGATCGACGCCATACAGCATGGGCCCGAAGATCGCCACGCCGGCAATGAAGGCCGCCATCGCCAGGCCGGCCATCGCGGGCGCATTGCGGCGCAAGCGCGCCCAGGCGCGAGACGCGGAACTCATGCGGCACGCGCCTGGACGCGAATGCGCGGGTCCAGCTTCGTGTACAGCAGATCCACGGCGAGGTTCACCACGATCACCAGCAGCGAGGAAATGAACAGCACCCCCAGCAGCAGATTCGTATCGCGCTGCATGATGGCTTCGAAGCTCAGCCTGCCCAAGCCGGGCCAGCCGAATACGGTCTCGATCACCACCGAGCCGCCCAGCACCGCCCCGACCTGCATGCCGACGCTGGTCACCACCGGCAGGATCGCATTGCGCAGAACGTGGCGGATCACCAGCCGCGCTTCGCTGATGCCCTTGGCGCGCGCGGTTCGCACGAAATCCAGGCCGTAGACTTCGATCATGGCCGCCCGCGTCATGCGCGTGAACACGGCCATGTAGAACAGCGCCAGCGTGGCGGCGGGAAGCAGCAGATGCCGGCCGACGTCGAGCAGCCAGGCAGCCACGCTTTCGTGCACCACGCCGATCTCGGTCAGGCCCGACGACGGCAGCACGTCGAGCTTCACCGAGAACAGAACGATCAGCATCAGACCCAGCCAGAACAGCGGCGTGGCATAGGCCAGCAGCGCCAGCGTCGATATACAGGTGTCGAACAGCGAATGCGGGCGCCGCGCCGCCAGCGCGCCCAGCACCACGCCGGCCAGCAACGCCAGCGCCAGGCTGACCAGCATCAGCAGCAAGGTCGCGGGCAGCCGGCTCAGAATGACGTCGAGCACCGGAGCGTTCTGGCGGAACGAATAGCCGAGGTCGAGCCGCGCCAGGTGCCCGACGTAGCGCACCAGCTGCTCGGCGAACGGCTGATTCAGTCCATAGGATTCGCGCAGGCTGGCCATGTATTCCGGCGTGGCGGCCCCGGATTCTCCGGCCAGCACGTCGGCCAGATCGCCCGGCGCCGCGTTGAGCAGGCAGAAATTCATGACCGCCACCAGCAGCACGGTGACCAGCGACTGCCAGCCGCGCCGCAGCCAGAATCTCAGCCGTGCGCTCATTTGCATCAGTTCGCCTGAACGTCGGCAAAAGTGCCGTAGATGCCGGCTGCGCTGCTTTCCAGACCACGCACCCGCTTGTTCTGCAAGGTCTGATAGTGCAGGTTCAGCAGCGGCAGGTAGGGCAGATCTTCCATCGCGATGCGCTGGATGTCACGGAACAGCACGGCGCGCGCCGCGGCGTCGTTCTCGACCTGGGCGCGTTCCCACAGCTTGTCCATTGCCGGATTGCTGTAGCCCGAGCCATTCGAGAAAGGCACGCCCTTCAGGATGTTCTTGCCCCAATACAGGCGCTGCACGCCAATGGTCGGATCCGCGCTGTTGAACGAGCCGTGCGAATACGTGGCGAAATCGACGTCGGTCCAGATGCGCCGCATGAAGGTCGGCAGATCCTGCGCCCGCACTTCCATCTCGATGCCTACGCGCTTGAGCGACTGCTTGATGAACTCGGCGGTGCGCCGGTAGTTTTCATCCCAGAGCAGCGGATCGTAGCTGGTCTTGAAGCGGATTCCATCGGCACCGCGCTTCAGGTTGGCCTCATCGAGCAGCGCCTCGGCCTTTTTCGGGTCGAACGCGTAAGCCTTGCTGCTATTGTCGTGAAAGGTCACCAGCTGATCGGAGATCGGGCTGGTCGCCGGCGTTGCGGCGCCGCGCCAGACCACCTTCGACAAGGCATTGAGATCGATCGCATGCGCCACGGCGCGGCGTACTCGCACGTCCTTGAAGTACCCGTCGCGAACGTTGAAGCCGAAATACAGCATGCCGGACATCAGCGCATAGCCCTTTTCGTTGGCAAGCAGGCTGCCGCCCTGTTGCAGGCGGGCCATCTCCGGCAGCGGCACCGGCCACATCGGCCCCAGGTCGACCTCGCCGCGTTCGAACGCCACCGCGCGCACCGACGGATCGGGCAGGATACGGAAGACGATCTGGTCGAGGTGCGGCTTACCGGCGGCCCAATAGTTCGGATTGCGCTTGAGCAGAATGTAGCTGCCTTTCTTCCATTCGCCGAACGCGAACGGACCGGTACCGATCGGCGAGGCCAAGGCCGGATGCCGCAGCAGATCCTGTCCGTCATCATAGATGTGCTTGGGCAGCATCGGGCTTTCGAATGCCGCCAGGCCGTTCATCAGATAAGGCGCCGGATTGGAGAGCTTGAGCACGGCCGTGTAGGGATCCGGCGTGGCCACTTCCAGCAGATTGGCAAAGGTTGCCCGGCCGCGCGGATTGAGCTTGGAGAGCACCTTTTCCAGCGTGAACTTGACGTCGGCCGACGTGAAATCCTTGCCGTCGTGCCACTTGACGCCCTTGCGCAGCTTGAAGGTGATCGTCTTGCCGTCGCCGGCGATCGACCAGGACTCGGCCAGCGCCGGCACCGGCTTGAGCTGCGCGTCGTAATCGAGCAGCCCTTCGTGCATCTTCGCCGACACCATCTGCAGGTTGGAGTCGGTATTGAAAGCCGCCACCAAGCCGCTGGGTTCGGGGTTCAAGGAAATCGTCACGCGATTGGCGGCCACCTGCGCGCCGGCGCTGGCGCATGCGGCGGCAGCGGCTACCGATACGACGGCCAGCCGAATCCGGCACCGTCCAAACAAAACACGAAGCGAATCAATCATCACTGATCCTCGAGCAGTTCAGGTGAGAGAAGGCGTTGCGGCGGCAAGCGCCTCACATGCCTGCGAAGCGGTCGCCGTAGATGTAGTCGCGCGGCTTGGCGAACACGCGCCGGACCATGGGAATGAATTCCTCGAACGGAACGCTCTTGTAGTTGGGATCGAAGGCCGGTGCATCGTACTTGGCACAGAACTCGACCGTGAGGTCATAGCACGGATGGTCCTTGAACTTCTGGCGCATCTCCTTGTCCTTGCCGAACAGATGGAAGAAGTAGAAGCCCTGGAACACTTCGTGATTGAGCACCATCCAGTGCAGTTCAGGCCGCACGAAGGGCTGCAGGATGGCCGCGGCCATCTCGGGGTGGTTGTAGGTGCACAGGCGGTCGCCGATGTCGTGGATCAGTGCGGCCACCACGTATTCCTCATCCTTGCCGTCGCGCAGAGCACGGCTGGCGCACTGCACGTTGTGCTCCAGGCGCGTCACCGGAAAGCCGCCTTCGTCGGCCTCCAGGCTCTTCAGATGCGCCAACACGCGATCGGCCAGCGTATCGACGTAAGGTTTCAGATGCTTGGTGATGATGTCGATGTCGGCCTGCGTCAGATCTTTCAAGTGCGTGCACTTGATCTTCTCGCCGCCATCGACGCGCGCGAGGGATGAGGCTTCAGTTTCGATCATGCGAGTTCCCTTTCGTTTCTGGTCAATCGATGTTCAGCAAAAGCTGGTCCGCCTGAAGGCGGCGCCGCGTGATGCCTTGCTCGTGGCAATAGCGCAGAAAGGTATCGACGGCCGTGCGATTGGCCGACAAACCGTACGACCACAGATCGGCACCCATGACGTGCCGCGCACGCAGCAGATCGTCGGGCAGCCATGGCAGCGATACGTGATAGAAGGCCGTTTCTTCCAGCTCGGCCAGCGCCAGATCGCGGGCCCGCCGGAACACGCCGTAGAGTTCGCCCGCCCGCTCGGCATCGAGCGCTTCGGTGTCGTAAGCCATGATGTGGACGGGCGGAAAGCAGCCGGTCTTCTTGAAGTAGGCTTCTTCTTCCTCGCGGAAATTGGTGAACATCCGCTTGAAGCGAGGATCCTGATCGCGGATGGCAGCCGGCATGCGCGCGGCGATGACCGCATCCAGTTCGCCGTCGGCGAGCATCTGCCACAGCGTGCGGCCGGGCGGCGCCGCAACGGTGCTCATGCCCGGCGTGTTCGGCGGCTCCGCCGATTGCGGCGCATCGATACCGCCGACGACCCAGGTGATCGAGCTTAGATCCAGGCCATACTGATCCGACAGCATGCCGCGCACCCAGATCGCCGACGTCAGACGCACGTCAGGCAGGCCGATGCATCGGTTGGCGAGATTGCGCGGTTCCAGCACCGAGCCGTCGTTGCGCACGAAGATCGATCCATGGCGAAACGACCGGGCCACGAACGCAGGCAAGCCCCGGTAGCGCGTGCGCCCTTCATCGAAAGCGATGGCAAGCGCGCCCAGCGACACCTCGGCCGCGCTCAGTTCGTGGGTGACGAACAAGCGGCGCAGGGCCTCGGCGGGCGACAGATCAAGATAGCGGACCTCGATGCCGTCCTGCCAGGCACGGCCATCCTGCACGGCACGCGTACGGTCATACTGGCCGCCGCCCACCACGATCGGTTGTACGGTACGCTCTGCGCCCTTCGAGATAAGGCTCATATCGACTACATGAAATGTGAGAAGCTGATGTTGACTTAGCGCAAATGGCCCGTCCAACGCAAAATCTGCGCTGAAACCATCGATAGAGGTAATAGGTTCAGAGATGAACATCCCCCGAACGACGCTGGAGCAGTGGCGTGTTCTGCAAGCCATCGTAGAAGCCGGCGGCTTCGTGCAGGCCGCGAAGATCCTCAATCGAAGCCAGTCGGCGGTGAGCTACTCGGTCAATTCGCTGCAGGAACAGCTCGGCCTGTCGCTGCTGGAAATGCAGGGCCGCAAGGCGGTGTTGACGGCGCAGGGCCGCACGCTGCTGCGTCGCGCGCAGGAAGTGCTGGCTGCCGCCGAGGAGCTCGAGTTGTTCTCCGAACGGCTCAAGCAGGGTCTGGAATCGGAGCTGTGGATCGAAGTCGATTCCTTCTTTCCTACCGAACTGATGACGGCCGCGCTGCGCGAATTCCGCAGCTTCGATTCACACATCAGACTGCAGATCCGCGAATCGCTGATGTGCCGGCAAGTCGAGGCCGAGCGCGGCCGCAATGCCGACATCGTCATCGGCCCGCGTGTTCCAGCCTCGGATCTGAGCGACGCGCTGCTGTCGGTGCCGCTGTGCGCCGTGGCTGTGGCCGATCATCCGCTGCACGCGCTCGACGGGCCCTGTTCGCTGGCGCAACTGGCCTCGCACATGCAGATCGCGGTGTGCGAGGGAGGCACGCTCAATCCCGCGGATCGAGGCTGGATGAATTCGCGCAGCCGCTGGGTCGCCAGCAGTCTTCGGCAAGCCATCGAGCTGGTCCGCGACGGACTGGGTTATGCGTGGCTGCCGATGCACATGGTCACCGACGAGATCGAGTGCGGCCAGCTCAAGCCGCTGCGCCTGCACGCTGGAGAGATTCGCGCCGCGCAAATCTACGTCACCCACGCCAAGCCGGGCGCGAGCGGTCCTGCCTCGGAGCGATTCGTCGAGATCATCAAGCGGCTGAGTGCGGCCTGGGCAGCGCCGCACGGCCGGGATGGACGCGACGAAGCTCCCGATCGCGACGCCGGCCCGGCTGGCGCTCGGCCGATTGCCTGAAATGCGTCCGGAGGCGCAGGCCTAGGTTCAGTTGCCGATGAACGGCCGCGCCACCGCTGCCCACCAGTGATCGGGCACCCATAGCAGCGCCGCGGTCATCAGGATGTAGCGCAGCATCTTGCCCAGCGCCATCCAGCCCACGCACTGCCAGAACGGCAGCTTCAGCCAGCCGGCCACCGCGCACAGCGGATCGCCCACCGCCGGCAGCCACGAGAAGAACAAGGCCTTGGGGCCGAGCCGCTCGAACCAGTGCAAGTAGCGGGTGCTCTTGCCTTTAGCCACCGCCTCGTGCGCGCCCACGCCCAACCAATAATCGACGATGCCGCCCAGCGTGTTGCCGACGGTGGCCACCGCCACGGCGGGCCAGAACTTGTCAGGGTTGAGCGTGACGAAGCCGAACACGGCCGGCTCGGAACCGAGCGGCAGCAGCGTCGCCGACACGAAGGCGACGACGAAGATCGTCGACAACCCGTGGCGGGGCAACGCAAACCATTCGAGCAGCTTTTCCGCCAGGGCTTCCATCGGGCGAGCAGTGTAGCAGCGGCGCGAGCCGCTGGTCGCCTATCATTGCGGCTCGACAGGCCGGCACGGCCCGGCACCGTCCGGCCGCCCGGCTCACCCCACCCAAGGAGACCCCCATGACGATCGGATTCCGCATCCTGAAGCGCCGCCGCGCCGTCGACGCGCAGCGCGCCGAGGCGTTTCGCGCGCTGCCCGTGGCCAACGTCAGCGACTCGATGTCGCGCATGTTCGCCGGCGGCGCTCGGCTGCGGCCCGTTTACCGCGGCGGCACGATGGCCGGCCCGGCATTCACCGTGCGCACGCGCCCCGGCGACAACCTGATGGTGCACAAGGCGCTGGACATCGCGCAGCCCGGCGACATCGTGGTGGTCGATGCCGGCGGCGACCTGACCAATGCGATCATCGGCGAGATCATGGTGGCGATGGCAGCCCAGCGGCGGCTCGGCGGCATCGTGATCAACGGCGCGATCCGCGACCATGCCGCGCTGAGCTCGGGCAGCTTTCCGGTGTTCGCCGCCGGCGTCACGCATCGCGGGCCCTATAAAGACGGCCCCGGCGAGATCAACGTGCCGATCGCCATCGACGGCATGACGATCGAGCCCGGCGACCTGATCATCGGCGACGCCGACGGCCTGCTGTGCGTGCCCTACGATCAGGTCGACGCGGTCTACGCCGCCACCCACGCCAAGCATGCCGCCGAGGAAAAGACGCTGGCCGACATCGCCGCCGGCGTACCGCAGGATCGCGCCTGGGTCGACGCTACGCTCAAGCGCTTGGGCTGCGAGATCGAAAGCTGAACGAAGCCCGCGCCGGCGGGCAGGGAGCGCCCAACGGCCAGCCACCGCCGCCGCCGACCGCGTTGCACCGGCAGGCGGCCGGGCCGCCTCTGTAGAATTCGGCAGGCCATGCCCATCGACTATCTGAAACGCATCCTGACCGCGAAGGTCTACGACGTCGCGCAGGAAACCTCGCTCGATCCCGCCCCGACGCTGTCGGCCCGCCTGGGCAACCGCGTGCTGCTCAAGCGCGAGGACATGCAGCCGGTGTTCTCATTCAAGCTGCGCGGCGCCTACAACCGCATGGCGCGGCTGAGCCCCGAGCAGCTGGCGCGCGGCGTGATCGCCGCCTCGGCCGGCAACCACGCGCAAGGCGTGGCGCTGGCGGCGCGCCGGCTCGGCTGCCGCGCCGTGATCGTGATGCCGGTGACCACGCCGCAGGTCAAGATCGACGCGGTGCGCGCGCTCGGCGGCGAAACCGTGCTGACCGGCGATTCGTACAGCGACGCCGCCGCCGCGGCGCTCGAACTGCAGGAACGCGAACGCCTGACCTTCGTGCACCCGTTCGACGACCCCGACGTGATCGCCGGCCAGGGCACCGTCGGCATGGAGATCCTGCGCCAGCACCAGGGGCCGCTGCATGCCATCTTCGTGCCGATCGGCGGCGGCGGGCTGGCCGCCGGCGTGGCTGCCTACGTCAAGCAGGTGCGGCCCGAGGTGCGCGTGATCGGCGTGCAGACCACCGATTCCGACGCGATGGCGCGCTCGACCAAGGCCGGGCGGCGCATCGAGCTGCACGACGTGGGCCTGTTTTCCGACGGCACCGCGGTGAAGAAGGTCGGCGAAGAAACTTTCAGGCTATGCAAGGCTTTGCTCGACGACGTGATCCTGGTCGACACCGACGCTGCCTGCGCCGCCATCAAGGACGTCTTCCAGGACACGCGTTCGATCCTGGAACCGGCCGGCGCGCTGTCGGTGGCCGGCATGAAGGCCTACGTCGAACGCGAACAGCTACGCGACCAGACGCTGGTGGCAATCGCCAGCGGCGCCAATATGAACTTCGACCGGCTGCGCTTCGTCTCCGAACGCGCCGAGATCGGCGAGAAGCGCGAAGCCGTGTTCGCGGTGACGATTCCCGAGGAACGCGGCAGTTTTCGCCGTTTCTGCGAATTGGTCGGGCCGCGCAACGTCACCGAATTCAACTACCGGATCGCCGATGCGCGCGAGGCGCACGTCTTCGTCGGCATCCAGACCTCGCTGCCGGGCGAGGCGGCGCAGATCGCCGAGGCGTTCCGCCAGGCCGGGTTTCCGACGCTGGACCTGACCGAAGACGAATTGGGCAAGCTGCATATCCGCCATCTGGTCGGCGGCCATTCGTCGCTGGCGCGCGACGAACTGCTGTATCGCTTCGAGTTTCCCGAGCGGCCGGGCGCGCTGATGCGCTTTCTGTCGAGCATGAGCCCGAACTGGAACATCTCGCTGTTCCATTACCGCAACCACGGCGCGGATTACGGCCGCATTCTGGTCGGCATCCAGGTGCCGCCGGGCGAAAAGCGCATTTTCAAGGATTTCCTGTCCACGCTGGGCTATCCGCACTGGGACGAAAGCCAGCATCCGGCCTACCGGCTGTTTCTGGGCGCCCATGCCGGGTAAGCTGACATCGATCAAGCCGCAGCGCGCTACAATTCGATAAAATTCAATCGCTTATGTACCTACTGACGCTCGGACTCAACCACCAGACCGCGCCGCTTGCGCTGCGCGAGCAGGTGTCGTTTCCGGGCGACGCGTTGCGGGGCGCCCTGGCCGACCTGCGCCAGCGCCTGCATCCGGTGGTACCCGAATCGGCGATTCTTTCCACCTGTAATCGCACCGAAATCTACTGTGCCACGCCGCGCCCCGATGAGGCGCGGCGCGCGATCACCGGCTGGCTCGGCCAGCGCCAGCAGCTCGATGCCCAGCTCGATTCGCACCTGTACGCCCGCCCCAACGGCGAGGCCGTGCGGCACGCGTTCCGCGTCGCCGCCGGGCTGGATTCGATGGTGCTGGGCGAGCCGCAGATCCTCGGCCAGATGAAAGAGGCCGCGCGCGCCGC
>JAFKGG010000490.1 GCA_017307915.1 Burkholderiales bacterium | reverse complement strand
TTGAAACGCGCCTCGAGCAACTGCCGCATGCCGTCGATCGACATGGTGCGGCTGCCCAGCGTGCGGGCCGCGGCGGCCACCGCTTCGCGAACCGGCTTCACGCGCACGTAGAAGTCGGCCTCGACGTTGATGCGCAACCGATCCTGCGTGATCAGCGCGTTCTGATCCTGATGCGCGACGCTGATCCGCATCGTGTTCATGTTCACGCGCGTGACTTCGTGCAGCACCGGAATCACCATTGCACCGCCCGAGATGGCAACCCGCTCGCCGAGAAAACCGGTGCGCACGAACGACAGCTCGGTGGTCGAGCGTTGGTACAGCTTCGACAGAATCCACCACAGCACGGCGATGACGACGATGATCGCCACGATCGCCAACAGAATGAACCCGAAATTGATCTGCATGACTGCGAAGCTCCACGAAACGGATGCGGGTCAATCGGTGCCGCCGCCGCGCGCCGGCGGTTCGACGAGCAAGCGAAGACATTTGACGAACAGCGGACGGTATTCTTCTGGCAGCCGTTCGAGCACGCGCCGTTCGACCTGCAGGTCGCGCGGCATCACGCGATTGAGCAGTTCGGCCCCCTTGGGCGCCAGGAACAGCTCATAGGCACGCTGATCACCGGCAGCGCTGATGCGGCGCAGCAAGCCACTGGCGACCAGGCGACGCACCATCTCGGCCACCGTGTTGCGATCCATGAACAGACGGTCGGCCAGCGCGTTCTGGCTCAAGCCTGGTCGCTGATAGACGGTGACCAGCGCCGCCTTCTGTCGCGGCGTCAGCGATTCGTCGGCAAATTCCTGCGCGAACAGTTCCTCGGCCATGAAATGCACGCGCCGCAGCAGATGCGAGACGATGTCTTCGAGCCGGAACTCGTCGAGGATGCGCTTGACGGGTGCCGATAGCAGGCTGGAAGCATCGCCTTCCTGTGCCGGCTTCGCTTTGGCCTTGGAACGCTTGGGCCGCAGATGCGCTGAGGGAACGGACATGGCTAGGGTGCAGGCTACGAACGAACACTGCTGCGGAAGACGGCGCAATGCCGTCGCCTGAAACTACCAGTATACGTACTATTCTTTCGGCAAAGAAGCACGTCCACGGATTTATAGACGCTCGCCGCAAAGCCGTCAAGCAGCAACGTATCGACCAGGCGCAAGCGCGCGGTATGCGGTCGCATTCCGGGTATTCACGACTATTGACACGCATTCGGCGCATCTCTAGACTGAGTTCGAGTTGTGCGGGTACACGTCGTTTCATATAAGACGTATACGTACTAAATCAAAAGTACCGACGTCTGCCATGAAAACGCGCGGTCCCGCTCTCTTCGTCGTGATTGCACCATCGTCGGCGCCGCACGGTGCCGCACCAGAGCGAGTCGAACATGGCACAAGGCGAAATCATCGCGGGCTTCCTGGCACCGCACCCACCGCATCTCGTCTATGGCGAGAACCCGCCGCAGAACGAACCGCGCTCGCAAGGCGGCTGGGAGCCGTTGCGCTGGGCCTACGAACGCGCCCGCGCCAGCCTCGATGAAATGAAACCCGACGTGCTGCTGGTGCACTCACCGCACTGGATCACCTCGGTCGGCCATCATTTCCTCGGCGTGCGGCAGTTGTCGGGCAAGTCGGTCGATCCGATCTTTCCGAACCTGTTCCGCTACGACTTCTCGCTGGAAGTCGACGTCGAACTGGCCGAAGCCTGCTGCGAAGAAGGCCGCAAGGCCGGCCTGGTCACCAAGATGATGCGCAACCCGAACTTCCGGGTCGACTACGGCACCATCACCACGCTGCACATGATCCGCCCGCAGTGGGACATCCCGGTAGTCGGCATCTCGGCCAACAACACGCCGTACTACCTGAACACCAAGGAAGGCCTGGTCGAGATGGATCTGCTGGGCAAAGCCACCCGCGAAGCCCTGCGCAAGACCGGCCGGCGCGCCGTGCTGCTGGCCTCGAACACGCTGTCGCACTGGCACTTCCACGAAGAGCCGGCAATCCCTGAAGACATGTCCAAGGAACACCCGCAGAACCTGGCCGGCTATCAGTGGGACATGCGGATGATCGAGCTGATGCGCAAGGGCCGCATGCGCGAGGTGTTCAAGCTGCTGCCGCAGTTCATCGAAGAGTCGTTCGCCGAGGTCAAGTCGGGCGCCTTCACGTGGATGCACTCGGCGATGAACTATCCCGAGCTGGCCGGCGAACTGTATGGCTACGGCACCGTGATCGGCACTGGCAACGCGGTGATGGAATGGAACCTGCGCAAGGCCGGCCAGTCGCTGCTCGGCGGCGGCAGCAGCACGGCCAGCGGCAGCGCATACGACGGTCATCGCGCAAGTCTGGTCGACTGAATCCCGCCATGCCGGTCGTTTCCGCCTTCCTGGTGCCCGGCAGCCCGCTGCCGAAACTGAAACCCGAAATCTCGAGCTGGGGACGCCTGGCCGCCGCCGTGCAGCGCGCCGGCCGCGCGCTCGAGGCGTCGCGCCCCGATGCAGTGCTGCTCTATTCAACGCAGTGGTATGCCGTGCTCGACGAACAATGGTTGACGCGCCGGCGCAGCACCGGCATCCACGTCGACGAAAACTGGTACGAATTCGGCGATCTGCCCTACGACCTGCACGCCGATACCGAACTGGCGCATGCCTGCGTCGCCGCCTGCCCGCGCATCGGCGTGCACGCGCGCGGCGTCAACTACGACGGCTTTCCGATCGACAGCGGCACCATCGCCGCCAGTTCGCTGCTGGGCATCGGCAGCGCCGAACGCCCGCTGGTGGTCGCTTCGAACAACCTCTATCACGACGCGCAGACCACTGAGCAGCTGGGTGCGCTGGCCGCCGCCTGCGCCGACGAACAGGGCAAGCGCGTGGCCGTGGTCGGCGTCGGCGGCTTGTCGGGTTCGCTGTTTCGCACCGAGATCGATCCGCGCAGCGACCGGCTGGCCTCGTCGGACGACGACAAATGGAACCAGCGCGTGCTGCGCCTGATCGAATCCGGCGACGTCGCCGAACTGCGGCGGGTGATCCCCGAGTTTTCCAGCGGCGCGCGCGCCGATATGGGATTCAAGCATTTCCACTGGATCCTGGGCGCATTGAAGGGCCGCTTCGTCGGCGCCCGCGTCCATGCCTACGGCCCCGTCTACGGCAGCGGTGCCGCGGTGGTCGAGTTCACGCTTTGATTGAATTATTCACCAAGGAGCCGTCATGAAGTTTCGCGTCAACTATGCCGCCTGCCTCGTCGGCGGCTTGCTCGCCAGCGCGGCGGGCGGCGCTTTCGCGCAGAGCTGCACGATCAAGATCGGGCGCGTCGTACCCGTCACCGGCCCGCTGGCCGACGTCGGCAAAGACACGCCGTGGGTCGACGACAACAAGATCGGCCCGATCAACAAGGCCGGCGGCCTGAAGGTGGGCAACCAGAGCTGCAAGATCGAATACAAGATCTACGACAGCAAGAGCACGGTGGCCGGTTCGGCCGAGGCTGCCACGCGCGCGATCCTGTCCGACAAGGTCGATTTCCTGATGGCGCAGGGCACGCCCGACACCACCAATGCCCCGTCGGATCTGTGCGAACGCCACAAGGTGCCCTGCGTCACCGTCAACACGCCGGTGGAAGCCTGGCTGTTCGGACCCGACGGCAAGCCCAAGACCTTCCGCTATACCCATCATTTCTTTTTCTCGGTGCCCGATCTGGTGGCCAACCACATCGGCATGATCAAGGCCTTGCCGGGCGGCTTCAACGGCAACATCGGCTATCTGTACCCGAACGATCCCGACGGCACGGTGTTCGCCTCGCTGTTCGATCCGGCCTTCAAGAAAGAAAACTGGAAGCCCACCGATCCGGGCCGCTTCGCCCAGGGTCTGCCCGATTTCACGTCGGTCATCAACCAGTTCAAGCGCAACCGCGTCGAAGTGGTCACCGGCGTGCTGGCGCCGCCCGACATGCAGAATTTCCTGCAGCAGGCGGCCCAGGCCGGCTTCAAGCCGAAGATGTACGTGATCGACAAGGCCACCGGCTATCCCGAGCCGATGAACGCCGTGGGCAAAGCCGGCTACGGCGTGCTCAGCGTCAATTTCTGGTCGCCGGCCTATCCGGGCAAGTCGAAATTCGGCGGCTATGACGGCCAGGGCCTGGTCGACGCCTACGAGAAAGCCAACGCCGGCAAGCAGTACATTCCGCCGCTGGGCTATGACGATGCCGCCTACGACGTGCTGTTCGACGCGATCCAGCGCGCCGGCACGACCGATCGCGAGGCCGTGGTCAAGGCGCTGAACGCCACCAATCTCGAAACCGTCACCGGCACCGTCAAGTTCAACGCGCAGAACTATTCGGTGCAACCGCTGGGCGGCGCGCAATGGCGCTACGACGACAAGCGCAAGAAGCTGGTGAAGGAAAACGTCTATAACGCCGTCTATCCCAGCGTGAAGAAGACGGCCGACATGAAGCTCTATCAGCAGTAAATAGGCGTCAAGCCAAGCCCGAAGGCCGGCCCGGCCTTCGCGTTGCCCCGTCGCGCCCACCGGCGCGGCGGGACGGAACCCCGCAGATGCCCGCCCTCTATCGCGAGTTCACCACGCAGGCGCAGATCGACGCCCAGTACGACGTCGAACAGTCGGTTCCCGATTTCACCGTGTATGCGCGGCACTACATCGAAGAAAGCCGGCTGGCACGGCACCGTCTGCGTTGCGAACTCGACGTGCCCTACGGGCCGACGCGCGACGAGACCATCGACATCTTTCCGGCCGCGCAGCGCGGCGCGCCGGTGTTCATGTTCATCCACGGCGGCTACTGGCGCATGCTGTCGTCGAAGGAATTCAGTTGCGTCGCGCTGGGGCTGCACGAGCTGGGCATCACCACCGTCGTCGTCAATTATTCGCTGACGCCGAAGGTGAGCATCGATGAAATCACGCGCCAGTCGCGCGCGGCGCTGGCCTGGGTGCTGCGCCGCATCGAGCGGCATGGCGGCGACCCGGGTCGCGTCGTGCTCGGCGGCCATTCGGCCGGCGCGCATCTGACCGCGATGTGCCTGCAGACGCCGTGGGAAGAGGAATACGGCTTGCCCAGCGATCCGCTGGCCGGCGCCGTTCTGGTCAGTGGCCTGTATGACCTGCAGCCGCTGCGCTTTTCGTGCATGCAGCCGATGATCCAGCTCGACGACGGCATGATCCGTCGCAACTCTCCGATGTTCAGCGTGCGTCCTTGCAAGACGCCGGCCTTGGTCACCTGGGGCGGGCGTGAGCCCGACGAGTTCCGCCGCCAGTCCGACGATTTCGTGGCCGCCTGGGCCGCGGCCGGCAATCGCTCCAAGCGCGCGCCGCAGTCCGAAGCCAATCACTTCGACGCGATCTACGGCTTCGAAGACCCCAAGAGCATGCTGTGCCAGTGGGTCGCGCTGGCGCTCGGCGTGAAGCGCCCATGAGCACGATCCTGAAGGTATCGGGTCTGTCGAAGTCGTTCGGTGCGATCAACGTCGCCAACGACGTCAGCTTCGACGTCGAGGAAGGCGAGATCCTGGGCGTGATCGGTCCCAACGGCGCCGGCAAGACCACGCTGTTCGGCATGCTGTCGGGCCATGTCGAGCCGTCGTCGGGCCGCGTCGAATTCAGAAACGAAGACATCACCACGCTGCCGCCGCACGATCGCGCGCGCCGCGGCATCGCCCGTACCTACCAGGTACCGCGGCCGTTCGGCCAGATGAGCGTGTTCGACAATCTGCGCGTGGCCGCCACCTTCGCCGGCGGCCTGAGCGGCGCCGAGGCCACCGCCTGGATCGAACGCACGCTGGCCGCCACCGGGCTCACGCGCTTCGCCGATACGCTGGCCGGGCGCCTGCCGCTGCTGGTGCGCAAGCGCCACGAACTGGCGCGCGCGCTGGCGATGCGGCCCAAGCTGCTGCTGATCGACGAAGTGGCCGCCGGCCTCACCGAACAGGAAGTCGGCGAGTTCATCGAGCTGGTGCAGCGCATCCGCAACATGGGCACCACGGTGGTGTGGATCGAACACGTCATCCGCACCATGCTCACCGCCACCGACCGGCTGATGGCGCTGGCCGGCGGCCAGGTGCTGGCGCTGGGCGTTCCCAATCAAGTCATCCAGTCGCCGGAGGTCAAGCGTGTCTACCTCGGAAGCTGACGGCAACGGCGGCACGCCGCTGCTGCGCATCAGCAGCCTGGCGGCCTACTACGGCGAGCTGCGCGCCATCTACGACATCTCGCTGGAGCTGCGTCAAGGCGACGTGCTGGCGATCATCGGCGCCAACGGTGCCGGCAAGTCGACGCTGTTGCGCTCGCTGGTCGGCCTGATGAACCACGGCGCGCGCTCGCACATTCGCGGCCTCATCGAATTCGACGGCAAGCGCATCGACAAGCTCAGTCCCGACCAGATCGTCGACGCCGGCATCGCGCTGGTGCCCGAGGGACGGCGCCTGTTCGCGCGCATGTCGGTGCAGGACAATCTGCTGGCCGGCGCCTACCTGCCCCGCTGCCGCGCCGGCATTCCCACCCGGCTCGAACAGATCTATTCGCTGTTTCCACGCTTGCGCGAACGGCGCGATCAAGTGGTCTCGCAGATGTCGGGCGGCGAGCAGCAGATGGTGGCCATCGGCCGCGCGCTGATGTCCTCGCCCAAGCTCATTGCCTTCGACGAGCTATCGCTCGGGCTGTCGCCGGCAATGGTCGACGAGATCTATCACAACCTGGGCAGCATCATCGAAACCGGCACCGCGGCGATCATCATCGAACAGGATCTGAAGCGCGCACTGGCCGCCTGCACGCGCTTTTGCGTGATGCTCGAAGGCAGCATCGTGCTGGAGGGCAAACCGGGCGAAGTCGGCGAAGACGCGATCACCGCCGCCTACTTCGGCGCCGGCATCGGAACGCACCATGTCCAATGAAGACCTGTATTGGCTGTTCATCGACCTGGCCAACGGCGTGCTGTCGGGCGCCATGTTGGGCGGCTATTACGCGTTGATCAGCGTCGGCTTGGCGCTGAACTTCGGCGTCATGCGGCTGGTCAACTTGTCGCATGGCGACTGGCTGATCGTCGCCGCCTACATCTGCGTGACGCTGCTGACGATCGCCGAGGTGTCGCCGTTCTGGACGCTGCCGGTGGTGGTGCCGATCATGTATGCGATCGGTTATTTCGTGCAGCGCGGCCTGCTCAATCACGTGTCGGTGCAGGCGGCCGAACGGCGCAACATGTCGCCGGTGTTCGGTTTGATGCTGCCGCTGCTGGTCACCTTCGGGCTATCGATCGTGTTGAGCCAGGGCATGCTGCTGATCTTCAGCGCCGATGCCGCCACGATCCGCAACGAGCTGTCGTATTCGGCGATCAAACTCAGCGAAGACCTGAGCATCTCGACGCTGCGCTTCGGCTTCTTCATCGCCGCCGCGGTGCTGCTGGCCGCGCTGGCGCTGTGGATGCGCAGCACGCACATCGGCCGCGCCATCCGCGCCGCCAGCGACGACCCCGAGATCGCCGAGCTGATGGGCATGCGCACCGCGCACGTCTATGCGGTAGCCAGCGGCGTGGCGCTGGCCTCGGCTTCGATCGCCGGTTTCATGATCGGCATGTCGCGCTCGTTCCAGCCCTTCGACGGCCCGCCGTTCCTGCTGATGGCCTTTGGCGTGGTGATCCTCGGCGGCCTGGGCTCGCTGCTGGGCAGCTTCGTCGGCGGCATCGTGCTGGGCATCGTGCAGGTGCTGGCCGGCACCTATTTCGGGCCGGCGGCGCAGCAGGTGGCCGGCTATCTGCTGATCCTGCTGGTGCTGGCGCTGCGCCCGCAGGGTCTGCTGGCCAAACGGTGAACCGCCGATGATCCTCAAGACTCTGACGGATTCGTTCTATGGCCGGCGCGGCGCAATCTGGGCGCTGGTGATCGTCGTGCTGCTGGTGCTGGTGCCGGCCACGGTGCCCGGCGACAGCTACCTGCTGCACCTGATGTTCTCGGTGTTCGTGTTCGCCACGCTGGGCCTGGCCTGGAACCTGATGGCCGGCTATGCCGGCCTGCTCACCTTCGGCCAGCAAGTATTCATCGGCATCGGCGGCTTCGCGCAGGCGATCGTCTACTACTACACGCCGGCGTCGATCTGGACTGCCTGGCCGGTGGCCGGTCTGGCTTCGCTGCTGTTCGCCTGGCTGCTGTGCCTGCCGCTGCGCGAACGCGGTGCGCGGCAGCGCGCGCGCAACGGCGTGGTGATCGCGGTGCTGCTGTGGCTGGCCTATGAATGGCTGATCGCCTATTCGCCGGCGGCCGACGTGTTCGGCAGCGACTACGTGCGCCGCGTCGCCATCCTGCTGCTGATCTTCCTCGGCGCGCTGCCGCTGCTGAAGCTGCAAGGCGCCTATTTCGCCATCGCCACCTGGCTGATCGCCGAATCGGTGGCCACCGTGTTCAATGAATGGCGCGTGGTCGGCGCCGGTGGCGGCATGCAGTTGAAATCCGACGTCAGCGGCGCCGAGCTGTATTACGTTGCGCTGGCGCTGCTGCTGGTGAGCACTGCCTTGATCTGGCGCTGGATGCGTTCGCCGTACGGGCTGGCGCTGACCGCCGTGCGCGACGACGAAGAAGCGGCCCGCTCCAGCGGCGTCGACGTCGGCAAGGTCAAGGCGGCGGTGTTCCTGACCAGCGCCACGCTGACCGGCCTGGCCTCGGGCCTGTATTTCATGGACGTGGTGATCATCACGCCGCCGTCGGCGTTCTCGATCTCGTGGGCGGCGATCATCGTGTTCATCGTCGTCGCCGGCGGCATGGGCACGATCGCCGGGCCGCTGATCGGCGCGGTGATCTACATCTTCATCGACCGCATCCTGGGCGCAGCGGCCGGCCAGGGGCAGCTGATGCTGGGCGTGCTGTCGATTCTGCTGATGCTGCTGTTGCCGCGCGGCCTGATGGGCATCGTGCACGACCTGCGCATGCCGCACCACCGCCGCCGCAGCGCGTCGCCGTTGCGGCGCTGGCGCCGCTGGCTGCTTGGCGACAGCGCCGACGACGATCGCGCCGCGCTGGCCGACCAGCCCGGCGTGGTGGCTGCCTACCTGCTGCCGGCCAGCCCGCTGCTGCTGTTGCGCAACGACGAGGCGCGCTATCGCGAGCTGGTCGACGCGATGAAGCGCGTGGCCGACGATCTCGACGAGCTCAAACCCGACACGCTGCTGATCTATTCGACGCGCTGGTATGCGGTACTCGACCAGCTCTGGCAGGGCCGCGCGCGCATGGCCGGCCTGCACGTCGACGAGAACTGGCACGAGCTGGGCGAGATGCGCTATGACATCACCACCGACGTGTCATTGGCGCGCGCCTGCGTGCGCGCGGCTCAGCGCGCCGGCATCGCATCGAAGCTGGTCGACTACGCCGGCTTTCCGCTCGACTCGGCCACGCTGGCAGCCAACGCGCTGGTCAACCCCGACGGCACCTTGCCGACGCTGATCGTGGCCAACAACCTGTACTACGACTTCGAGCGCACACGCGCGCTCGGCGAACTGACCGCCGCGCAGGCCGCGATCCAGGGCAAGCGCGTCGCGGTGATCGCGCTCGGCGGCCTGTCGGGCAGCGAGTTCCGCGACCGGCGCGAGTTTGCCGACGATGCCATCGCCAGTGCGATCGAAGATGAATGGAACCGCCGCGTGCTGAAGCTGATCGAGCGGCGCGACCTGGATGAACTGCTGCGGCAGTTGCCCGACTTCATCGCGCAGGCGCGCGCCGACATGGGCTTCAAGCACCTGGCCTTCCTGCTCGGCGCGCTGGGTGGGCGCCTGGGCGCGGCGCAGGTCTATGCCTACGGCCCGCAGTACGGCAGCGGCGCGGCCGTGGTGCGCCTGCTCTGAGGTTGGCAACAGCTCTGAGGCCAGCGCCAGCCCGGGCCGGGGCACGGGTATCACCGGCCCATCGTTTTCACATTCGTTGTTCAGAGGGCAGACACAGCATGCAGCAATATCGCAACTACATCGACGGCCGATGGTATGAATCGGCCAAGCGCTTCGACGACCTGAACCCGATCGACGGTTCGCACGTCGCCCAGGTGCACGAAGCCGATCGCGGCATGGTCGATCGCGCGGTGCGTGCCGGGCGGGCTGCACTCGATGGCCCCTGGGGGCGCACCTCGCCCAGCGAACGCGCCGCCTTGCTCTACCGCATCGCCGACGAGATCGATCGTCGCCGCGATGACTTCCTGGCGGCCGAGATCGCCGACACCGGCAAGCCGGTGAGCATGGCCTCGACGATCGACATTCCGCGCGGCGCCGCCAACTTCCGCGCCTTTGCCGACCAGATCAAGACCGCACCGCTGGAAACGTTCCAGACCGACCTGCCGGGCGGCGCGCAAGCGCTGAACTACGCGGTGCGCAAGCCGCTGGGCGTGGTCGGCATCATTTCGCCGTGGAATCTGCCGCTGCTGCTGTTGACCTGGAAAGTGGCGCCGGCGCTGGCCTGCGGCAACGCCGTGGTGGTCAAGCCTTCCGAGGAAACGCCGGGCACCGCGACGCTGCTGGCCGAAGTCATGGAAAGCGTCGGCATGCCGGCCGGCGCGTTCAACCTGGTGCACGGCTTCGGCCCGGATTCGGCCGGCGAATTCATCACCACGCATCCGGACATCGACGCCATCACCTTCACCGGCGAATCGCGCACCGGCGCCGCCATCATGCGCGCCGCCGCCGATGGCGTGAAGCCGATCTCGTTCGAGCTGGGCGGCAAGAACGCGGCGATCATCTTTGCCGATTGCGACTTCGACAAGATGATCGACGGCATGATGCGCGCGATCTTCCTGAACGCGGGCCAGGTCTGCCTGTGTTCGGAACGGGTGTACGTCGAGCGGCCGCTGTACCAGCGCTTTTGCGAGGCGCTGGTACAGCGGGTCGGTGAACTGAAGCTCGGCTTGCCGCAGGACGCGACGACCACGATGGGGCCGCTGATCTCGGCCGAGCATCGCGACAAGGTACTCAGCTATTTCGCGCTGGCCCGCGAAGAAGGTGCGCAGGTGCTGGCCGGCGGCGGCGTGCCGCATTTCGGCGATCGGCGCGACCAGGGCTTCTGGGTCGAACCGACCGTCATTGCCGGCCTGCCCGACGGCGCACGCTGCGTCACCGAGGAAATCTTCGGCCCGGTGTGCCACGTGGCGCCGTTCGACAGCGAGCGTGAAGTGATAGCACGCGCCAATGACACCCGCTATGGACTGGCCGCCACGATCTGGACCAGCAACCTGAACCGTGCGCATCGTGTCGGCCAGGCGATGCGCGTCGGGCTGAGCTGGATCAATTCATGGTTCCTGCGCGACCTGCGTACGCCGTTCGGCGGCGCCGGCCTGTCGGGCATCGGCCGCGAAGGTGGGTTACATTCGCTGAACTTCTATTCAGAACTGACCAACGTGTGCATCCGCATCGACCACGATGCGGATGCATGACGGCCGACCGGGCTCATGACCGAACCGAAACAATCCGCCGAACGTTTTCCGCCCCTGCTGGCGCAGGCCATCGGCTTCGACGCCGTGCTGCGGCTGGAAGCGACGCCGGGTTCGTCGATCGTGCGCTACGTGGCTCGCATCGAACATACCCATAGCGGCGGCCGGATCGTGCAGGGCGGATTCGTGACCGCCTGGCTCGACAACTCGATGGCCTATGCCGTCTATGCCCGCGACCCCGAAACGACGATCGCATCGCTCGACCTGACCGTGTCGTTCCTGGAACGCATCGGCCAGGGTCCGATCGTGGCGCAGGCACGCGTGCTGCGCTGGGGCGGCCGCGTGGTCTTTCTGGAATCGGAGCTGTACCCGGCCGACGCCGCCGGCGGCCCCGACACGACGCGTGGCCCGCTGACGCGCGCCACGTCTACCGCGATGCTGGTCCGGAGCCACTGACGCGGGCCTTGCCGGGCCCGGTTGCGGCAGGCCAAAGGGGGCGGCCCGCGAGGCCCCTGCAGAGCGCCCCGCCGTCGCTGCCCGCGGCAGGCGCTCAGACGCGCTCGATCAACGCCGCGATGCCCTGCCCCACGCCGATGCACATGGTGGTCACGGCCAGCTTGCCGCCGGTGCGGTGCAGCTGGTTGATGGCGGTGAGCACCAGGCGCGCACCCGACATGCCCAGCGGATGACCCAGCGCGATCGCGCCGCCGTTCGGGTTGACGTGCGCGGCATCGTCGGCCACACCCAGCGCGCGCAGCACGGCCAGCCCCTGAGCGGCGAAGGCCTCGTTCAGCTCGATGACGTCGATGTCGCCGATCTTCTTGCCGGTCTTGGCCAGCAGCTTTTGCGTGGCCGGCGCCGGGCCGATGCCCATGACGCGCGGCGCCACGCCGGCGGTGGCCATCGCGATGAAGCGCGCGCGCGGCGTCAGGCCGTGGCGCTTCACGGCCGCTTCGGAAGCCAGGATGACCGCGGCGGCGCCGTCATTGACACCCGACGCGTTACCGGCGGTGATGGTGCCGTCGGGTCTGACCACCGGCTTGAGCTTGGCCAGCGCCTCGAGCGTGGTTTCGCGCGGATGCTCGTCCTTGTTGACGACGACCGGGTCGCCCTTTTTCTGCGCGATCGACACCGGCACGATCTCGGCATCGAAGAAACCCGACTTCTGCGCGGCGGCGGCGCGCTGCTGGCTGCGCAGCGCCATCGCGTCCTGGTCGGCGCGCGAGATGCCGTAGTCGGTAGCGACGTTCTCGGCGGTTTCCGGCATCGAATCGATACCGTATTGCGCCTTCATCTTCGGATTGACGAAACGCCAGCCGATCGTCGTGTCATAGACCGCGTTGTTGCGCGAGAACGCGCTGTCGGCCTTGGGCATCACGAACGGCGCGCGCGACATGCTCTCGACGCCGCCGGCAACCGCCAGATCGAGTTCGCCGCTGCGGATGGCGCGCGCCACCGTGCCCACCGCATCCATGCCCGAACCGCACAGCCGGTTGATGGTGGCCGCCGGTACCTCGGCCGGATAGCCAGCCAGCAGCAGCCCCATGCGCGCGACGTTGCGGTTGTCTTCACCGGCCTGGTTGGCGCAGCCGAAGATCACTTCCTCGATCGCCGCCGGGTCGAGCTTCGGATTGCGCACCAGCAGCGCGCGCAGCGGGATCGCCGCCAGGTCGTCGGTGCGCACCGTGGCCAGCGCGCCGCCGTAGCGGCCGATCGGGGTGCGCACGGCGTCGCAGATGAAGACTTCTTGCATGTTGGTTCCTGAGTGATTTCGAAGTGAAGGAAAACTGGGCGTTATTGTGCACGCGCCAGCGGCGCGCCCGTCAGCCGGCACAGCTCGTCGAACGACAGGCCGTCGACCCATTCGAGCGCAAGCAGCCCCTTGGGCGTGATGTCGATCACGGCCAGATCGGTATAGATGCGCGACACGCAGCGCAGCCCGGTGAGCGGATAGGTGCAACGCTCGACGATCTTGCTTTCGCCGGATTTGGTCAGGTGCTCCATCATCACGAACAGCTGCTTGGCGCCGATCGCCAGATCCATCGCGCCGCCGACCGCCGGAATCGCATCCGGCGCGCCGGTATGCCAGTTGGCCAGGTCGCCGTTGGCTGCCACCTGGAACGCGCCCAGCACGCAGAAGTCGAGATGGCCGCCGCGCATCATCGCGAACGAATCGGCATGATGGAAGAACGCGGCGCCGGGCAGCATCGTCACCGGCTGCTTGCCGGCGTTGATCAGGTCGTGGTCTTCCTGGCCCTTGGCCGGCGCCGGCCCCATGCCGAGAATGCCGTTCTCGCTATGCAAGACCACTTCGCGATCGGCCGGCAGATGATTGGCGACCAGCGTCGGCAGCCCGATGCCCAGATTGACGTAGGCGCCCTCGGGAATGTCGCGCGCCACGCGCGCGGCCATCTGATCACGGGTGAGTTTGTTCATCGTCGTTTCCTGCTTGGAATTCGTGATGGAGCAAGCAGCGATGCTCACGCGGCCTGGCGCG
>JAFKGG010000295.1 GCA_017307915.1 Burkholderiales bacterium | reverse complement strand
AGGTCTTGTAGTTGCGCCCACCGGAGCACTCCAGCCCCAGCAGCGTGCGCATGGCATCGAGCAGCGTGGTCTTGCCGGAGCCGTTGGGGCCGGCCACGGTGATGATTGCGCCATCCAGCGGCAGCGTCAGACGCTGGCAGTAGTCCCACTGAAGCAGTTCGAGCGATTGCAGGTGGAACATCAGTCTCGCGCCTCCTCGGCAGGCTTGGCCCGCTCGGCGAGCCTGGCCGCTTCGGCCTGGCTGCGCGTGCGCGCCAGCACGTCGCCGAGCGCACCATCGAGAATGCGCGGCGCCAGCGTGTCGTAGTCGAGCAGCAGATCCAGCAGCGGCCCTTCGGCGATGTCGTCGCCGCGGCGGATGATGAAGCCGTGCGTCTCCAAGCGCTTGAGGTTGCCTTCCATGCGGGTCTTCCGGCCCAACTGCGTGCCGAAGTCGGCTAGCAGCGCCTTATAGGACACGACGGGGCTCACGGCGGCGGCACTGGGCATCGGACGCTCGCTGCGGAACATCTCATTCTGGGCTTCACCCTCGGCCGTGGCGGCACGAGCAGCCTGGCGCTCACGCTTGGGCAGCACGATCAACGACCACAGCACGACGAGCAGCGACACGGCGTCGCGCGGCAGATCGACGTTGTTGTTCGCATCCAGGCCCGCTTCGCCGAACACCGCGCCCTCGGCGCCGCGCAGCAATGCGACGCTGACGTGATCGGCGTGGATGTTGTCGATCAGCCGCAAGCCGACCTGGCCCAGGCGCTCCTGCACGGCCTGCCACAGATCGGCATCGACCAGTGCGCGGCGCACGCGCGGATGCTGCCGCGGCAGCCAGCGGCGCGCCAGCAGTTCTGCCGCCAGCACGGCGGCATCATCGAGAACGTCATTCATGGCGATCGACGGAAGAATCGGGATGGAGTTGGCCGGCACTGATGGTCGCGACATGAGCGTCGTCCACCTTTTCCAAGGCCGGCAGCAGCACGGCTCGCCAGGGCGAACGCGCCAGATCACCGGTCTGGCCTTGCAGTGCGCGCGCCTGTTCATCGCCCAGCAAGGGCAGCAATTGCATGCGATAGGCGGCCTGCGCGAAACGGCCGCCCAGCACTGCCGCCGAGATCGGCCTCAAAGCCGGCTGCTCGCCGGCCGGCACCGCGGCCCAGCCGGCCAGCTGATCGATCAGGGTTTCCAGCTCGATCGGCATGCGCAGCGTCTGCAAGCTGCCGTGCTCGGCCTGCGCCGGCGGCGGCAGGCCTTGCGAACGCTGCGGATCGGGGCGGTCGCGTTCGAACTCGCCTTCAGCGACGTCCAGCAAGTCATGGCCGCTGACGAAGACCGGCCGCACGCCAGTGGACAGCGCGTCACCCAGCAGCTCGTGCAACGCGGGATGCGATTGCAGCCACAGCCGCACGTCGGAGCTGGTGATGCCGGTACTGCCAAGCGTGACGCGCTGGCGGTCGGCCTGCTGCAGCGCGCGCGTGAACTGGCTGGCCATCGACAGCAGGCGCGCCTGTCCGTGCCCCAGGGCACGCGCTTCACGCTCCAGGCGCGGGTCGTCGTGTTCGCTGCGGATCAGAGCCGTGAGTGCTTCGCCGGCGCGCTCGACCAGATGCAGGGCACGCTCGAAGCGCGGCTGCGCTTCGCGCAAGCGCGCCTCGGAGCCGCTGGCGATGGCGTCGGCGAATTCGTCGTAGCGGCGTGCCAGTTGCGCATGCAGATGCTTGATCTGGCCCGCGTCGGACAAGCCCAGGGCCTGCGCGCCGGCCACCTGCGCCAGCAAGGCGGCCATCTCGTCGTCATCGCTGGTGGTGCGCGCCAGCGGCGCGAGCAGACCCTGCACCTGCTGCGCGAGCGCCGACAGCTGATAGTTCTGGGCGGTGGCGTCCCACACCAGCAGATCCAGATCGCGCAGGCGCTTGAGCGCCATCTCGAGCGCATCGGGCTTGAGGCCGTGAAAGAGCTGGTTCAGGTCTTCGCGCTGCAGGCGCCCTTGCGGCAGCGCGGCCAGTTCCAGGAATACCCACAGGCGCAGGCGCGCAGCGGCCTGTCCGCCGGTCAGCAGGCCGCGCAGGGCATCCAGCACTTCCAGGCGATGCCCCAGCGCCCAGGCCAGCGGCGATTCGGCCGCGAAGGCGGGG
>JAFKGG010000294.1 GCA_017307915.1 Burkholderiales bacterium | reverse complement strand
AGCCCTTCGCCACCGAAGACCTGGCGCGCGCCGCGTTGATCGACGCGGCGCGCCGCATGAACCCGCTGGGCATCAACACCGGCCGTGCCGGCAACCTGTCGCTGCGCTGGCATCGCGGCGGCGCCGAGGGCATGCTGATCACGCCGACGGCGCTGCCGTATGACGCGCTGGAGCCCGACGACATCGTCTGGGTCGCATTGGCCGACGACGGCACGGGTGGCATCGAACAGGGCCTCGACGTCGATGCCGATCTGGCGCCCGATTGGCCCGCGCGCAGCGATGGCCGCCACCGCCCGTCGTCGGAATGGCGCCTGCATCGCGACCTGCTGGCCACGCGTCCCGATATCGCCGCGGTGGTGCACACGCACTCGCCATACGCCACCACGCTGGCTTGCCTGCCGAACGTATCGGCCGAAGGCGTGCCGCCGTTCCATTACATGATCGCCGTGGCAGGCGGCATGAGCATTCGTTGCGCGCCGTATGCCACCTTCGGCACGCGCGCCCTGTCTGATGCCGCGTGCGCCGCGCTGGTCGAGCGTCGCGCCTGCCTGCTGGCGCAGCACGGCATGGTCGCGCTCGGCGCGTCGATCGGCGCAGCGCTCGAGCTGGCCGTCGATGTCGAAGCGCTGTGCCGGATGTATTGGCAAGCGTTGCAGGTCGGCACGCCGGCCTTGCTCGACCAGACCGAGTGCGCGCGCGTGATGGCGCGTTTCGATCGCTACCGGCGCGGGGTCTGAGCATGCGGCGCGCTGACGCGTTCGGCTTCGAAAACACCAGCGCCGAACGGCTTGCGGTCAGCGCAATGCGCGCTCGTGCTGCGCGGCGCCGTACGCGGATCAGGCGCTGCCCGGATCAGGCACCGAACGGATAGATCTCGGCGCCCATGCGCAGCGATAGCTCGCGCGCCGCGCGATGCAGCATCGGCACGAGCCGGTTTTCTTCGGCGGCGGTCAGCAAATGCTCGGGACAGATCAGGCCGAGCGTGGCGATGGCGCGCGAATCCCGCCCGTAGACCGGCACTGCGAGCGCTCCGGTGCCGACGTGGGTTTCGCTGCGGCTGGTAGCGAACCCGGCCGCCTTCACGCGCAGCAAGGTCGCACGAAACTGCTGCTCGTTGGTGATCGTATTGGGCGTGATGCGGGGAAGCCCGCGGGTGCGCAGCAAAGTCTCGATCAGCTCGGGCTCGCCATGGGCCAGCAGCAGCTTGCCGGCGGCCGTCGAGTGGTACGGCATCCAGCGTCCGACGCGCCAGCGGCCGTCGACGAACAGCCGCCCTTCGACCGCCATCAAGTGAATGACGTTGGTCCCGCGCATGATGCTGAGCACCGCGGAATGGCCGGTATCGTCGACCAGCTTGCGCATGCCCGGCAATGCCTGCCGGGTCAGCTCATTGGCGTTGACGTAGTTGTTGCCCAGTGCGAAGGCGTTCAAGCCGACCGTGTACTTCTGGGTGGTCGGATTCTGTTCCAGGAATTCGAAGTCCCGCAGCGTCTTCAGGATCTTCGAGACCTGGCCCTTCGTGAGGCCGGTCGATTCGGCCAGCTCGCTGACGCCCAGCGGACCCTGCGCAGTCACGAAGTTCTGCAGAACCTTCAGCGCGCTTGCGACCGCCTTGACCGCGGGTTGTTCGGGTCCGGTGAGCCTGGGGCCGGCGGCAAAGAGGGCTTGATGGTCTGATCGTCGGGTCATCGGTTCTACGGATCGGCTCGAACCGGGCGGATCGATTGCGCGGTCAGGACGCATTCAATCACACAACTTCCGTCCGGGAAAACTCGAAGGCATGGCGCCCGGCGAGTCGTCCTGACGTGAAAGCCCACCCGATATGATGGCCGTGGCCATCGAGCAGCATGCCTCCTTGTCCGACGGCGCCCACGGCGTACAGGCCGGGAATCGGCTGTGCGGCGGAGCCCAGCACGCGCATGCAGGTGTCGATCTGCAGGCCGCCGTCGGTGAAGACCAGCACGGCCTGCAAAGGCCCGAGCGCCACGAATGGCGGCTTTTCGAGCCGGCCTGCGCGATGCTGCGCGTCGCTGTCGTTGAAGTCGGCCACGGTGGCCGCAAGGGCCTGCGGCATGCCGAGCTGGCTGGCCAGCTCGGCGATGCTCGCCGCGCTGTGCCATAGATCGCGAC
>JAFKGG010000293.1 GCA_017307915.1 Burkholderiales bacterium | reverse complement strand
CTTCCACCTGCGCTGCGCCAGCCGCGGCGACCTGATCAGCGGCACGCGCATCCAGCCGCAGCAACACCTGGCCGGCGCGCACCGTGTCGCCGGCCTTCACTTGCAGGGCGACGATGGCACCGGCCACCTGGGCGGTGATCGCCGTCTGCCGCTGCGCCTGCACCACGCCGTCGAATGCGCTGGCGCCTTCGGCATCGCCCGCGCGCACCGCCACGCTGGGCAGAGCCGTTTCGGCGGTGGCCGTGGCCGATGCCGTCTGCACCGTGCCGCTGGCCAGCAGGGCCGCGATCAGCGTCAGGCGTATAGCCGCGAATGACATTCCTTGCTCCGATTGCGTCATGGGTTTTGTTGTTTTATTATTTGCGTAATTAAGCAAATTGTCAAATAAAGAGTCAAGCGAGGTGCAAGTTGGCGACTTTCGGGCATCATCCGGGTCCGCGACTCCCGTCGATCTCGATCATGGAAAACCTTCCGGCGCAGGCGCTCGAGCACGTTGCCGACTATTTCCAGGCGCTGGCCGAGCCCACGCGCCTGCAGATCCTGAATCTGCTGCGCGGCGGCGAGCACAACGTCGGCGAGCTGGCGCAGTCCTGCGGCTGCTCGGTGGCGAACATCTCGCGCCATCTGTCGCTGCTCACCCGGCGTGGCTTGGTGCGGCGTGAAAGCCGCGGCACGGCCGTGTACTACCAGATCGCCGACAAAGCCATCTACGCGCTATGCGATCTGGTGTGCGGCAACATCGCCCGCCAGTTCGAACGGGCGGGCGATGGCCGGGAAATGTTCGCGCGCCCGGCGCGCAAGCGAGTCCGCTGAACGGGTAGCGCCGAACCGTCGCGCTGAACTATCCGCGGCACTGCGCCGCAGCACTGCCCCGCAGCACTGCCCCGCAGAACTGCCCCGAGCGCTGGACAGCGCTGTGTTCCTTCACTAGAATTGTTTAGGTTTTTCTAATATTTAATGGCATTTTTCCTGGCAAGGAGGCCATCATGAAAGTCAACGTAGGCGGCATCGATCGCGCGCTGCGCATCATCGTCGGTATCGTGCTGATCGCACTGGCCGCCACCGGCACCGTCGGCTGGTGGGGTTGGCTGGGCATCGTGCCGCTGGCTACCGGCCTGTTCCGTTTCTGCCCGCTGTACACGATGCTGGGCTTCAATAGCTGCCCGCTCAAGCAGTCGTAAGCGCGTGATGCGGCGCTGCGTAGCGCCGCTCGCTCGTCTACAAGCTTCCTTCGATCAACAGGCGCCGCCCCAGCGCGGTGACCGGCTCGGGGTGTAGCGGCTGCTGCGCCTCGTGTTCGACTTTCAGCCAGGCCTCATCATCGAACTGCCGCCGATGCAGCGGCAGAAAGGCCTGCCGCAGCAGCAGGTTGTCCAGCTCAGGGTGCCCCTGGATACCGAGAAAGCGCCGCTGCACCAGAAAGATCTCGGCGACGGCGCTGGGCGAGGCGGCCAGCAGTTCGCTGCCAGGCGGCAAGCGGCTGATGCACTCGCCGTGGCTTTGCGCCAGCACTGCGGTGTCGGCCAGCTCGGGCCAGCGTGAAGGCTCGGCTTGCGGCAGCCAATCCAGCGTTTCGGCGCCGAGCTTGAAGCGGCCATCGGGATTGCGGCCGACGTGGCCACCCAGCGCGGCGGCAATCGCCTGCGCACCGAAGCAGACGCCGATCATCGGCGCCGACGAGTGCGCCTGCACGTCTTCGATCAGCGTCAACAGATTCTTGACGAAGGGTTTGTCGGCGTCGTCGACCACCGATCGCGGGCTGCCGCTGATCACGTAGCCGTCATACAGCCGAGCGCGTTCAAGGAAATCGTCTTCGGCGGGGCTGATCACGTCCCATTCCTGCTGCTCGCCGCGAAAGGCGTTCAGCAGGGCGGTTTGCAGGCGAGCGTCGACGGCTCTCGAACACCAGATCAGGGCGAAGCTTTTCATTGCGCGGTTTGTCGATCGACGGATTCAATCCGCTTACTGTATCGAAAACCGCGCGCGCCCTCGAAAAGCGTGCGCTACTGCCGCCGATTTGTTGCCGTTCCTCAGCGGCCCAGGGGCCACGCCCGGCCACGGCGGCCCGGACGCGGCCGAGGTACCCGCTCAGCCCTACGCCGCCTGTGGCGTATGCATTTCGATGAACCGATC
>JAFKGG010000489.1 GCA_017307915.1 Burkholderiales bacterium | reverse complement strand
CCCTCTCAACCGAGGTAATGATCGATCAGCAGCGCGCCGAACAGCGCCGCCAGATAGAAGATCGAAAAACCGAAGGTCTTGCGCGCCAACAGATCGGAATAGGCGCGCCACAGCCGGAATGCATACAGCAGGAACATCGCGCCCAGCACCAGCGCACACGCCAGGTAGAACAGGCCGCTCATGCGGATCATGTAGGGCAGCAAGGTGGTGGCCACCAGCAGCAGCGTGTACAGGAACACGCTGAGCCGCGTGAACTCGGCCCCATGCGTGACCGGCAGCATCGGCAGGCCCGACTTGCGATAGTCTTCGACGCGATACAGGGCCAGCGCCCAGAAATGCGGCGGCGTCCAGACGAATACGATCAGGAACAGCACCAGCGCCTGCGCCGACACTTCGTTGGCGACAGCGGCCCAGCCCAGCAGCGGCGGCATGGCACCCGAGGCGCCGCCGATGACGATGTTCTGCGGCGTGGCCGGCTTGAGCACCACCGTGTAGACCAGCGAATAGCCGACGAAAGTGGCCAGCGTCAGCCACATCGTCAGCGGGTTCACGTAGCGGTACAGCAATGCCGCACCGGCCACCCCCAGCACGCTGGCGAACATGATCGCGCCACCCAACGGCACTTCGCCGCGCGCCATCGGCCGCGCGCGCGTGCGCGCCATGCGCGCGTCGATACCGCGTTCGATCAGGCAATTGAAGGCGAAGCCGGCGCCGGCCAGCAGCGAGATGCCCACCACGCCGAACACCAGTACCTGCCAGGGCACGAAACTGTCGGCCGCCAGCAGCATGCCGATCAGCGCGCAGAACGCGGCCAGCATGACGATGCGGGGTTTGGTCAGAGCGAGATACTGCGAGGCGAGATGCCGCCAGCTACCCGACTGGATTTCGGAAACTTGCATAGCCTCGGTCCGCTGCGGCGCGCTCAGATCTGCAAGCGCGCCCGGTGAGCGCGGAAGTTTAGCACCACCATCAGCGCCAACAGCAGCGCGGCGCCGCCGTTGTGCGCCACCGCCACCGGCAGCGGCAGGCTGTAAAACACGTTCGACAGGCCCAGCGCGAACTGCACCGCCAGCACCGTCAGCAGCGCCAGCCCCAGCGGCCGCAGCCCATCGGTGCGGCTGGCGCGCCAGCCCAGCCAGCCCAGGTAAAGCGCCACCAGCACGGCGCCGATGCGGTGCATGACGTGGATCGCGGTAAGCGCCTGCACCGGCAGGTTCTCGCCATCGCCGGTCTTGCCCAGCTCGCGCATGAAATGGAAGGCGTCGGCGAAATTCATGTCGGGCCACCAGCGGCCCTGGCAGGTCGGCAGGTCGGTACAGGCCAGCGCCGCATAGTTGGTGCTGGTCCAGCCGCCCAGGAAGATTTGCGCCGACAGCAGTACCAGGCCAAGCACGGCCGCGCCGCGCAACGCGGCGGCCGGCTCGGCGTCGACGTAGCGCGGTGCCGGCTGCTGGCGCAGCCATAGCCAGACCAGCAGCGCCAGCGTCAGCAGGCCGCCGATCAGGTGGCCGGTGACGATTGCCGGCTTGAGCAGCAGCGTCACCGTCCACATGCCGAACAGGCCCTGCAGGATGACGACGCCGACCAGGGCGATCGGCAGCGCCGGCGATTGCTGCAGCGCCTGCCGGCGCCGCCACGCGATGATCGCGATCACGATGATCAAGAGCCCGAGCAGCTTGGCCACGTAGCGGTGGCCCATTTCGCGCCAGGCCTTGCCCATCGACACCGGGCCGTGTTCGCCACCCTGCTCGGCCACTGCCTGCGCGATCTGGTCCTTGGCATGAAACGGCGACAGCGTGCCGTAACAGCCCGGCCAGTCGGGGCAACCCAGCCCGGCATCGGTCAGCCGCACGTAGGCGCCGACCATGATCAGTGCAAACGTGAGCAGCACCGTGAAGCTGATCAGCCGGCGATAGCCGGATGGCCGGCGCGCGGCCGTTACCTCACCGAAGACGGGTTGGTTCAGTACGCGGCTCATGTTCAGCCCACCCTCGATGCCCGCAGCAGCTTGGCCAGGTCTTTCTTCATCTTGCTCGGATCGGCGTTGCTCGGAAAACGCATCATCACGTTGCCCAGCGGATCGATCACCCAGATGTGGTCTTGCGCCTGCGTCGCAGCCGTGACCGGCAGCGCCGCGGTGATCGCCGCGCGCGGCGCGTGCCAGACATGGAGCCCTTCGTGCTGCGCCAGCAGCTGCGGATCGGGCTGCTGCGCATCGTCGACCAGCCACAGGCGCTCGACGCGGTCGCGATCCTTGCCGGTGGTGAGCCGCACCTGGCGGATCTCGTAGAGCCGCTGGCGGCAAGCATCGTCGCAGGCGCCCGGCGCCACCACCAGCATCACCCAGCGGCCGCGCAGCGTGCTTAGCGACGCCGGCTGGCCCTGCGTGTCGCGCGCGCCCAGCTCGGGCAGTTCACGCAGCGGCTGGACCAGGTCGCCGTAGTTGGTGCGCCCTTCAGGGCGGATCACGTAATAGGTGAAATACGAAGCGATGACCGGCACCGCGCAGACGAACAGAATCGCCAGCATCTTCAGCCGTGCGCGGCGCACGACCTGCGGCGGCTGCGCGGCCTGATTGCCCGTTTGCGTCATCGTCGTCACTTCTCTTTTCCCTTGCCGAACACCACGAACCACAGCCACAACCCGAGCGCCAAGGTCGCCAGCCCATACCACTGGAACGCGTAACCCAGGTGTTTGTCGACATCGCTGCCGGGCACCGGCCACTCGCGCAGCAGCCCATCGTCCAAGACGGCGCCAGCCGCCGTCGGCTGCTGCGCCGCGCCGGCGGCGACTGCCTCGCCTGCCGCCACCCGCTGCGCCGCCTCGGTCTGCCGCAGCACCAGCGGCTGCAGCGGCAAGCCGGACCAGCGGCCGAACGAAGCCAGATCGGCGTTCTGCCAGAGCCGATCGGCCGGACCCGGCGGGGCCGACTCGCCCAACTCCAGCGTCTTGGCCAGATCACGCTGGCCGATGCCGATCAGTTCGACGTCGGCGGCCGGGTCGTTCAACATCGGCAGGCGGCTGCGCTCTGCCGGGTCGCGCGCCACCCAGCCGCGCAGCACCAGCACATAGCGATCCGAACCCGCTATTTTAAGCGGAGTCAGCACGTGGAACCCGGCAATCCCCTGGTGCGTGCGATTGTCGATGAACACGCTGTGCGCCAGATCGAAACGCCCGCGCGCGCTGATGCGCCGGCCGTCGAGCTGCGCCGGGTCGATGGTGCCGCCGGCAAGCGGCAACGGGGCACTGGCTTCGGCCGCCTCGCGCTGCGCCTGCAGAGCACGCTTTTCGTCGGCGCGGCGCATCTGCCAATTACCCAGCGACACCGTCAGCGCGATCAGTGCGAGCGCCGCCAGTGTCGGCACGACGCGCCGCCAGGCAGGCGCGCTCATGACGGTGCGGCGCGGTGCCAGCGAGACCCGCCTGCGCCGACCGGATCGCAAATCGGAGTGGTGCTGGGCATGGGCGGGCAATGTACCACGCGGGCGCGCCCCCGATCGGCGCGGTGATGTAGAGTCGCAGCAAGGAATCATCACCGCTCTCGGGAGACGCAGGCCATGACGGTACGCTGGGAAACGACGCAGGTTCAGGGCCGGCCGATGCGCATTTACCTGGGCGTGCCCAATCGCCCCGGCCCGCATCCGACCGTGCTCATTGCCCAGCACGCCGGCGGCGTCGATGCGCAGATGCAGGACGGCGTGCATCGCCTGTACCGGGCCGGCTATGCCGTCGCGGCACCCGAGCTGTTTCATCGTCAAGACCCCGGCATCGAGCCGCTGAAACGCACCAGCCTGCTGCGCGACGACGAGATCATCGCCGACCTGAACGCGACGATCGCCCACCTGAAGAGCCTGCCCGTGGCGATCGGGCCGATCGGCATCATCGGCTTTTGCATGGGCGGGCGGGTGGCGTACCTGGCTGCAGGATCGATTCCCGAGCTGAAGGCAGCCGTCGTGTTCTACGGCGGCAACACGATGAAGGCACTCGGCGATGGCCCGAGTCCATTCGAGCGTACGCAGAACATCCAGTGCCCGGTGCTCGGCTTTTTCGGCGCCGACGACACCAACCCGTCGCCCGACGACGTCAAACGCCTCGACGCCGAGCTGACGCGGCTGGGCAAGTGGCATGAGTTCCACACCTATGCCGGCGCCGGCCACGCGTTCCAGAATTTCACCGGCGAAAGGTATCGCGAACGCGCCGCACGCGCCTCGTGGACGGAAATGCTGGCTTTTCTCACCGAGCGACTGAAGCGCGAAGTGGAACCATCGTGAAGTGGATCATCATCGTCGCATTCGTGCTGATCATCGGCAGCCTGGGGTCGGCGCTGTTCTTTCTGATTCACGACCGCGGCCGCACACGCAACACGATGCGCGCGCTGGGCTTTCGGGTCGGGTTTTCAATCGCGCTGTTCCTGTTCATCTTGTTCGCGGCGCAGATGGGCTGGATCCACAGCACCGGCGTGCCGATCGGGCGCTGAACGCGGCACCCGGGCGCTAAACGCGGCCGCCGGACAGGGCCGCGCCAGCCAGACCGACGCCAGAAAGCACGAAGGCCGCATTGCGCGGCCTTCATTGCACTACCCACCGGGCTGCCCACGGCAGCCCTGAGAGCATCACGACATCACGATCACAGCCAGTACACGATCACGTACAAGCCCAGCCAGACCACGTCGACGAAGTGCCAGTACCAGGCCGCCGCTTCGAACGCGAAGTGGTTTTGCGGCGTGAAGTGGCCCTTGAGGACACGGAACAGCACCACCGACAGCATCAGCGCGCCGACACAGACGTGAAAGCCGTGGAAGCCGGTCAGCATGAAGAAGGTGGAGCCGAAGATGCCCGACGACAGCTTCAGGTTCAGGTCGCGGTACGCATGCATGTACTCATAAGCCTGGAAGCCCAGGAAGATGAAGCCCAGCAGCACCGTCACCAGCAGCCAGAACTTCAGCGAGCCGCGATGGTTGTCTTTCAGCGCATGGTGCGCGATCGTCAAGGTCAGGCCGGAAGTCAGCAGCAGGGCCGTGTTCAGCGTCGGGATCGGCCACGGGCCGATCGTCTGGAACGGCTCGACCGTGCCGGCCGGGCCCGCGTTCGGCCAGGAGGCAGCGAAATCGGGCCACAGCACCGCCTTGTGATCGAGGTCACCCAGCCAGGGCATCGTTATCGAACGCGCATAGAACAGCGCGCCGAAGAACGCGGCGAAGAACATCACCTCGGAAAAGATGAACCAGCTCATCGACCAGCGGAACGACACGTCGACGCGCGGGCTGTACAGACCGCCTTCCGACTCGCGAGCCACGGTGCTGAACCAGCCGATCATCATGTACAGCAGGATGGCGAGGAAGATCGCGAACAGCAGCGGCCCGAACGAAGCGCCGTTGACCCACGCCGCCATGCCGAAACCGAAGAAAGTCAGCGCGATCGCACCGACCATCGGCCACTTCGAGGGGTTCGGCACGAAGTAGTAAGGCGCCTGAGAGTGCGCACCCGAAGCCATGTTCCTATCTCCCAAAGAAAACTCGAATTTCTACGTTCTCAGCCGACGACCCAGCGAACCAGCATCACCAGCGTCAGCACGAAGACCACCGCCAGCGCCAGGCCAACGATGATCACATGAACCGGATTCAGCCGCGAGAGATCGCGCTCATGGGCGCCACGTCCGCGCACCCCGAAAAACGACCAAGCGACTGCCTTCAGCGTTTCGCCAAAGCCAGCCCGCCTTTGTGCGGCCTGCTTCAGCTCGTCCATCAGCTCCCCCGACCTGTCGCCGGCACCGGCGCTTGCGCCGCCGCCCCGGCTACCTCGAAGAAGGTATACGACAAGGTGATCGTCGTCACGTCTTTCGGCAATTGCGGATCGATGACGAACACCACCGGAAAGCGCTTTGATTCGTTGGCCGCCAGCGCCTGCTGCTGGAAGCAGAAGCACTCGATCTTGCGGAAGTAGGCTGCCGACTGGCGCGGCGCATAGCTCGGAATCGCCTGCCCGGCCGTGGCCACGTCGCGCGTGTTGACCAGATCGTAGACGATGGTGGCCAGCTCGCCCGGATGCACTTCGATCGACGAGCGCTCGGGCCGGAACTGCCAGGCTTCGCCGCGGCTGTTGGCGTCGAACTCGACCACGATCTTGCGCGAGGTGTCGACCTGCGTATTGCGGGCGAACTCGGCGGCTTCGCGATCGACCTTGGTCAGGCTGTTCAGGCCGGTGACCTCGCAGATCTTTTCATACAGCGGCACCAGCGCGAAGCCGAAGCCGAACATCACGCAGGTGATGACCAGCAGCTTGCCGAACATGCGCAGGTTCGACGCACGCCCGGACGCCGACGGCGCCGGGTCGGCTGCTCGAACATCGCGGGGTTCGACTTCGCTCATGGCTCAGAGTGGACTCGATTCGTCGCTTATCCGAACAGCCATCGATTCACGATCACGCCGATGAAGAACACGATCGCGATCGATAGCAGGATCAACGCCGTGCGAACGTTGTCGCGTCGGCTCACTTCACCACCGGCGGGGTCTCGAAGCTATGGAACGGCGCCGGGCTCGGCAGCGTCCATTCGAGGCCTTGCGCGCCTTCCCAGACCTGATCGGTGGCCTTCTGGCCGCCTTTGATGCACTTGATCACCGCCGCCAGGAACACCAGCTGCGACAGACCGAAGCCGAACGCGCCGACCGTGACCAGGGCGTTGAAGTCGGCGAACTGCATCGGGTAGTCGGCATAACGACGCGGCATGCCGGCCAGCCCGAGGAAGTGCATCGGGAAGAAGGTGATGTTGAAGGTGATCAGCGACAGCCAGAAGTGCCATTTGCCCAGGCTTTCGCTGTACATGTGGCCGGTCCACTTCGGCAGCCAGTAGTAGGTGCCGGCGAACAGCGCGAACAGCGAGCCCGCCACCAGCACGTAGTGGAAGTGCGCCACCACGTAGTAGGTGTCGTGCAACTGGATGTCGAGCGGCGCCACGGCAAGGATGATGCCGGTGAAGCCGCCGATCGTGAACACGAAGATGAAGCCGATCGCGAACAGCATCGGCGTCTCGAAGCTCATCGAGCCGCGCCACATCGTGGCGGTCCAGTTGAAGATCTTCACGCCGGTGGGCACCGCGATCAGCATCGTCGCGTACATGAAGAACAACTGGCCAGTGACCGGCATGCCGGTCGTGAACATGTGGTGCGCCCAGACGATGAACGACAGGATCGCGATCGACGCCGTGGCGTAGACCATCGAGCTGTAGCCGAACAGGCGCTTGCGGGCGAAGGTCGGGATGATCTCGCTGACGATGCCGAACGCCGGCAAGATCATGATGTAGACCTCGGGGTGCCCGAAGAACCAGAAGATGTGCTGGTACATCACCGGGTCGCCGCCGCCGGCCGCGTTGAAGAACGAGGTGCCGAAGTGGCGATCGGTCAGCACCATGGTGATGGCACCGGCCAGCACCGGCATCACCGCGATCAGCAGGTAAGCGGTGATCAGCCAGGTCCAGCAGAACATCGGCATCTTCATCAGCGACATGCCGGGCGCGCGCATGTTCAACACCGTGGTGATGATGTTGATCGAGCCCATGATCGAGCTGGCGCCCATGATGTGCACGGCGAAGATGGCCATGTCCATGCCCGGGCCCATCTGCACCGACAGCGGCGCGTACAGCGTCCAGCCGGCGGCAGTGGCGCCGCCCGGCACGAAGTACGACACGACCAGCAGCAGCGCCGCCGGCGGCAGCAGCCAGAAGCTGAAGTTGTTCATCCGCGCGAACGCCATGTCCGACGCCCCGATCATCATCGGGATCTGCCAGTTCGCGAACCCGACGAAGGCCGGCATGATCGCGCCGAACACCATGATCAGGCCGTGCATCGTCGTCAGCGAGTTGAAGAACTCGGGATTGACGATCTGCAGCCCGGGCTGGAACAACTCGGTACGCAGCAGCAGCGCATTGATGCCGCCCACGATGAACATCGTGAACGAGAACCACAGGTACAGCGTGCCGATGTCCTTGTGGTTGGTCGCGTACAACCAACGGCGCCAGCCGGTCGGATGGTCGTGCGCGTGATCGTGTGCGTGGTCGCCGTGATGGTCGATGACTGCACTCATGTCGCTAGGCTCCTGCTGCAAACTCGATGTGTTCGATCCGTGACGAGGCGCTTGGCTGCCCCGTCATTTGCGCTCGGCCTTGATGGCGGCCGGTTGCACGACGCTTTCTTCGCCCTTGTTGCCCCAGGCGTTGCGCGTATAGGTGATGACCGCGGCCAGCTCGACGTCGGAGAGCTGCTTGAACGAGGCCATTGCGGTGCCGGGGCGACCCTTGAGCACCACGTCGATCTGGTCATGCGCCTTGCCGAGCACGACCTTCGAACCTTCGAGCGGCGGGAACGTGGGGGGCAAGCCCTTGCCGGTGGCCTGGTGACAGGCGACGCAGTTGGCCGCGTAGACCTTCTCGCCGCGCGCCTGCAGCTCGGCCTGGGTCCATTCCTTGTTCGGATCGTCGGCCAGGGCCAGCATCATCTTCTGCTTTTCCTCGACCCACTTCTTGTAGTCTTCGTCGGACTTGACTTCGACCACGATCGGCATGAAGGCGTGGTCTTTGCCGCACAGCTCAGCGCACTGGCCGCGGTAGACGCCCACCTTCTCGGCGCGGAACCAGGTGTCGCGCACGAAGCCGGGGATGGCGTCCTGCTTGACGCCGAAGGCCGGCACCATCCACGCGTGGATGACGTCGTTGGCGGTGGTGATGATCCGTACCTTGCGGTTGACCGGCACCACCAGCGCGTTGTCGACTTCCACCAGATAGGTTTCGTTCTGCGTGCGCTTGGCCTTGGCGTCGGGGTACTGGCGATCGTCGATCTGCTCAGGCGGCGTCGACAGCATGGACAAGAAGGAGATGCCCTCGCCCTCGCCCTTCAGGTAGTCGTAGCCCCACTTCCACTGATAGCCGGTGGCCTTGATGGTCAGGTCGGCGTTCGACGTATCTTTCTGCTCGACGACCATGCGCGTGGCCGGCAGCGCCATGCCGACGACGATCAGGAACGGAACGACCGTCCAGGCCACCTCGACGGCGGTGCTTTCATGGAAATCGGCCGGTTTGTGTCCTTTCGATTTGCGGTGCTTCCAGATCGAATAGAACATCACGCCGAACACGGCGATGAAGATCACCACACAGACCCACAGCAGGAACCAGTGGATCCAATGCTGCTCAGCAGCGACCCGGGTCACGGGATCCTGCATGTTGAGCCCGTTGACTTTAGGTCCGCCAGGCATGTCGCCGACCGCTGCTGCAATCGAGACCCACCCGCTCAGCGATGCCATCGCCAGTGCGCTTACCGCACGTTTCAATTTCATGCCGCCCATCCGTCGTCGTTCTTCAAATCTTTCGTCAGCGTGCCTGTCTGGCGACCAGCGCACTGCGTAATTCCTGTACCAGTTCTTCCTTGCGATCGTCTGGTACGAAACGCCCGATCGCGAACTTCTCGCCTCCTACCACCAGCCGGATCGGCTCGCCCAGCCTGCCGCCATACTCGACTCGCACCCAGACCGGGCGTCGTTCGACCCGATCACGCCGCGAACCGCAGGCGGATTCCATCATCAAGCGACCGTGCGCCATCACGACGCGCTCGTAATCCCCGGCATGCCGGCCGTAGATCAGGAAGGCCAAGGCCAACGCGCTGATCTCCAGCACCGTGAACGGGAGCACGACCCAGGCGCCTCTCGCAGTAAAAACCATTGCGATCAGCAGCGACACGGCCGCGAGAGATCCAAACCAGCCCGCGAGCTGGCTCGGTGTGAGTGCACGATTGCGCTTGAACACCCACTGATGCCGATCCGACTCGGCAACATAATCCCAGCGGTACTGCATGGCTGACGCTGCCGGTTCGTCGCGGCTTCTATCGCGGCCTCGGATTATAGGTGGGGGAAGGCGCCCCAGCAAATCGATGCCTTGTGAAAGTCAGGCGGTTGATGCGCCGGGACGACGCCGCGGCACGAATTGCAGCGGCGCCAGACCCTGCGGCAACCGCTTGCGCGCCGGGCACCAGGCATGGCCGTAGACCACCTCGACGCTCATCCGCAGATTGCCGTCAGCGCCGCGCAGGCCTTCGATGGCGGCCAGCCACTCGGCCCGCTGGCCACGGCCGAGCAGCCCGCGAAAGCGCCCACGCAGTGCGTTGCCGCCCAGTGTTTGCAGATCGGACAACAGCGCTTCGGGGCTGAGCCATTGCAGCATGAGCCGCTCGGTATCGAGCACCGGATCGGCGAAGCCGGCATGCACCAGTGCATCGCCGATGTCGTGCATGTCGTGAAATGCCATCAGCCGCGCGCCGGCGCGGCGCAGTTCGATGAACGTGTCGACGCCGAAGAACGAGAAACCGAGCAGCCCTTGCGGGCGGATGACGCGCTGCCATTCTGCGATCGCCTGCAAGGGATCGGCGAACCAGTGCAAGGCCAGGTTCGACCATACCAGGTCGGCGAAGCTGGCGGGCAGCGGCAGCGCCTGCGCATCGGCGGCGACGATCTGCGCCGCATCGGCGCCGCGGCTCGAGCCCGTGCCGGCAGCGGCGCGCAGCCGCGCGAGGAAACCTTTGCCGGGCGGCGCCAGCGTTTGCCGCGCGCGCTGTGCGACGGCGGGCGCGCTGTCGATACCGAGCAGCCGCGCCTGCGGATAGCGCTGCTTGAGCGCCAGCAGCCCAAGGCCGCGGCCGCAGCCGACGTCGACGATGCTGGCCGGGGTGATCTTGACCAGGTCGAGACGACCCAGCATGCGCTGCTCGATCTCGCGCAGCAGGAAATCGGCGCGCTCGGCCGTGGCAGCGCGGCGCGCGAACTGGCGCCGCACGGCCAAAGGGTCTAGATCGGGCGGTGCAAGCATGGCTTCCAGTATAGGCGCGCAGCAGGTTCAATTCCGGCATGACCGCAGCCGCGTTGAACCGGGTTCTTGGCCGCTGGCTCGCCGTGCTGGCCGACGATTGGCTGCCTGCGGCCTGCGTGGTTTGCGGCAGCGACCGGCGCGGGCTGCACTGGGCGGCCACCGGGCTGTGCGAGGCTTGTGCCGGGGCATTGCCGGGGGCATGGGCGCGGCGGTGTCCGCGATGTGGGATTGGAGTGGGCGCGACGAGCGCTGCCATGGCCACGTGCGCCCCGGCTTGCGACTATCCGCCGCCCGATTGGCCCGAATGCGATGACTGCCAGGCCGACCCGCCCCCGTTCGACTGCACGATCGCCGCCGCCGACTATTCGCCGCCGCTGGATCGGCTGCTCCATGCACTGAAATTCGGCCGCGACGCAGCGCTGGCACGGCCGCTGGGCGGCTGGCTGGGGCTGCGGCTGCCGGCCAGCGCCGCAGCGGCCGCAGGTCCGCCGGCGGGCACTGCCTCTACGCCGGGCGTTGCTTCTACGCCGGCCACCCCGATTGCACCGATCATCCCCGCTCCGCTGGTTACCGCCGTGCCGCTGGCACCGCAGCGCCTGGCCGAACGCGGCTTCAACCAGTCGCTGGAAATCGCCCGCGCAATGGCGCGGCAAGCGGGGCTGCCTCTGGCGCCGCACCTGCTGCGGCGGCCCCACTCGGCGGCGCCAGCCGCCACGCTAGATGCGGCCGAGCGCCGAGCCGCGCTGCACGACGCATTCGTCGCACCGCAAGCGCTCACCGGCCGCGACGTGTTCGTGGTCGACGACGTGATGACCACCGGCGCGACGCTGCGCGCCGCCGCCTCGGCCCTGAAGCGCGCCGGCGCCGCGCATGTGGTTAACTGCGTGATCGCCCGCACGCCCGCCGCGCATGTTCAACGTCGTTCTGGTCCACCCTGAGATTCCGCCTAACACCGGCAACGTGATTCGCCTGTGCGCCAATACCGGCGCGCAGTTGCACTTGATCGAACCACTCGGTTTTCCGCTCGATTCGGCCAAGATGCGCCGCGCCGGGCTCGACTATCACGAGTTCGCGACACTGCGCGTGCATGCGTCGTGGCCGGCCTTTCTCGACGCCGAACGCCCGGCGCGCTGGTTTGCGTTGACCACCAGCGGCCGGCGGCGGCCCAGCGACGTCGCCTTTGCGGCCGGCGACTACCTGGTGTTCGGCGCCGAAAGCAGCGGCCTGCCGGCCGACGTACTGGCGCAATGCCCGCCCGAGCAGCAGTTGCGGCTGCCGATGCGGCCGTACAATCGCAGCCTGAATTTGTCCAATGCAGTGGCGGTGACGGTGTTCGAAGCCTGGCGCCAGCACGGCTTTGCAGGGGCGGCAGACGCTTGAGTTTTAGGGCCTCGGAGGTGCGGCGCCGGCCGCACCGGCCCCGCCGTCAGGCGGCGCCCATCTGTGCCGCAAGCCGCCCGAGCAAGGTCTGCGCATCGCGCTCGTCGATCAGAAACTCCAGATCGGCGGGCGCCACGAACCCGGCAGCCACGAAAGCGCGGCAGGCGGTCAGCAAGGTATCGAAGTAGCCGTCTTGATTGAACAGCGCCACCGGCTTGGCGTGGTAACGGGTCTGCCGCAGCGTCAGCACCTCGAACAGCTCATCGAGCGTGCCCAGGCCGCCGGGCAGCGTAAGAAATGCGTCGGAGATCTCGATCATGCGCCGCTTGCGCTCGGCCATGTCGGCCACCACTTCGAGGCGGCTCAGCTGCTGGTGGCCCACTTCGCGCGCCATCAGCGCCTGCGGAATGACGCCGATCGCTTCGCCACCGGCGGCCAGTACGCTGTCAGCCAGCACGCCCATCAGGCCGACACGGCCGCCGCCGTAGACCAGGCGCCAGCCGCGTTCGGCGATCGCACGGCCCATGGCGCGCGTGGCAAGCACGTATTTGGGGTCGGCGCCGGGCTTGGCGCCGCAGAACACACAGACGCTGCGGATGTCGTTCATGAATGGTGAGAGCGCGGCAGCACCCCCAATTGCTCCGCCGCCCCGCGCGCATCGCGCTGCGGCTCATGCTCGGCGCGCTGCTCGCGTGCCAGCAGCGCCAGCACTGCCTCGCGCGCCTGCTGCCGGCCCGACAGCACGGCGTTCACGGCCTCGACGATCGGCATCTCGACGCCGCAGCCGGCCGCCAGCTGGCGTGCCGCACCGGCGCAGCGCACGCCTTCGGCGACGTGGCCCAGCCGCGCGACGATGTCGGCCAGCGGCTCGCCCGCGGCCAGCGCCAGCCCGACGCGGCGGTTGCGCGACAGGTCACCGGTACAGGTCAGCACCAGATCGCCCAGGCCGGTCAGGCCCATGAAGGTTTCGGGGCGCGCGCCGAGCGCCGCGCCCAGGCGCGAGATTTCGGCCAAGCCGCGCGTGATCAGCGCGGCGCGAGCGTTCTGGCCGAGTGCCAGACCGTCGCAGATGCCGGCAGCCACTGCCATCACGTTCTTCAGCGCGCCGCCCAGTTCGACACCGATCACGTCGTCGCTGCCATAGATGCGCGCCGCGCCATGGTGAAAGGCATCCTGCGCGCGGCGCCGCAGCCCGGCATCATCGGCCGCCAGCGGCAGCGCCACCGGCAGACCGGCGGCGACTTCCTGCGCGAAGCTGGGCCCCGACAGCACGCCGGCGGCGTGGCGCCGCAGCGCCTGTGCCGCCACCTGGTGCGGCAGCAGCCCGGTATCGGCCTCGATGCCCTTGCACAGCCAGACGACGCCGACCGCGCCTAGGCCGGCCGCGCCGGCTGGCAGGCGCGCATCGAGCGCGCTCAGCATCGGCCGCAGACCGGCCACCGAGGTGCCAATCACAGCCAGCGCCGGCTGGCCCAGCGCCATGCCGTCGGCGAGCCATCGGCAAGTGTCATCGAGATCGGCGCTGAACTGCAGCGCCGCCGGCAGCGCCACGCCAGGCAGATAGCGGGCGTTTTCATGATCGCGCCGCAGTGCGTCGACCAGCCCTGCGTCGCGCGCCCACAGCTTGACCTCGTGGCGCGCGGCCAGATGCAGCGCAACCGCAGTGCCCCAGGCGCCAGCGCCGAAGACCGCAATGCGCACGGCGCCTCTCAACGGCCCCAGACTTCG
>JAFKGG010000488.1 GCA_017307915.1 Burkholderiales bacterium | reverse complement strand
TGGGATTGCCCGGCTGCGCCTTGGGCGTGACCGTGCCCACCTCGATGAAGCCGAAGCCCATCGCGGCCAGCGCGTCGATGTGCGCGCCGTTCTTGTCCAACCCGGCGGCCAGGCCGATGCGGTTGCGAAAGCGCAGCCCCATCACCTCGACCGGATCGTCGACCGCCGGCCCGGCCAGCAGCCGCGTCGCGACGCAGCCGGGCGGACGGCCGATGGTGGCCAGCGTCATTTCATGGGCTTGCTCGGGATCGAGCGCGAACAGCAGCGGTCTGGCCAGCGCGTAGGGATTCATCGGGCTTGGGCGCGTGCAAGCGCGCAACGAAACAGGAAAAGACCGCAAGGATAAGGGATGCGGGCCGCAACGAACCCCCTCACACCGACGCGCCACTCTCCGGCATCGGCGCCCACTGCCCGTTGACCAGGCACTCGATCGGCCGGAAGTTGGCCTTGTAAGCCATCTTCGGGCTCTGCCCGATCCAGTAGCCCAGATACAGATGCGGCAGCCCCAACTGGCGGCATTGCTCGATCTGCCACAGGATGTTGAAGGTGCCGTAGCTGGCGTGCCGCTCGGCCGGGTCATAGAACGTATAGACCGACGACAGCCCGTCGTTCAGGATGTCGATGATCGACACCATGCGCAGCGTGCCGTCGGCATCGCGAAACTCGACCAGCCGCGTATTGACCTTGCTTTGCAGCAGGAACTGCGCGTATTGCTCGCGGCTGTCCTGGTCCATGCCGCCACCGGCGTGCCGGCTGGATTGATAGCGCAGATACAGGTCATAGTGCTCGGGCGAGAAGCCCAGCCGCGCCACCAGCGTGCGCAGCTCGCGGTGCGCGTGCCAGGCGCGGCGCTGGCTGCGGTTCGGGTGAAATGCCGCCACCGGCACGCGCACCGGCACGCAGGCGCGGCAGCCGTCGCAATGCGGGCGATAGGTGAAGATGCCGCTGCGGCGAAAGCCGGCTTTCACCAGCTCGCTGTAGATGTCGGCGTTGATCAGGTGATTGGGCGTGGCGACCTGCGAGCGTGCCTGATGCGCCGGCAGATAGCTGCACGGGTACGGTGCCGTAGCGTAGAACTGCAGCGCCGAGAACGGCAGTTCCTTCAGGTGCGTCATGCGTCGGGTAGCTCGATGCTCAACGACCGCCAGTCGGGAGCCGGCTGCCGGATCGAAGCGGCCAGCTCGCTCAGGAACGCCGCACGGGAAATTTCACGGGCACCGAGCGACGCCAGGTGGCGGGTATTCTGCTGGCAGTCTATCACGCGAAAACCGAGGCCGCGCAGCCGCGTCACCAGCGCGAACAGCGCGGCCTTGGAGGCATCCGCTTCGCGCGCGAACATCGATTCGCCGAAGAACATCGCGCCGATCGACACGCCGTACAAGCCGCCGACCAGCACGTCGTCGGCCCACAGTTCGACCGAATGCGCCAGTCCGGCGCGATGCAAACCGCAATAGGCAGCGACGACTTCGTCGGTGATCCAGGTGCCGTCCTGATCGGGGCGCGGCTGCGCGCATTCGCGCATCACGCGCTCGAAGCTGCGGTCGAGCGACACGCGCCAGCGGCCGGTACGGCGCTCGCGGCGCAGCTTCTGGCGCAGCGAACGGCTGAGCTTGAACTCATCCAGATACAGCACCATGCGCGGATCGGGCGACCACCACAGCACCGGCTGGCCGGCGCTATACCACGGAAAGATGCCGCGGCTATAGGCTTGCAGCAGCCGGTGCGGGCCCAGGTCGCTACCGGCGGCGAGCAGGCCGTTGGGCTCGGTCCACGCTTCGCTGGGATCGGGCAGCGGATCGGCTGGCGTCACCCAGACCAGTCGGCGCTGCGTCGGCGCGATCATGCTCAGCCTTTGGGGCGCGGCTCGTGGCGGATGGCGCCGGTGTGGATGTCGTATTGGCCGCGGCGCCGGTCTTCGAAGAACCAGCGCAGCGTCTGCTCGACGGTGCGAAAGGCGATCGATTCCCACGGCACCTCGGCCTCGTCGAACAGCCGCGCCTCCAGGCTTTCGGGGCCCGGATCGCACACCGGATCGACCATGCGCGCATGGAAGAACACGTGCACCTGGTTGACGTGCGGCACGTCGAGCATCGAGAACAGCTCGCCGATGGCGATGCGCGCGCCGGCTTCCTCGATCGTTTCGCGCTCAGCGCCTTCCGAGGTGGTTTCGCCGTTTTCCATGAAACCGGCCGGCAGCGTCCAATAGCCGTAGCGCGGCTCGATGGCGCGGCGGCACAGCAGCACGCGGCCTTCCCAGACCGGAATGGTGCCCAGCACCAGGTTCGGGTTCTGGTAGTGAATCGCGCCGCAGCCGGCGCATTGATAGCGCGGACGATTGTCGCCGGGCGGGACACTGAAGGTGAGCGGATGGCTACAAGCCGGGCAGAACTTCATGGCAGGCGGGACAGGTTGCCGCGAGTGTAGCAGTGTGGATGCGTGAGACAGCCCCTATCGGCATCCGGGGAAAACCTGGATGCGTTGACGGCCGTCGTTCATAAGGGATAGTATTTTATTGCCTAGGCAGTCAATGCCTGGGCAGAGAATTTTCGCCGCACCCGCTTCGCCGCGTCTTTCGTGTCATGACCAAACCCTTCTACAGCGCCGCCGATTACCGGCCCGGCGACAGCGTCGGATATCTGATCCGGCAGTTGAAGTCATCGCTGACCCGTTGCATCGAGGCGCAGATCGCCTGCCATGGCCTGACCGACGCGCAATGGGGCCCGATGGTGCTGATCAAGCACCGCAAGGACAGCAACGCCGCCGAGCTGGCGCAAGCGCTCGACGTGGACACTGGCGCCATGACGCGCACGCTCGACCGGCTGCAGGCCAAGGGCTTGATCCGGCGCACCCGTTCGCAGCAGGATCGGCGCGTCGTCATCCTGGAGCTGACCGAAGCCGGCGAGCAGGCGGTGGCCAAGGTGCCGGCGGCCGTGGCGCACGCCAACAATCTGCACCTGGAAGGGTTTTCCGAAGTCGAGTTTGCGCAGCTTCGCGGCTTCCTGCTGCGGATGCTTGACAGCGGCAAGCGCTGCCAGGCGCAGCGGCCGCGGGCGGAGCGTTGATGCGAGCTACCGCCGTCGCGCTGGCGGCACTCGTCGTACTGGCCGGCTGCGTCAGCCATGGCGGCATCGAGCCGGTGGCGCAGCGCATCGACCCGGCGGCGCTGGGCCTGGACGAGGCCGCTGCCGCGCCGTTTGATTGGCCGCGCGACGACTGGTGGCGCGGCTACGGCGATGCGCGGCTCGATCTGTTGATCGGCCGTGCGCTCGACGGCAATCCGTCGCTGGCAGTGGCGGCCGCGCGGCTGGCGCGCGCGCGCAGTTTTGCCGAGGCCGCCGCGGCAGCCGACCAGCCCCGGGTGAATGCGTCGGCTGACTCCACGTACCAGCGCTATACCGAAAACGGCCTGGTGCCCCCGCCGCTGGCCGGCAGCCGGCGCACCAGCAATTCGCTGCTGCTCAATGCCGGTTGGGAACTCGATTTCTTCGGCCGCTACCAGGCCGCGCTCGATGCCGCGTTGGGGCAGGCGCGCGCCGCACAGGCCGATCTGCAGGCGGCGCGGCAGTTGCTCGCCAGCCAGGTGGCGCGCATCTATTTCCAGTTGGCGCACGCGCTCGAACAGCGCAGCTTGGCGCAGGCCACGCTGCGCCAGCGCGAGCAGTTGCTGGAACTGGTGCGCGCGCGCGTCGCGGCCGGTCTGGATACGCGCGTCGAGCTGCGGCAGGCCGAAGGCGCGCTGCCCGGGACGCGCCAGCGCATCGAGCAGCTCGACGAGCAGATCGCGCTGGCACGCAACGCCTTGGCCGCATTCACCGTGCAGCCGGCGGCGGCGCTGGCCGATCTGGCACCGGGCTTGCCGGCGCGCGCCACCGTGGTGGTGCCGACGTCGATTCCCGCCGACCTCCTGGGTCGCCGCGCCGACGTGGCGGCGGCGCGCTGGCGCATCGAAGCGGCGCTGCGCGAGCGCGATGCGGCCAAGGCCGAGTTCTATCCGAACGTGAACCTGGCGGCGTTCGCCGGTTTGTCCAGCCTGGGATTCTCGCGGCTGCTCGACAGCGGCAGCGCCGTCTACGGCTTCGGTCCGGCGCTGCGCCTGCCGGTGTTCGACGCCGGGCGACTGCGCGCCGGGCTGCGCGGCAAGACGGCCGAGATCGATGCGGCGATGGAAAGCTACAACGCGGCGGTCGCCGAAGCGGTGCACGATGTGGCCGACCAGCTCGCGTCGCTGCGTTCGGTCGATCGGCAAGCGGTCGAGCAGCGCGCCGCGCAGCAAGCCGCCGAAAGCGCCTTCGAGCTGTCGGTGCAGCGCTACCGCGCCGGGCTGGGCAACTACCTGAGCGTGCTGGTGGCCGAGAGCGCCGTCATCGCGCAGCGGCGCAACGCCGCCGAATTGAAAGCGCGCGGCATCGAGCTGGACGTCGCGCTGATCCACGCGCTGGGCGGCGGCTACGTCGAGGCCGCAGCGGCGCGGGACGAACGCGCACACAAGTGAGACATCCATGAGTACCGATTCATCACCGCAGGACGGGCCGGCCCCTGCCGGGCGCAACGGTCGCCGCCGCAAGGTCGGGCTGTTCGTGATCCTGCTGATCGTGGTGCTGGGCGGGGTCGGTTACGGCACCTGGTGGACGCTGATCGGCAGCCGCTACGTCAGCACCGACAATGCCTACGTGCAGGGCAACATCGTGCAGATCACGCCGCAGATCGGCGGCACGGTGTTGGCGATCCACGCCGACGATACCGATCGCGTCGAGGCCGGCCAGTTGCTGGTCGAGCTCGACGCCGCCGATGCGCAAGTGGCGCTGGAGCAGGCACAGGCGCAGCTTGCCAAGGCGGTGCGCGAAGTGCAGTCGGTCTACGTCAACAATGCCGCGCTGCAGGCCAACATCGAGCTACGCGAGGCCGATGCGCTGAAGGCGACTTCCGAACTCGAGCGCGCCCGCGAAGACTTGCAGCGGCGCCAGCAGCTCGGCGCCTCGGGTGCCATCAGCGGCGAGGAGCTGCGGCATGCGCAGAAGGCGGTCGACGCTGCCGCCAGCGCGGCGGCGGCGGCGCGTGCCGCGGTCGATGCCGCGCGCGAGCAGCTTGCAATGAATCGCGCGCTGACCGGCGACACGCCGGTGGCGCAGCACCCGAACGTGCTGGCTGCCGCCGCGCGCGTGCGCGAGGCTTATCTGGCCGCGCAGCGCACGACGCTGCCGGCGCCGGTCACCGGCTACGTCGCGCGCCGCAGCGTGCAGGTCGGCCAGCGCGTGCAGGCCGGCGCGCCGCTGATGGCGATCATTCCGCTCGACCAGGTATGGGTCGAGGCCAACTTCAAGGAAGTGCAATTACGCGACATGCGCCTCGAGCAGCCGGTCACGCTCACCGCCGACGTGTATGGCCGCAAGGTCGAATACCACGGCCGCGTGGTGGGCCTGGGCGCCGGTACCGGCGCGGCGTTCGCGCTGCTGCCGGCGCAGAACGCCACCGGCAACTGGATCAAGGTGGTGCAGCGCGTGCCGGTGCGCATCGCGCTGAACGCCGACGAGGTGCACGAGCATCCGCTGCGCGTGGGCCTGTCGATGACCGCCACCGTCGACATCAGCAACCGCGACGGCGGTTCATTGGCGGCCGCGCCGCGGACTGTTGCCGTGGCCCAGACGCGCGCCTTCGAGATCAACCCGCGCGATGCCGAAGCGCTGGTGCGCAAGATCATCGACGCCAATCTGGGGCGGCGGCAGCCGACGCGCGCGCAGCCCGGCAGCGCCGCGCTGGCGCTGCACCGCTAAGGGCGCGCCGCTGCAATGTCAGCAGGATCTGGCAATGGGCGGGTGACGGCCGCGCCGGCGCCGCTGTCGGGCGGCGCGCTGGTGCTGGGCACGCTGGCCCTGTCGCTGGCCACGTTCATGAACGTGCTCGACACCTCGATTGCCAACGTGTCGATCCCGGCCATCGCCGGCGATCTTGGCGTCAGCACCAGCCAGGGCACCTGGGTGATCACCAGCTTCGGCGTGGCCAATGCGATCTCGCTGCCGCTGACCGGGTGGCTGACGCAGCGCTTCGGCCAGGTGCGGCTGTTCATGGCCAGCGTGCTGCTGTTCGTGCTTGCCTCGTGGCTGTGCGGCTTGGCGCCGAGCATCGAATGGCTGATCGCGTTTCGCGTGCTGCAGGGCGCGGTGGCGGGCCCGATGATTCCGCTGTCGCAGACGCTGCTGCTGGCCAGCTATCCGAGCGCCAAGGCCGGCATGGCGCTGGCCATGTGGTCGATGACGACACTGATCGCACCGGTGGCCGGCCCCTTGCTGGGCGGCTGGATCACCGACAACATCGCCTGGCCGTGGATTTTCTACATCAACGTGCCGGTCGGCCTGCTGGCCGCCAGCCTGACCTGGGCTGTCTATCGTCAGCGCGAGTCAGTGACGCGGCGGCTGCCGGTCGACGTGATCGGCCTGTCACTGCTGGTAGTGTGGGTCGGCTCCTTGCAGATCATGCTCGACAAGGGCCAGGAGCTGGACTGGTTCGGCTCCAGCGTGATCGTCACGCTGGGGCTGGTGTCGCTGGTCGCGTTCATGGCGTTCCTGGTATGGGAACTGACCGATGAGCACCCGGTGGTCGACCTGTCGCTGTTTCGCGGCCGCAACTTCTGGGCCGGCGCGATGGCGCTGGCGCTGGCCTATGCGCTGTTCTTCGGCAACATCGTGATTCTGCCGCTGTGGCTGCAGCAGTACATGGGCTATACCGCCACGCACGCCGGCATGGCGGTGGCGCCGGTCGGTCTGATGGCGATGGTGCTGGTGCCGATCGTTGGCCGCAACCTGCCGCGCTGGGATCTGCGCTGGGCCGCGACGTTCTCGTTCGTCGTGTTCGCGCTCGTCATGTGGATGCGCTCGCGCTTCGATACGCAGGCCGACATGATCACGATCATCATTCCCACCGTGGTGCAGGGCATCGCCGTGGCGTTCTTCTTCATTCCGCTGGTGGCGATCGTGCTGTCGGGCCTGCCGCCCGAGAAGATCGCGGCCGCCTCGGGGCTGAGCAACTTCGTGCGCATTTCGGCGGGCGCCTTCGGCACTTCGATTTCGACCACGCTATGGGAAGACCGGGCCGCCATGCACCATGCGCACCTGAGCGAATCGATCGCGCACGGCATACCGGCGGCGACCGACGCGCTGACGCGCTTGCAGGCGACTGGCCTGTCGCCGCAGCAGAGCCTGGCCGCCGTCGACCGGATGATCGAACAGCAAGCGCACACGATGGCCGCCAATGACGTATTCCTGATCTCGTCGGTGCTGTTCTTGCTGCTGGCGGGTTTCGTATGGCTGACCAAGCCGGTGCCCAAGGCAGGAGCGAGTAGTGATGCGAGTGGCGCGCACTGATCGATTCGTGGTATGATTGCTTTCTCTGACGCGGAGTGGAGCAGTCTGGCAGCTCGTCGGGCTCATAACCCGAAGGTCACAGGTTCAAATCCTGTCTCCGCAACCACCGTTATAGACTGGCCGGCCGCGATTTCAAGCGCCCGGCCAGTTTGCATTTCGGCCCACACCTCGCCCTCGCCGCGCAGTTCCAGCCTCATGCGGCCCAGCAGCTCGGCCAGCAGCGCCCTGGCGCGATCCCGGTCGTGTTCTAGCGCCCCGCCCAGGTCTGCCAGGTAGCGCCGCAGCGCCTCGCGCGGCTGCCCGCCGGTCGGCTTGCGCGTCGCCAGCGCCTGCAATTGCGTCCGCTCTGCCTCTGCGGCGCGCAGGCGGGCCGCCAGGGCGTCGGAAACGCCCACGCTGGCTATCGCATCCACCAGCCGGCCGATCTCAGCGCTGAGCGCCTGGATTCGTGCGGCAGGGTTGGCTTGTCCGGCTGACCTGTCTGCGTGCACCGCCGCACACGCCCTGTCGAACTCGATCAGCGCCTCGGGCGACAGCAGCTCATCGTGCACCACCGACAGCAGCCGCTGGTCGACCTGCGTGCGCCGGATCGTGAAGCCGGCGCACACCGCCGCGCCGCGGTCTTTCCTGGCGTTGCAGCCGTAGTGCGTAGCGCTGATCGCAATCACCGGGCCGCCGCACTGCGGGCACGCCAGCAGGCCGCCGAACAGGGTGCGCGCAGGCCGGAATGCGCGCTTGTGGCCCGTTGCATCGCGACCATCGTCAATCCGGCGGCGCACGGCCGCCCACAGATCCGCGTTCACGATGCGCAGCTGCGGCACCTCGGTCACCATCCATTCGTCGCGCGGCCGGTCGATACGCCGCCGCTTGCCGGTGTCGGGGTCTTTCAGCCACTGCGAGCGGTTCCAGATGGCGCGGCCGATGTACAGCTCATTGTTCAGCACGCCAGATCCCTTGACGGGGCTGCCATACAGCGCAGACACCACCCACGTGCCGCCGCGCGGTGATGGCGCGCCCATGCCGTTCAGGTCGTGAGCGATGCGTGCCACCCCCTGGCCGTTGGCGTAGCGCTCGAAAATCTCGCGCACCCAGCGCGCCTCGCGATCGTCTATTTCGTAGTGGCTGCCGGCCTCGCTGTTGCGCACGATCCGATAACCGAACGAGCGGCCCGTGACGGCAAAGCCAGCGGACACCTTACCGACCAGCCCGCGGTGCACTTTCGCGCGCAGGTCATCGAGATATAGCTCGGCCACGATGCCGCGCACCGCGCGGATTACCTTGCGCCCGGCGCCCGCCGAGTCATAGCCGTCGGACACGCCGATGATGCGGATCTGCTGGTGTTCGAGCCGGCGCACGATGCGCTCAAGCTCGACTTGATCGCGTGACAGCCGATCCAGTGATTCGACGAGCAGGGCGTCGATGCGACCGGCCAGCGCATCGGCCAGCATCGCGCGACCACCAGGACGCTGCGCCACCGGCGTGGAGCCCGATATCGCCTGGTCGCCGTGTCGCGCGACAACCTCGATATTCAGCGCTGCCGCGCGGTCTTCGCAGAGCCGGTACTGATCAACGAGAGATGCGGTGCTTTGGAGATCCGTGCTGTACCGCGCGTAGAGGGCTGCTCGCATGGGGATACCTGGGGTGGGGCGGGGCGCTGTTGCGGGAGCATAGCCGAGTCGGCAATTTCGTCGCCTGGGCGCATCGATTCTTTGACCGCGCGCTCGGCCAGCATCCAGATGAGGGATCGGAGCGCCGGATTCATCGCCTCGTCACCCTCAACCCGTCGAGTTCGTCGTCATCGTCAACGCCGATCGCGTCGTCGATGACTTCGACTGCCGAGCGATCACGCAGACCGACCATCCACTGCTCGGAGGCCCATGCGAGCCAGCGATCCGGCATGCTGGCGCCGTGGTGGCTGGCCAGTACCAGCGCGCAGCCGAGTGCGTGTCTGTACCGCTCAGCCTCCTGCTGCGCGATCGCCAGATCCGCCTGCGCGTCAGCGAGCTGCTGCGCGCGGCGGCGGCGCAGGAACTTGAGCAGGGTCATTCCGGCCTCTCCTGCGCCGCGCCACCGAACAGCCCCGGCCGCTGCTCGCTGGCCACGCGCTCAAGCGTAGCCAGGACCGCGCCCATCGCATTGATTTCGCGGCTGGCCTGGGCCTCGGTCATCTTTCCGTTGCCGATCCAGCGCGGATAGACGGATGAGCGCATGCGCAGCTCGCGGCGTACGCATGCGATCTGATCTTCGATGCTGATCTCAGGCATTCGGGTTGCCCTCTGCGGCGCGCTCGGCATCGATCCTTGAATCGAGATCGGCGCCATTGATGACGATGTTCTGTGGCGTCATGCCGGCGAACACGCCGCCGGCCGCGATCGTGTTCAGGTCGCGGCCGCGCAACCATTGGTATCGCTCCGCATCCGCCCGCAGCGCGTCGCGCTCGCTTTCCAACTCGTACACTTTCTGTACTAGTTCATCGCGCTCTGCGCGCGCGAGGATGTCATCGCTCAGCGGCTCGGGCTTATCCATTGTCGTCTCGCTTGTGGGTAGGCTCCAGGGCTCTCCAGGCCGAATCGATTCCCGCCGGCGCAGTGGGTCTGTCTGGGACTTGCGCATTGCCGCGTCCGGTTGCTCGCAGCGTCCCTACGGCCTTGTCCATCAGGCGAAGCTGCCGAAATATCTCTTTGCGGCACTGCCCGATGACCGACTGCGCAAATCTATTGCTGTGCTCGACGCCTCGCGATCCTCGATACAGATCGTCGATGGTGGTAATGACGCCATGCAGGACGGATATGTTCGTGTGTGACTGCTGTGCTATTTCGAGCGCGCGTTTGTGCTTATCCATTGCGGCTCCTTTCCTCGCGGATAGCGGCGTCGATAGCAGCGTCGCAAAAATCCGCCGCCTCCCCAGGTTCGGGCCAACCCACGATCGATGCCGGCAGGTTGAGCGCTTGCATCGCGCATGTACCATCGCCGTTGCCGGACAAGCACAGCTTTCGGCGAATGTACCGCCACCGCTCCGCGTCGGTGATCTCGGGGTGCGGTGCGCGTAGGTTCCAGGCAGCCACGGCCGACTCTCTGTCGCGCCCAACTCGCTGAATCACACGGCTCGGCTGGCCGGGTACATCCTGGCACCAGTGCATGACGGAAACGCTGGCGGGCTCGCTGTATCGGCCACCCATCCACGTCCGGCCGTTCTCTCTGAACTCAGATTGGCCGGCCCCGCAGAAAGGGCACGGCAACAGCTCGGGCTTCGGTGCGTCGGTCATGCCAATTCCTTCAGACGCTCAAGTGCGGTGAGCAACGATTGATCTGCCCAGTTGCGCGCCACTAAATCAGACACGTCGCCGTGGCTGGAAAGGTGCGCCGCGAACAACGTCAGCCACACGTGCTGCTGGATGTTCAGTCCGGGCCACGCCCCGAAGTTGGCATGCGGAACCATCGCGTCCTGGCGCGGGTCGTAGATGACATGGGGCTGCGGGAAAGCGGGGCTCTTGGCGAAGGTGGTCATGTCATTCCCCTTCGCCAACCGACTTCGCCAGCGCAATGCGAACGACGATCAGTCGGCCAATGATCGCGGTCGGGTCGATGATGTGGTCGGTCACGACGGCTTGCCCTCGTAGCGCGCGACTTCCCGCCCATCGACGTAGACGCGGCGCTCGTGGCCGCCGCTTTTCAGGCTCGCGATGGTCGCCTCCAGAAGCTCGATCGTCTCGTCGTCCCACAGCTCGAAGGCCGAGGTATAGAGCCAGCGTCGATCGAAGTTCGCGACCAGCACAAACACGCGCGCACCGTCGTCGACGCCCTCGCGCAGCGACTTGCCGAGCGCCAGCGCCGTCTGTGATGCCGCCTCGCGGCAGATGTCGTCCAGGCTCATGCTGCGAGCCTTTTCGACTCGGCCGGCGGCGTCACGGTGATCGTGACCTCGCGCCCGATCAGCATCGCCAGCTTGCCGGCGAGCTTGTCGTCGATCTCGAACTGCGCGCGCAGGACGAGCGTAATCGTGCCGCCTTCGTGCGCCTCGAACTTCATGCCGTTCACGTCAACGTCTTCGATCTTGATGGCGCTCTTGCCGTTCAGACCGTGGTCGATGGTGATGTGGTAGCCGGCGCCTTCGTACTTCAGCGCAAACGTCGTGTCGATCTCGGGGCATCGCAGATTGGGCTTGTCGCTCACCTCGTCGACGCCATCGAGCTTGCCCTGGTCGCCGTCGGCGGTCGGTGCGCGCCAGTACAGCGCATCGCGCAGTTGAGGGCCGAACTCCGACAGCATGCCGTTGGGCTGCTTCGTCTCGATCTTCAGATCGGCGCACGGCACCTCTTCGGGGCCGTGCTTCTCGGTGCGCAGATTCACGCTGCGGATGTGCGCGATCGCGTTGCTCAGTTCGAACATGCGGGCTCCTGGTGGTGGTCAGACTTCGCTGCCGTCGTGCCCGTCGTCGACGGGATCGGTCAGTGTGGGGATGGGCGGGTCGGCGTTGCGCACGATCTCGGCCGGCCGATGCCCGGCGACGAACGCCTGCAGCAGCTCGTCTTGAGTCGGCACGTCAGCGCTGAGCGAGCCTGTGATGTGGACGCGCAGCGCTTGCGCTGGCGTGGCGGCACGTGCGAGGCCGACGATTTTTCCAGACGATCGGATGGCGTAGATTCGGGTCTTGCTCATGGCTCGGTTTCGTTAAGCGGGCACTGAGGCCCGGAAAGTTTCGCGCTCAGTCTTCGCGCTTGAGCTGCTTGTAGCGGCGGCCGTAGGCGTCCGACACATCCTGCTGCTGATCGGGCGGCAGGTACTGGATCAGATCGCCGGCAACGGCTAGGTCATCGAGCGTCTGGGCACGATTGATCATGTCCATGAGCTGCGCATACGACACCGTCGGCGCACCGCTATCGGCCCGCGCTTCCGGTTTTTCGCTCTCGTTTGAGGCGTTCATCGCGGCGTCGAGGCCGGCGGATTGCTCCATCTCGATTGCGTCGCCGTCGGCATAGGCCGGTTCGCGCGTCTCGGGCATGCGCGAGCCCGCAATATCGGCCATCGTGGGCGACGGGTCGAAGTTGATCGCGCGCGTCGATGCGCCAGGCGCTGCTTGCTGCTGGCTGGCGGGCGTGATGGCCGCGCCGTGCTCGCCGCCCGATTCCAGCAGGTTGTCGTGATCGATCAGGCGTTCGAGTGCCGGCGCCTTCGGCAGTTGCTTGTAGATGCGCTTGATGACGCTCTTGATCGCCATCTGGTCTTCCCACTTGTTCCAAGGGGACGACTCCTTGTCCTTCGATTTCGACGCCTCGCGCACGCGGATGATGTCGCGCAGCGACATGACCTCGCGCTTCGTCTCGCCGTTTTTGAGCTTCACGATGCAGTACGCCGCCACGATCGGCCCCGGGTCTTCCGACCCGATGTAGGGCTCATGCTCGATCGCCGGCGCGTCGCCGCGGCGGAACGCGAACAGGTCGCGCTCGTAGACGGCGGCGGCATCGACATAGGTGACCTCGCCGGACTCGTAGAGCTTCTTGACGAGACCGCCGACCATCGGCACGAACTCGACCTTTTTGATCCATTTGTTGTGGGTGTTCGGCACCTTGGTGCTGTAGACGTTCAGCACCGCCTCGCGACCGTCCGGCACTAGGCCGTCACCCGCGGCTTTGCGCAGCGCTGCGAAGAACGACAGGCGATCGGCCTCGACCAGCGCCGGGTTGCCCAGCACCGCCGCCCAGGCAGCACCGATGAATGCGTCGGCACGGATGCGGGGGCCGAGCACCTGCTGCAGTTCTGGCTTGACCCTGTCGATCTGTGTCTTGAACGCAGCCATCTGCTGCGCCGGCGTGGATTCGGGCTGTTCGCCCTTTGCGATTGACTTCAGAGTGGCTTGGCTCATAGGGCACCTTTCTTCAGTAGGATCGGTCGTGAGATGGCCGACTTGCGGTATTGCTCGGCGATCTGCGCTTGCTCGCGTTCCAGGCGCCTGGCGTCGATGAGACTGCGCACCTGATGCTTGCAGGTGAGCACGGGCTTGCCGTTGCGCAGCAGCATGTCGGATTCGCCCATGTAGGCGGTGATCGCGAACGCGGCTTCTTCTTCGGTCTCCTCCAGTAGCTTCTTCTGGTGGCGAACCTCTTTCAGCCGGCCGGCGATCTGTAGAATTTCCTCAGTCGCCTCGACCGGCGGCGGCCCGCTGGTGCGATACATCCGCGCCAGATCGACGAGCGTTTCGGGCTCCGGCGGTACGCGCGGCAAGACGTGCTCGTACCAAAAATCGACGCAGGTCTGCACGAGCGATGCGTTCAGCTCGTCGTCGGCCGGCAGGTAGTAGAGCACCACGTCATCGAGGCCGAACACGGCGCCGACCCACGTGGCACGCCGGGCGGTGACGGCCTGGGCCAACGACACCTGCGCGGCGTAGTAGATCGGGATTTGGTCGGTATCCTCGTCGCCCCATTCGTCGTAGTTGCGGCGGTTGGCGCTCTTGGCCTCGTAATTGACGTGCTCGCCGTCAACGATCAACTCGGCGTCGATCTCGGCCGCGATGAACGGGTGCTCGGGGTGCACGTAGCGCTGGCCCTGCGCAACCAGCTCCACCTGGTGGCCGGCGTCGCGCAGCGCGTTGATGCCCATCTGCACGATGAACGGTTCGAGCTGGTGTCCGCGGCGCAGGATGCGTGCGCGATCCCGATCGGCGATGTTCTCTTTCTGCGGCTCGGTCTTCGCGAGGTAGACGTCAAGCG
>JAFKGG010000487.1 GCA_017307915.1 Burkholderiales bacterium | reverse complement strand
TGGCGTCGACGTCGGCCAGCGGGGTTTCCAACCGGCAGCCGCCGGCGGTGATGCCGGGGTCGCCGACGATCTCGACGCCGCGCGCGGCCAGCCGCTCGCCCAGCTCGTGCTGGATGATCTCGATGTCAGCCGGGTTCAGCGCCAGTTGCACGCGCACGCGATCATCGAGCAGGCTGGTCAGTGCTTCCTGCACGATCGGCACGATCGACTCGGGCCTGATCGCCAGCGTGGCGCGTACCGCGTGGCGCGCCACTTCGAGCGCCAGCGCGATCACCTCGTCGGCGGCTTCGCGCTCGAGCTGTTCGAAACGCGCCTGCAGTTCGCCGTGCAGCGTCTGCATGCGCTGCGCCAGCGTGTTGCCGGCGGCTTCTTCGGCCTGCGTGCGTTCGCGCTCGGCATGCGCCATGCCGGCTTCGAAGCCGCGTTTGACGCCGTCGGCGAAGCCCGCCTCGCGGCCGGCCTTCAGTCCGGTCTGATAGCCGGTCTGGTAGTCCTCGGTTTCGTTGGCGCCGGGCTCGTCCTGCTGATTGAAATCGGCGAAGTGGCGTGCCGCGTTGCGCCGCTCGTCGAGTTCGCCGACTGGCGTGCCGAACGGGCGCACCTTCTCGCGCGACAGCTCGTTCATCGCGAACGGCACGTAGCCGCGCAATTGTTCGGCGGCGATGATGCGGCGCGCCGGGCGCCCCGTGTCGCCGGCGGCAGCGGCCGCCCACTCGGCGGCGCGTTTGCGCAGCGCTTCAGAGGAATGCATCGTCGCCGCCTCCGATCGCGATCTGGCCTTCGTCGGCCAGGCGGCGTACCGTCTTCAGAATTTCCTTCTGCTCGGCTTCGACTTCGGACACTTTGACAGGGCCTTTCGATTCGAGGTCTTCGCGCAGCGTCTCGGCGGCGCGGCTGCTCATGTTGCGGAAGATCTTTTCGCGCAGATCGTTGTCGGCGCCTTTGAGCGCTACGATCAGCGATTCGGTCTGGATCTCGCGCAGCATGAGCTGGACGGCGCGGTCGTCGAGCTTGTTCAGGTCTTCGAAGGTGAACATCTGGTCGGCGATCTTCTGCGCCAGGTCGGGGTCCTGGTCGCGAATGACGTCCAGCACGGCGCCCTCGGCGGAGCCGCCGAAGAAGTTCATGATCTCGGCGGCGGTCTTGCTGCCGCCCAGCTTCTTGCGCTTCAGGCGATCGCCGCCGGCCAGCGCCTTGGACAGCACGTCGTTCAACTCGCGCAGCGCGTTCGGCTGGATGCCGTCGAGCGTGGCGATGCGCAGCATCACTTCGCCGCGCAGACGTTCAGGGAACTGCATCAACACTCCCGAAGCCTGGTCGCGTTCCAGATGTACGAGGATCGAGGCGATGATCTGCGGGTGTTCGTTGCGGATCAGCTCGGCCACCGATTGCGCATCCATCCAGCGCAGGCTCTCGATGCCCGAGACGTCGCTGCCCTGCAGAATGCGGTCGATCAGCAATCCGGCCTTCTCGTCGCCGAGCGCGCGGCGTAGCACCGTCTTGACGTATTCGTCGTTGTTCTCGACCAAGGGGCTGACGTCGCCGGCCTCAGTGTCGAAGCGCGACAGCACGCCGTCGAGCTTTTCCCGGCTGGCGGTGCGCGTGCGCGCCATCACCTCGCCGAGCTTTTGCACTTCCTTGGGCGACAGATGGCGGAACACCTCGGCCGCGGCGTCTTCGCCGAGAGCCATCAGCAGGATTGCGCTGTCGATCAGGCCGTCTTCGTCCATCGCTCAGCTTCCCGGGGCTTCGGAGCCGATCCAGTTGCGCACCACGTTGGCGACCGTTGCCGGATTCTCGCGCGCATGGCGCAGGATATCGGCCTGGCGGTTGCTGTCGGGGGCGGGCAGGGCGCCGGCCGTGCCCGGGGCACCCAGTGCACCGGCGGAGCCGCCGTGCGGCGCCGGCAGATCGAGCGTGTCGTCGACGCGGGCCTTCAACGCAGGTTGCGCCGGCGAGCGCGCCATCGTCTTCATCGCCGGCCGGATCAGTGTGAAGATCACGATCAGCGCCAACACGACCAGCGCGAGCTGCTTGCCCAGGTCCTTGGCCAGCGCGACGTTTTCAGGCTGTTGCCAGATCGGCAGCTCGATTTCCTTGGGCTGCTCTGCCTCCGGGAACGGTGCGTTCACCACGTTGATCGAATCACCGCGTTCGCGGTTGAAGCCGATCGCCTCGCGCACCAGCGAATTGATGTTCTCCAACTCGGCCGGCTGTAGCGGGGCATAGCTGACCTTGCCCTCGGCGTCGACGCTGCGCCGGTGATTGACCACCACTGCGGCACTCAGCCGCTTGACGGTGCCGGTGGCATTGCGCGTGACGCGCACGGTCTTGTCCACCTCGTAGTTGGTGACCGCCTCGCGCCTTCCGTTGCCGGCGCCATTGGCGCCGGCGCTGCCGTTCGCATTGGCCGCCTGCGTGGCCTGCGCCGGGCCGTTGACCGGTGCGGTAGTGGCCTGCGGCGGCTGGTTCGACAGGGCGCCGGGGATGCCCTGCGCGGCGCCGGCGTTGTCCTTGGCACCGGCTTCCAGCACCTGCTGGCTGCGCACGGTGGCCGGTTCGCCGCCCTGGTTGGGGCGGTATTGCTCGGCGGTGGATTCGCTCTGCGTGAAATCGATGTCGGCGGTGATCTGCGCGCGCACGTTGCCGGCGCCCATGATCGGTTCCAGGATGTCGAGCACGCGCTGGTTGAAGCTGGTCTCGATGCGGCGCATGTAGTTCAACTGCGAGGCGTCCAGGCCATTGGCCGAGTTCTCGCCGTCGGCCGACAGCAGCGTGCCGTTCTGGTCGATGACGCTGACCTGGCGCGGCGCCAGGTCGGGTACCGAGGCCGCCACCAGGTGCACGATGCCGGCCACCTGGCCGCGATCGAGCGAGCGCCCCGGGTGCAGCGCCAGCAGTACCGAGGCCGAGGGTTTCTGCTGTTCGCGCAGGAAACCGTTCTGCGCCGGCAGCGCCAGGTGCACGCGGGCGTTCTGCACCGCGGCCAGCGCCTGGATCGAGCGCGCCAGCTCGCCTTCGAGGCCGCGCTGGAAGTTCAGCCGTTCCTGGAACTGCGTGACGCCGAATTTCTGCGTCTCGAGCAGCTCGAAGCCGACCGTGCCGCCGCGCGGCAGCCCTTGCGATGCCAGCTTCAGGCGCACGTCGTGCACCTTGTCTTCGGGCACCAGGATCGCGCCGCCGCCGGGCGCGAAGCGGTAGGGGACGTTCATCTGCGACAGCGACGCGATGACGGCGCCGCCATCCTTGTCCGACAGATTGGCGAACAGCACGCGGTAGTCGGGCTGCCGGCTCCAGATCACCGAGGCGGCCACGATCGCGATCAGCGCGGCCGTGCCGGCCAGCGCGAACAGCTTCTGGCGCGTCGAGAGGGCGGCGAGTCCGCGTGTTGGCGCCTGCGGGATCGGCAGAGATTGGGCGGTGGCTTCCATACGGCGATTATTCGGAAACCTTGAGGGGGCAGATCGCTCAAATAGCGGGTCAACTCGCCGCTAATTCGCGCTTGCGCAACCGCTGCCCTGCGCGACGATGCGAAACATGATGCGGCGCCCGGTGAGGGCGGCTTGCATCGGCTTCGAACAGGAGAGTGTCATGGACGTTCGCTTTCCGTCGTCGCTGGCTTCGGTTGCGGGGCTGGCAGCGCCGGCTTCCGCCGCCAAATCGGCCGCAGGCGGACCGACCCAGTTCGCCGGCGCGCTCAAGGACGCCTTGCAGAACGTCAGCCGCCTGCAGAACGAAAGTACCGAACTGCAACGCCAGTTCCAGCTTGGCGCCGAGGGCGTGACGCTGGAGCAGACGATGGTGACGATGCAAAGCGCGCAGGTTGGCTTTCAGGCGGCCATGACGGTGCGCAACCGGCTCGTGTCGGCCTATACCGACATCATGAACATGCAGGTTTGAACGCGCCGCGGCGGGCCGCCGGTCGGCGCTTTCAGGCCGATTGGCGTAGCCGCCGCTCGATGTCCAGCACGTAGAGCTGGATGCGGCGCATGACCTCGCTGGGCAGCGCCTGGAACGCCAGGCCGACGCGCTGTGTGCCGGCGCGCGGCCCCGGTTCGAGATGGCGCACCAGCAGATCGCAGGGGATGGCTTCGCCGCCGGCCGCTTCGAGCCGGCCATGCGCCCACATCTCGCCCGGTTGCGGCACCGTCTGCGTGTCGGTGACTACGATCGAGACGCCGCCGGCGCTCAGGTCGGTCAGCTCGTAGCGTTCTTCGACACCGTGCGTGATGCGGCGCACGCAGGCGGCGCTATCGCCGGCCGGCGGGTGCACGCGGAACGCGTCGCGGCGCTGGATGCGGTACAGATGCCCGGGCAGCCCGGCACGCAGCACCGGCCGCCCATCGTGACCGGCGGTGTCGAGCTGCGGCCTGGCCAGACTGAACTGCGTCTTGACGCGACCGGGAAAGGCCACTGCGACGAGTTCGGCGGCGCCGGCCAGCAGCGTCCGTTGCGAAACTTCGACGTCGGCATCGAGCTCGACGCCGTCGGTGTCGACGTGCAGCAGCCGGCTGACGCAGAATGAGTCACCAGCCGCGTCGGCGTACAGCGTGACCAGCGTGCTGCGTTCGAGCAGATCCCGCAGCACGGCTCGCACGGCCAGTTCGCCTTCGATGCGAAATGCCGCCGGCAGCGATTCAGCGGGTTCGGGCAGGATCGTCGGGGTCGAGTCGGACACGGTGCAGCGCGTGAAAAATGAGCGATCAATGATTGGCGTTCGTCCCGGCCCTGTCAAGCCGACAATGGCGGCTGGCCGGTACTCGTTCACGCGCTGCGCGGTGGGCGGGCGCTGCCGCCGGTGCCTGCTGCCAGCAGCGCATCGAGCCGTCCCTGCCAGGGCTGCGCCAGGCTGCGGATGCTGCCGTCGAGTTGCAGCACGCGGCGCAGGATCTGCAGTCGCTCGCGGCGCTCGCCGGCGTCGCGCAACTGGTGCTGCGCGTCGTCGCCCAGCAGTTCGGCCAGGGCGCGCACCTCCAGCTCGCAGCGGCGCACGCGCTCCCAGTCGTCGGCCTGCGCGGCCGCCAGCATCCGTTCGGTGATGCGCTCGATCTGCCGGTAGCGTTCGAGCGCGACCGAGGCGCTGGCGGCGGCCGGCGCGGTGGATGGGTGGCGAGTCACGCTGCGACCGCGGCGCGGCGCGCCTGCGGCGCGATCTGTTTCCAGGCGTCGCGCAACTGATCGAGCATGCCGGCGATCTCGGCATACTGGCCGTCGTCGTTGCTCAGGTTGGCCGACAACAGCCGCCGCGTCATGTATTCGTACAGTGCTTGCAGGTTGCTGGCGATTTCGCCGCCGCGCGGGTCGAGCGCAGCGCGCAGACCTTCTTCGAGAATGCGTACGGCGCGACTGGTGGCCTGGCCCTTCTCGGCGATCTGGCCCTGTGCCAGATGGCGGCGCGCCTGCGCGATCGCGGTGGCAGCGCCGTCGTAGAGCATGCTGATCAGCGTGTGCGGATCGGCTTGCGTCACCGAGGTCTCGATGTCGAGATTGCGATAGGAGCTGGCTGCGCTGCGGTAGGGGGCAAACATCACTGGGTCACCTTTCGATAGCCGATATTCTGGTTATCGACCCGACCGGCGGCGTCTTGAGCGCTTGGAGCCGCGCCGACGCCGCCGAATACCGTGATTTTTCAGCCGCTGTTGTTCAGATTGTTGATCAGCCCCTGAATACCTGCGAACGAGCTGGTGATCTTCGACAGATTGGCGTCGAGCGCGGTGTATTGGCGCAGCAGGCGTTTCTCGACCTCGGTCATGCGCGACTCGAAGCGCGTCTGCTGGCCCTCGACGCTTTTCTGGCGCGCGCGCAACGATTCGGTCGCGCCCTCGATGGCGCCGTCGCTGCCCAGCAGATCGGTCAGCCGCGTCACCAGGCGGCGCGCCAGCCCGACGTCGCTGCCGTCGCCGCCGCTGGTGCCCAGCGCCGAGAACAGGTTCTGCAGCGACTGCGGCGAGGCCAGCGCCTTGTTCATCTTGGTCTCGTTGACCGCCAGCGAACCGTCGCGTTGCAGCTCGATGCCGGCTGCGTTCAGACTGTTCGGCGTGTTGCCGGCCACCGTGGAACGCAGGATCTCGCGCATCTGCTGCTGGATGCGCGTCACGTTCTGGTTGCCCTGCAGCGTGCCGGCGGTCTTGGTCGCCGCATCGTAGGCCGTTTGCGAGGCGATCAGCTTGTTCACTTCGTTGTACGACTTCACGAAGTTGTCGATCGCGGTGCGCTGTGCGGCGCTGTCGGCATCGATGCCGATTTCCACCGGCGCGGTGGTCACGCGCTTGAGGTCGATGGTGACGTTCTCGATCACGCCTTCGAGCTTGTTGCCCTTGGCCTCGACCGCCAGTCCGTTGACGGTGACCAGCGCATTCTGGGCGGCCTGCGTCATGCTCAGGTTGCGCCCGGCGCCGGCCGCGGCGGCCGGATCGAAGGCCAGCGCCGACAGGCCGCTGGCATCGGTGCTGTTGCCGTCGGTGTCATCGACAGCGATGCGAAACGCCTGCTCGGCACCGGTCTCGGTGCTGCGCAGCATCAGCCGCTGGCCGCTGGCGTCGCTCACCAGCGTCGCCGTCACGCCCGCGCCGGCGCCGTTGATGGCGCTGCGGATGTCGGCCAGCGTGGCGCCCTCGGCGATGTTGATCGCCACTTCCGGACGCGCGGCGTCGGCGCTGAATGAGGTGCCGCTGGAATCCAGCGTGCCCATCTGGATGCGCAGCGTGCCGCCGCCGACCACCGTGTCGCTGGCCGCGAACGGCGAGCTGGCCACCGTCTGGCGCTGGGCCATCTGGCTGACCTCGATCGTGTAGCCGCCGGTGATCGCACCGCTGCCGGCGGTGGCCGTCATCGCGCTTTCGTCGCTGCTGGTCGCCTTGGCGGCGCGCCAGGTGTCGGTGCGCGTCAGTGCGCGCGCGGCGTCCTGCATTGCCGATAGCGCCGACTGCAGCTTGCCGAAAGCCGACAGCTTGGTCTGGATGCCGGTGAGCGTCGTCTTCATCGCCGTCAACGGCTGACGCTCGATCTGCATCAGTTGAGAGACGATGCCGCTGACGTCGATGCTGCTGCTCGCAGAGATCGTGGCCATGATTGGATTCCTGAAATGCCAAGCTCACGGGCGAACGGTGTTCGCCCGTGTCCAAACCGTCTATTCGGCACGATCGGCGGCAGCTTGAGGGCTGCCGCGAGTTGAGCCTTAGCCTTGCAGCAGCCGCAACACGTTGTTGGGCAGCTGGTTGGCCTGCGACAGCATGGCATTGCCGGCCTGCTGCAGTACCTGGGCGCGGGTGAGCGCCGCGGTTTCAGCCGCGAAATCGGCGTCCATGATCCGGCTGCGGGCGGCCGACTGGTTCTCGACCGACACTTGCAGCGTCGAGATGACGGCCTCGAAGCGGTTCTGCACGGCGCCATACAGCGCGCGTTCGGTGTTCAGCGTGTTCAGCGCCGTATCGATGTCGAGCAGCGCCTGGTTGGCGTCGGTATCGGTGGTGATGCCGCCGCTGGTCACGGTGGTGATATCGGCGTTCGCGGCGATGTTGCCGGTAGTGACCGCGATCGTGTCGCCGTTGTTGGCGCCGACCTGGAACACCTGCGTGCCGCCGGTGGCCAGGATCGCCGTGCCGTTGAAGCGCGTGCTCGACAGCGTGCGGCCGATTTCGCCGGCCAGTTCCTGGTATTCGGCGTCGAGATTGGCGCGGTCGTCAGTGCCGTTGGTGGCGTTGGCCGACTGTACGGCCAGTTCGCGCATCCGCTGCAGCATGTCGCCGACCTTGCCCAGCGCGCCCTCGGCGGTCTGGGCCATCGAGATGCCGTCGTTGGCGTTGCGGATCGCGACGGTCATGCCGCGCGCCTGCGCGTTCATCCGTTCGGCGATCGCCAGGCCAGCGGCGTCGTCCTTGGCACTGTTCACGCGCAGACCTGACGACAGACGCTGAATGGACTGGGCGAGCTGCCCCGTCGTCGTGCTCAGGTTTCGCTGCGCATTGAGCGAAATCAGATTGGTGTTGATGACTTGGGGCACTTTCCGGCTCCTATGACGGTTGGTCCGGTGCAGTCTGCCCAAGCCGGGCGCGTTGCGATGCGCCGAAAAACGGCGCGCCACCGGCCTTTTTCCAGACCGGCGGCGGCGAGCCTTCCCTGGCGTAAGCGGCGCGCAAGGCGCCTGGCCGCGCCCCCGGCGTGTGCACCGGGGGCGGGCGGCTTCGATCAGCGCAGCAGCGACAGCACGTTGTTGGGCAACGAGTTGGCCTGCGACAGCATCGCCGTGCCGGCCTGCTGCAGCACCTGGGCGCGGGTGAGCGCCGCGGTCTCGGACGCGAAGTCGGCGTCCATGATCCGGCTGCGGGCAGCCGACTGGTTCTCGACCGACACCTGCAGCGTGGCGACCACCGATTCGAACCGGTTCTGCACGGCACCGTACATCGCACGCTCTTTGTTCAGCGTGGTCAGCGCGGTATCGATGTTGGTCAGCGCGGTGTTCGCGTTGGTATCCGAAGTCAGGTCGCCACCGGTCACGGCCGTGATGTCGGCGTTGGTCGACATGTTGGTCGTCGTCACCGTGATCGTATCGCCGTTGTTGGCGCCGACCTGGAACACTTGCGAGCCGGCGTCGCCGGCCAGGATGTCCTTGCCGTTGAAGCGCGTGCTGGTCAGCGTGCGGCCGATCTCCTCAGCCAATTGCTGGTATTCGGAGTCGAGGTTTTCACGGTCGTCGGTGCCGTTGGTGGCGTTGGCCGACTGCACGGCCAGTTCGCGCATCCGCTGCAGCATGTCGCCGACCTTGCCCAGCGCGCCTTCAGCGGTCTGCGACAGCGAGATCGCGTCATTCGAGTTGCGGATCGCAACGTTCATGCCGCGCACTTGCGCGTTCATCCGTTCGGCGATCGCCAGACCGGCGGCGTCATCCTTGGCGCTGTTCACGCGCAGACCCGACGACAGGCGCTGGATCGCCTGCGACATCACACCCTGGGTGGACGAGAGATTACGCTGGGCGTTGAGCGACAGCAGGTTGGTGTTGATGACTTGTGCCATTTCCCGAGCTCCTTGTTCAGTAACGTTGAGGGCCGATTGGGCAGTTCAGTTTGCGGCCCTCGGCGGACATCGGGGCGTGCCCCGGTGCCTGGATATCGGCCACCCTTGAAGGGGCTTTAGTGCGGGAATTGCAGAAGAGGAACTTTTTCCTCGGAAATGCCGGCAGCCGGCATAGGAAGAATTCCTACACGCGGCGGAATTCGTCGGTCATCAAGTCGAGCTGAATTCGGATTCAAGAAATCCGGGCCTTGGCCGAGACTGTGCCCACTCAACGAACACAGTGCGACAGCCGACCAGGAGAATCTTATGCAAATCGAAGAACGACTGATGTCTGAAATCCGGGACGCGAACCTGTCTTATCTGATCCTGGCTCAGCGGTTGATCCGGGCCGACAAAGCGCAGGCACTGTACCGCCTGGGCATTTCCGAGGAAACCGCCGGCCTGCTGGACGCACTCACGCCCAGCCAGATGGTCAAGGCGGCTGCCACCAACATGCTGATGTGCCGCTTCCGTTTCGATGATGCGATGGTGTGGTCGCTGCTGACCGACCACGGTCGTCCGACCGAGCATGAGGGCGAGCGCAGCGCGGCGCGCCTGCACGCCAGCATTCTGATGGCCGGCAACTACGCCGAGGCGATCCAGTCATGAGCGCTCGCAGTCTGCTGGAAGACAACCGCCAGGTACAACGCGCGATCTCGCTGATCAACCTGGGCGCGCGGCTGCAGATGCTGCAGGCCGAAACCGCGCTGCCGTACGAACGGCTGCTGCGCTTGTACAAGGAAGTGGCCGGCAAGTCGCCGTCGAAGGGCCAGTTGCCGTTTTCCACCGACTGGTTCATGGCCTGGCAGCCGAACATCCATTCGTCGCTGTTCATCAACATCTACGGCTATCTGCTGAAGACCAGCGCGATCGATGATGTCGAGGCGATCATCAAGGGCTACCAGCTCTATACCAACGAGGTGTCGGCGCACGGCGTCGAGCCGCTGTTGTCGGTGACCCGCGCCTGGCGGCTGGTGCGCTTCATTGATTCGGGCATGCTGACGATGACGCGCTGCCAGCATTGCGGCGGCCACTTCGTCAATCACGCCTACGAGATCGAGACCGGCTACGTCTGCGGGCTATGCCAGCCGCCGGCGCGCGCCGGCAAGGCCAGCCGGGCCGGCGCCATCCACTGAGCCTCAGCGGGGCATACCGCCGAGCGGCACGATGTGCCGCTTCTTCCGGAAAGCGGCACTTGGGTGCCGCTTTTCACATGCGCCGGCGCTCGTGCTGACGGCCGGCGTGTGCAAGGGGCCGGATGGCCTGAAGACAGTGCGAAAGCTTGATTTGCGGCAGGTATGCTGCGTAATCATGCCGGTTCGCTCAAGAACGATGCCCTGAAGACGAAAAGGGGAGGTGATGCGGTTCGGCTGATCGAGCCGGTTCTCCTTCCAGGGTTTCGTCGCGCATGTTCGTCATCATCGGTTACGTCCTTGTCGTTGCCTCGGTGCTGGGGGGGTTCGCCATGGCCGGCGGGCACCTGGGCGCCTTGTTCCAGCCGCTGGAGCTGCTGATCATCGGCGGCGCCGCGCTCGGCGCCTTCGTCGTCTCGAATTCGTCCAAAGTGCTGGGCGCTGTGATGAAGGCGCTGCCAGCCGTGCTGAAGGGCTCGAAATACAGCAAGGCCCGCTACATGGAGCTGATGGCCTTGCTCTACGACATCTTGTCGAAGGCGCGCAAGGAAGGCCTGATGTCGATCGAGAGCGACGTCGATAAGCCCGATGAAAGCCCGATTTTCAAACGATACCCATCGGTCTCGGCCGATCATCATCTGGTCGAATTCATTACCGACTACCTGAGGATGATGGTGTCGGGCAACCTGAATGCCCTCGAGATCGAGACCTTGATCGACAACGAGATCGATACCCACCACCACGAAGCGATGGTGCCGGCGCAGGCCATCCAGAAGGTGGCCGATGGCCTGCCGGCGTTCGGGATCGTGGCTGCGGTGATGGGCGTGGTGCACACGATGGCCTCGGTAGGCCAGCCGCCGGCGGTGCTGGGCGAGATGATCGCGCACGCGCTGGTCGGTACTTTCCTGGGCATTCTGATGGCCTACGGCTTCGTTTCGCCGCTGTCGTCGCTGCTGGAGCAGAAGGTGGACGAAGCGACCAAGGAACTGCAGTGCGTGAAGGTGACGCTGCTGGCCAGCATGCAAGGCTATGCCCCGGGCATCGCCGTGGAGTTCGGCCGCAAGGTGCTGTATTCGACCGAGCGCCCCAGCTTTTCCGAGCTGGAAGAGCACGTCAAACAGAAACGCGCCTGATCGGGGACCAGCATGGCCGGGGGTGAAAAGAAGGTTCAGCCGATCGTCGTCAAACGCATCAAGAAGGGCGGCCACGCCGCCCATCACGGCGGCGCCTGGAAGATCGCCTACGCCGACTTCGTGACGGCGATGATGGCGTTCTTTCTGCTGATGTGGCTGCTGGGCTCGACCACCAAGGGTGACCTGCAGGGTATCGCCGATTATTTCAATTCGCCCTTGAAGGTGGCGCTGTCGGGGGGTTCGGGTTCGGGCGATGCCTCGTCGGTGATCCAGGGCGGCGGCACCGATCTGACTCGCACGGTGGGCGCCGAGCGGCGTGGCGACATGCCCGACCCGCAGAAGAAGGTCAATCTGCAGGCGATGCGCGCCGAGCTGCGCCGCGTCGAGAACGCGCGGCTGACCAAGCTCAAGGCGCAGGTCGAAGAGGTGATCACGCAGAACCCGAAGCTGTCTGATTTCCGCTCGCAGATCAAGCTGGACATCACCAATGACGGCCTGCGCATCCAGATCGTCGATGAATTGAACCGGCCGATGTTCGACATCGGCAGTGCCGTGGTCAAGGACTACATGCGCGAGCTGCTGCGCGGGATCGGCAAGGTGTTGAACGGCGTGCGCAACCCGATCAGCATTTCGGGCCATACCGATTCGGCGCCGTACGGCAGCGGCGAGCGCGGCTATTCGAACTGGGAGCTGTCGGCCGACCGGGCCAACGCGTCGCGGCGCGAGCTGGTGGCCGGCGGCATCGACGAAGACAAGGTGGTACGCGTGATCGGACTGGGCTCGACGGTGATGTACGACGCCGAGAATCCGCGCAATCCGATGAACCGGCGCATCAGCATCGTCGTGCTCAACAGCGACGCCGAGGCGCGCGTCAAGCGCGGCATCGAGGTGGATGCCTCCGATAGCGAGACGGTCGAGAGGGCCGTGGCGGGCGCCGAGATCGGCAACGGAATACAGGAAGCGGGCGCGGCCAAGCCTTGAGCGTGGCGTACCGACAATGAAAGTGACGACTGTCGAGGTGGCAGCATGAGCGGGAGTACGGACATGAAGTTTCTGATCGTCGACGATTTTTCGACCATGCGGCGCATCGTCAGAAACCTGCTGAAGGAGATCGGCTATCCGAACGCGGACGAAGCCGAGGACGGGCAGGCGGCCATGGGCAAGCTCAAGGGGGGCACGTTCGACTTTGTTGTGTCTGACATCAACATGCCGAACATGAACGGTTTCGACCTGTTGTCGAACATCCGCGGCGACGCGACGCTGACGCACCTGCCGGTGCTGATGGTCACCGCCGAGGCGCGCAAGGAAGACATCGTGCGTGCCGCGCAGCTCGGCGCCTCGGGTTACATCGTCAAGCCGTTCACCAAGGCGACGTTGGAAGAGAAGGTGCAGAAGATCCTCGAGAAAGTCAGCAAGCGCTGACCCTTCCTTGAACAAGACAAGAACAAAGAACGAGGATTTGCCATGAACGTCAATCTGTCGATGGCCGAGCATTCGTCGATGGCGGGCGCCGCGCCGCGCGGCGGCGCCGAGCAGCCGGACGTCTACCAGCGTCTGGGCTCGCTGACGCGCACGCTGCACGACGCGCTGCGCGAGCTGGGCTATGACCGCGACATCGAATCGGCGATGAACTCGCTGCCCGATGCACGAACGCGCCTGTCGTACATCCAGCGACTGACCGGAGAGGCTGCCGAGAAAGTGCTCAATTCGGTCGATCGCGCGCGCGCCGAGCAGGATTCGCTAGCCAACGGGGCGCGCCGGGCGATCGCCGAGTTGAAGACCGACCCGGTCAAGGCGGTATCGACGGGCTCGATCCTGAACCTGCTCGAACACGTCGAGCAGACTTCGGAGCGCACCAACGGCATGCTCACCGAGATCATGCTGGCGCAGGATTTCCATGACCTGACCGGGCAGGTGATCTGCAAGGTGGTCGAGTTGGCGCAGGGGCTCGAAGGTCAATTGCTCAAGCTGCTGGTCGAGGCTACGCCCGAGCCGCAGCGCTCGATGATCGAACCGGGCTGGCTCAACGGCCCGGCGATGAACGTCGCCCAGCGCAGCGACGTCGTCACCGACCAGTCGCAGGTCGACGACCTGCTCGAAAGCCTGGGCTTCTGAGCCACGGCTGCGGCGCGGCCAGGCCGGCGAATAAGCCGGCCGGCGGCCCGCTTTTCTTCACTTAAGTTTTCCGACCCGCCGCGATGATGCGGTCTCGAAGCATGGTTTCGAAGACCGATTCACGGGCGACATGGCCGATCAAGACGTCAGTCGGGAAGATAAACAACTACCCGCATCAGAACGGCGCCTGCAGAAGGCGCGCGAGGATGGCCAGGTCGCACGTTCGCGCGATCTGGGTCATTTCGTCATCCTGGGTTCGGCCTTGCTGGCCGCCATCGCGTTCGGCCCGGCCTTGGGCCGTGCGGCGATCGGCCTGATCCGCAAGGGACTGAGCTTCGGCCGCGTCGAGGCGCTGGCGCCCGAGCGGCTGCCGGCGATGCTGGGCGCGCTGTCGGCCGACGCACTGATCGCCACCTTGCCGTTGGTCGGCGGCCTGGCGCTGGCGGCGATCGCCGGCACCATTGTGCCGGGCGGCGTGGTGCTGACCACCAAACCATTGTCGATGGACCTGGGCAAGCTCAGCCCGATGAAGGGCATCGGACGCATCTTCTCGGTGCGCGGCGCCGTCGAGCTGGGCAAGCTGATCGTCATCGCCATCGCGCTGGCTTCGATCGGCACCTGGTTCGTGTTGACCAGCCTGCCCGAATTCGCATCGCTGGCGACGCGGCCGCTGCCGCAGGGGCTGGATTCGAGCGCGGGGCTACTGGGCGCTGGCTTGGCAGCGCTGCTGGGCGTGCTGATGGCGGTGACGCTG
>JAFKGG010000292.1 GCA_017307915.1 Burkholderiales bacterium | reverse complement strand
TGCCGACGATGCCGCGCCGCGACGTCATCGCCACCTCGCTGGCCGACCGCGGTGCGCTGATCGTGGTGCGCGACATGCCCGAAGCCTGCGACATCGCCAACCAGATCGCCGCCGAGCACCTGGAAATCTCGGCGCGCGAGCCGCAGCGCTGGGCCGAGCTGATCCGCCATGCCGGCGCGATGTTCCTGGGCCCCTATACCTCCGAGGCGTTGGGCGATTACTGTGCCGGCCCCAATCACGTGCTGCCGACGATGCGCACCGCGCGCTTCTCGTCGCCGCTGGGCGTCTACGATTTCCAGAAGCGTTCCAGCATGATCGAGGTGTCGGCAGCCGGTGCGCAGACCTTGGGCCGGCTGGCGTCGACGCTGGCGCATGGCGAAGGCCTGCAGGCGCACGCGCGCAGTGCCGAGATGCGGCTGAGCGACTGATTCCGCCATGGATCAGCAGCCCGAACGGCGAACCGAACAGCGGACCGGGCGGCGGACGGATGCTGCGACCAGCGGCGCGGCCGGCTCTGGGCGCGCCCTTAGCCCCGCCGACCTGATCCGTTCCGACATCCTCGCCATGTCGGCCTACCACGTCCCGTCGTCGGCCGGCCTGGTCAAGCTCGACGCGATGGAGAACCCCTATCCGCTGCCCGAGCCGCTGCGCGCCGAACTTGGCCGCCGGCTGGCGCAGGCTGAGCTGAACCGCTACCCGCAACCTGATTACGGCGCGCTGAAGGCCGCGATCCGCGCCAGGCTCGGCGTGCCTGACGGCTTCGACGTGCTGCTCGGCAACGGCTCCGACGAGCTGATCACGATGCTGTCGGTGGCCACCGCGCGGCCCGGCGCCGTGGTGCTGGCGCCGCTGCCGGCCTTCGTCATGTATGAGGTGTCGGCGCGGCTGGCCGGCAGCCGCTTCGTCGGCGTGCCGCTGACGGCCGATTTCAAGCTCGATGCCGCCGCCACGCTGGCCGCGATCGCCGAGCACCGGCCGGCCGTGGTCTGGCTGGCCTACCCGAACAACCCCACCGGCAACTGCTTCGATGAGGCCGCCATCGAAGCCGTGCTGCGCGCCGCGCCCGGCCTGGTGGTGATCGACGAGGCCTACCAGCCGTTCGCGCAGCGCAGCTGGATGCCGCGGCTGCCCGAATTCCCCAACCTGGCCGTGCTGCGCACCGTTTCCAAGCTGGGGCTGGCCGGCCTGCGCCTGGGCTATCTGGCGGCCGCCGAGCCGTGGCTGGCGCAGCTCGACAAGGTACGCCCGCCGTACAACGTCAACGTGCTGACCGACGTCGCCGCGCGCTTCGCGCTCGACCACCTCGACGTGCTCGACGTCCAGGCCGCGCGGCTGCGCGCCGATCGCGACGCGCTGCTGACGCAACTTTCGGCGCTGCTGGCCGCCCGGCCCGGCTGTGCCGTATTCCCGTCGCAGGCCAATTTCGTGCTGATCCGCGTGCCCGACAGCGCGGCAACCCTGCAAAACCTGCTCGCGGCCGGACTGCTCGTCAAGGACGTCGGTAGAATGCACGTATTGCTGCGCAACTGCCTGCGGCTGACGGTCGGCACGCCCGACGAAAACCGTCAGCTGGTCGATGCATTGCGCGCCAGCCTGTAAACCATTCGCCATGCGCACCGCCGAAGTCAGCCGCAATACCGCCGAAACCCGCATCCGGGTCCGCATAGACCTCGATGGCACCGGCCGCCAGAAATTGGCCACCGGCGTGCCCTTCCTCGACCACATGCTCGACCAGATCGCGCGTCACGGCCTGGTCGACCTTGAAGTCGAGGCCCAGGGCGACCTGCACATCGACGCGCACCACACGGTCGAAGACATCGGCATCACGCTCGGCCAGGCAGTGGCGCGCGCCATCGGCGACAAGAAAGGCATCCGCCGCTACGGCCACGCCTACGTGCCGCTCGACGAAGCGCTCACGCGCGTGGTCATCGATTTCTCGGGCCGCCCGGGGCTGGAATGGCACGTGCCGTTCACGCGCGCGATGATCGGCAACTTCGACGTCGATCTGGCGCAGGAATTCTTCCACGGCTTCGTCAACCACGCGCAGGTCACGCTGCACGTCGACAATCTGCGCGGCGAAAACGCGCACCATCAGTGCGAGACCGTGTTCAAGGCCTTTGCGCGCGCGCTGCGCGCCGCCGTCGAACTCGACGAGCGCACCGCCGGCCGCATTC
>JAFKGG010000291.1 GCA_017307915.1 Burkholderiales bacterium | reverse complement strand
CGGCTTGTGAATCGGCCATCGGCCCAGTAAGGTGGCGGCTGCCTTCAGAGTCATCCTCTGCCGTTTCCCGCCCGCTGCTGCCTGCCGATGTCCTTGCTGCGTGATGTATCCCTTTCCGCCGTGGTGGCCGGTTTCGTCACCGTGCTGGTCGGCTTCACCAGCTCGGCCGTCATCGTGTTCCAGGCGGCGCAGGCGCTGGGTGCCGATGCGGTCACCATCGGTTCGTGGATGGCCGCGCTGGGCCTGGGCATGGGGCTGACCTGCATCGGCTTGTCGCTGCGCTACCGCGTGCCGGTGGTCACGGCCTGGTCCACGCCCGGCGCCGCCATGCTGATCACCGGCGTCTCCGGCGTATCGATGCCCGAGGCGATCGGCGCCTTCATGGTCTGTGCGCTGCTGATCATGCTGGCCGGTTTCTCGGGCTGGTTCGAACGCGTGATGAACCGCATTCCGATCTCGATCGCCGCCGGCATGCTGGCCGGCGTGCTGCTGCGTTTCGGGCTCGACGTGTTCGCGGCAATGAACGCGCAGTTTGCGCTGGCCTTCACCATGTTCGCCGTCTATCTGCTGGCGCGTCGCGGGTGGCCCCGGTATGCGGTGATCGCGGCGCTGTTGGCCGGCCTGGTGGTGGCCGGCACGCGTGGCCTGCTGCATGTGGGCGAGTTGCGGCTGGCGTTGGCCACGCCGGTGTTCACGGCGCCGCAGTTCTCTGCGGCGGCGCTGGTTGGCGTTGCGCTGCCCTTGTTCGTCGTCACGATGGCATCGCAGAACGTGCCCGGCGCCGCGGTGATCCGCGCTTCGGGCTATTCGGTGCCGATCTCACCGCTGATCGGGTGGACCGGCCTGGCCAGCTTCGTGCTGGCGCCGTTCGGTGCCTATGCGCTGAACCTGGCTGCCATCACCGCGGCCATCTGCATGGGCCGCGAGGCGCACGAAGACCCGGCGCGGCGCTACGTGGCTTCGGTGGCTGCCGGTGTGTTCTATCTGCTGATCGGCTTGTTCGGTGCCACCGTTGCCGCACTGTTCGCCGCTTTCCCGCGCGAGCTGATCATGGCCATCGCCGGCATCGCGCTGTTCGGCGCTATCGGCGGCGGGCTGGCCCAGGCGTTGTCTGACGAAACCCAGCGTGAGCCGGCGCTGATCACCTTCCTGATCACCGCGTCGGGTGTCAGCCTTGCGGGCATCGGCGCGCCGTTCTGGGGGCTGCTGGGCGGTGTGCTGGCCTTGCTGCTGTTGGCCGGCGGGCGCCGGGCGCAATCGAGGTCGAGTTCGGGATCGAGGTCGGGAGCGCGATGAGCCACGGCGAAGCCCCGCGCGTACGCGAGGAAGAGATCGAGTTCACCGCCATTCGTGCGCAAGGCGCCGGCGGGCAGAACGTCAACAAGGTGTCGAACGCGGTGCAACTGCGTTTCATCATCGCAACCTCATCGCTGTCCGCGCCGATCAAGGCCCGCCTGGCAGCCTTGTCCGATCAGCGCATCAGCGCCGACGGCGTCATCGTCATCAAGGCACAGCGTTTCCGCAGCCTGGAGCGCAACCGCGTCGATGCCGTCGCGCGCTTGCAGGCACTGGTCGACCTGGCCGCCTACGAGCCGCCCGAGCGGCAGCCGACGGCGCCTACGCGCGGTGCCCGGGCGCGCCGCGTCGATGAAAAGGTGCGTCACGGGCAGATCAAGGCGCTGCGCAGACGTATCGTCGAGTAGGGCCGCCAAACCTCGCTGAACAGGGGCACCGGCCAGCGCGGCCAACTCCTCCGATCGGCGGGCATTTCCGAAAAACCGGCCGATCGCTTACGCTTGAGGCACCAGCGACTTTCAACAGGATGCCGACGTGCCGAAGCCCAACTACGCTTTCGCCAAGCGGCAGCGCGAGCTTGCCAAGAAACAGAAGCAGGAGGAAAAACGCCTGCGCAAATCCGAGCACCAGGGCGTGCCCTCGGACGAGCCCGGCGCCGAGCCGCTGGCCGATGATCTGCAAACGACCGGCGAAGCGCCGGCACCCGACGCCGGAGGAGAGCGGTAGTAGCGCAAGGCCGAAAGCGGGCGTCTGACGCCGATCGCCGCAGCCGCTTCAGCGGCCTGCGGCTGCCCGCCTACGTCCCCGCGCCGGCCGAGCGGCCCTTCGGCGGCTGGTTCGACGACGTCGTCGACGACCGCGGCCAGGACATTTCGTCGGACACTTC
>JAFKGG010000486.1:1697-15997 GCA_017307915.1 Burkholderiales bacterium | reverse complement strand
CCGATAAAGCCACTGGCCTTCGGCCGCACCGATCGCCGCATCCGCCACGCCAGCGCTGCGCACTGTCATGCCGGCCGCTCGACGCGATCGGCGCAACACCACTCGCGCATCTGCGACGTACCGGCCGCAGATCCCCCCACAAGCCCCCCAAGCTTTGCGAGGGGGACTTGTGGGGGGATCTAACACGCGGCCGGTACACCACCGGCTTTAACTGCGCTACAGCACCCCACCCACCCCCCGCCCGCCCTTGAGGGCGGGAGCAAGGGGTCCGAGCGAGAGGATCGATTTTCGACCTCGCCAACCGCTCGGAGCACACCATGACCAAAGCCCAAAAGACCCAGCGTAATGCCACGATCGAACTGATCAATGAGCGAATCAAGGCAATGGAAAAGCAGGACCACCAGGGCGCGATGCTCACCGCCTCAGCGATCGATGGCGCCGCCCAATTGGCGCATCGGCTCGGCCTGATCAATTTCGACGAATACAACCGGTTCAACGCAGACACGATCACGAAACTACGCACGATCGCCTAATCGCCCGATGCGGCAACCTTCACCGACCGCTCAGCCGGCGCTTCGGCGGCCGATAGGTCGCTGCGCCGTTCGCGCACTTCACGCGACACAACCTGCCAATCGACGAAGTAACCATTGGCGACAATCTGCCGACACATCGACTCCGGCATCTGCATGCGCGTCGCCTGCTGTGACCAGCACTCGCAACGCTTTGCCGAAGCGATACACGCCACGGGAATCGGTGCCTCAATAGGCGCCGTCACCTGGTCATAGGCCGGCGCTGTATGCGCGAGCCCTTCCACGCGTGGCATGCGCGCCGTGAACCAATCAGCAGTTGCCACGGCAGGCGATTTACGAACTCCTACGGCCGAATCGGCTCTTACGCCCTGCACTGCCGGTTGCAACCCCTTGCCCTGCACCACCAGCGGCGACGACGCCTGATCGGCCGCACGCCCGAACTTGGCAATGCCCTGCCATGCGTACCACGCAACCGCACCAATCAGTAGCGGCGACAGCAGCAGAAACCAGAACCGCATCGGCACCCGGCGCTTGACCGTGTGCAGCTCGGCCGATTTATAAAGGGCATACACCTCTTTCGGATACGCCCACTCGCGCCGCACGCTGCCCGACCGATTCTGATCCGGGTTGACCTTGACCTCAGCCCATTCGTGCACCGTTGCACGCTGCAATCCGAAATTGCGCATTACGTGAGAATGCCGTCCCGCCAACCGCCGCACGTTCTGATCGGCCAACATTGGATGCTGCGTGATCAACACCAGATCGATGCCACGGTGCCGATGCGTTTCCAACGCTGACACATGCTCAGGAACCTGCTGACCGGCGCCACGCGGCCGAAACGCCCGCTGGCACTCATCGATCACGATGATCGACCCCTCAGGGCAATCCTGCCACTTGTCGGCTTCGACCTCCTGCCAGCCGTCCACCTTCAGATCGGAGATCCCCGAATAGAACACCGGTCGATGCGGCTCTGCCTTCGTCAGCGCCAACATCGACCACAGCGCATAGAGCGTTTTACCCGCCCCAGGCTGGCCCGTGATCAAGTGGATCATTCTTCACCGCCGCCCGATTGCACACCGCCTCGCCCCAGCACCCACCGAGCAATGACACCGCCCATCAAGCCCGACATGAACAGCTTCGTCGTGATCGCCGCGAAGATCAACGATACGGCCTGCCCGATGCGCAACGACGCCAGCACCTGCGACACCTGCACCCCCGACGACTCCATCGATCCCAACGCCCCAAGCACCGTATCCTTGACACCGTCAATCATCACGTCGAAGCCCGTGAAGGTCGCATAGCCAAAGCCCAGCGCCAGCATCACCCGGCCTACCACGCTCTTGGCTATTTCAACCAGACCGCCCAGCAACGCAGCAATCCATTCCTGAATCATCACAACCCCCTTATGAGAAGACGATACGCAGCGCCACTACCAGCGCGATCAACAAGACCACCAAGCCTGCAAAATCGAGCGCCCCACAGAACAACGACCACGGCACCGTGAGCGACTTTCCAAACGGCAACTCGAACGTCTGATCGCTAATGCATGCCCCAGGCGCTTCGCCAACCTGCAACCGCGCCGACATGTCGTATTCCTCTTTCACGCCATCAGGCCCGGGTAACTCGGTCGCCCTCGGATCGGCACCTTCCAAGATGGATTTTCCCAACTCCGACAATGAATTCGACTCCCACATCTGGCAATTTCGCTTGTGCTGTTCCAGCGCAATCGCGCACTGCACCGCATCGCCCTCGCACGTGAACTGCGCTTCACATGAGCCGCCGAACGACGCATCGCCGCCACCACCATCCCCGTCACCACTCGCACCGCCGCCCGTACCCTTGCCGTCGCTGCGACATGCCGCTAGCTCCGGCATCGCTGCGCAAATTTCAGCCCGCGTCCCGGTAGTGCCCTCTGTTTCCGTCTTCGTATCTTCGTTCGCCTCGCCCTTGTTCGTCGTCGTCTCAGTGGTGCGAACTACCGTAATCGTTCCATCGGTATTCGTTGTGACTTGAGTTCGCGTGCGGGTCTCAGTCTTCGAGCCATCGGGCTCGGTTCGCGTCGTCGTGGTCTCGCCTTCGGACTCCGTTGGATTCGCGCCCGGCGTGCCGCGTGGCAAGCACGTCGTGACACCGTTCACCGTACCCAGCGACATGCCGCGCTTCACGCAATCGGCTTCATCATCCTTGGGCTTTTCGTCGCTCTCGCTGTTCGTCTGATGGTCCGACGCATAGTTACTGGGATCGCATTTACGCCCCGAACGCGACGCATAGCACAACTTCGACCCATCTTGCTGACGAACACAAATCGACGACGCGACCTCGCAATAGCCGCCGAGATTACGAAAATCGCAATACGTCCCCGGACCGCTCACGCCGCGCAACGTCACATCCAACGGTTTGCATAACAGCTCGCATACCGAGTCATAGTCACCTTCAGAAAACCCCGGCGCTATCGGACACAAGCACGATTGCGCCTCGTCACTCCAGACGCGCGGCGGCGGACAATTGACCGGCTTGCACCAGAGCGAACCCGCCGGCGTACCAGCACGCTCTATAGGCTGTTCACCCCCGCCACATACAAATCGCCTAAATATATTGGCCCGAGTACGCCACTCCGTCGGATTGTTCTTACTAACGTAATACTCAGGCCGCTGAGCCACTAGCTGAGAGTACGAATCAAACCCACCCGTCACTACTTCAACGCCACTCACCAGCCGATACGACACGCCGGGCCGATCATCAAAAAAATACGGCGGCGTATCTGGCGCATTTGAACCAACACAAATACCAGCCAACGGCGCAGTCATGAACAAACCCGGACACACAGGCATGTTCGACACCTCCCACCGCACCGACGCTGGGACCGTGTAATCAGCAGGCGATCCAACCTGCGCCAGTACCACGGTTGACGCGCCTCCCAGCAGCACGCCGACGACGAACCAGATCAGCGCCCGCCAAACAGAATCCACGCGGCACCGAGCACCGCCACCAGCAACAACCACCCTTCCATCACCACCTCCGTTGACCTGGCACACGTCCCAAGCAGCTCGCATTCCACGATCGCTCCTCATACGGCTTTCCTCAGCCACCGGTACGCACGCACAGCCAGCCACACCAGCAGCACCGCTGACGCCGTGATCGTCACTGACGTCGCCCCCATTTCGATTGCAACCACTACCGCCGGCATGCCCTGCCCTCCCCTACAAGGAAACGGGCGCCGAAGCGCCCGCCCACGTCCCGTTGCGCACCGTGACGCCGACCCCGCGCTTACATCGCGCGGCGAATCCACTTGAACACGGCCACTGCCACCAGAACCAGCAGCACGGCCGAACCGATCGCGACGATCGGCGCCTGCGCGTCACCGATGCCCGAGACCACGCCCGAGACGTCGATACCCGTCGATTGAGCGTGCGACAGCACCGGCAGCATTGCCGCGCTGACGCCAAGACCCAGGCGACGCGCGTTGTTACGAAGAGCTTTCATCGTTAGAACTCCATGTCGTGCGGATCGAATCCGCAATCATCCGAAGGGCGTAGGCGACCCCCCAAACGAGCAAAATCGCAGCGCCTACCTGCGCCCCTTGCTCCATCGTCAAATGGAACATCGAAGACTTCATCGCCTCTTCGTAGATCGTTACTACGAGCGGGCATGTCGATGCATCGACCGGCGTCGGCGTCGGAACGACCACCCAAATCGCGCCCGATGCATCCTGCGTTGCGCAGATCATTGAAAGCCCGCCGCCAACCGCGCGGCCTCACGCTCGACCGCCCCGCGCTCGGAGGCCGTGATCAACCCTGAGCGATGGACCTCGGCGACCCGACGACGGATGCTGGCCTGCAGCCGAACCGCACCGCCACGCGAACAGCAGCGGCAAAAGCGATCCAGCTCGCGGTTAATCTCAACAACCGCCCTGTCGCGTGCGACGCCGTCACTGAATTCGTGCCGACTCATACGGCCATCCTTGGGTAATCACCCTTCGCGAGCCGATCAACCTCGCGCGTGACTTCGCGCATCAGCAGCGTTTCGACCAGCCCAGCGATCGTGTCGCAGCGATAGCGCTGCATCGTGAAGCGCAGCGCGATCAACTGCGCCGGCGTCAGCATCTGCGACGGCGCGCGGATGACCACCGCATCAGTGCGCGCCGACATCACGCCGCCCGCGCCGGCTTGGCTTGTTCGACGGGTTGCAGCCGGGCGATGACGGCCTCCACCCTGCCCTCAAGGCTCGACCGCAACGTGAAGACGGCCTCGTAGTGACCGGGCCTGACGTCCTCTTGCCCGCGCGGCAAGAGAAGCCGGCCCACTGACGGCTCGATCACACCGGTTTCGACGTTCGGCGCATGGAATACGCACTGCGCTTCCGCCATCTTGTAGGCGTTTCCGGTCTTTTTGCTCACCCCCGACCGCACGTCGACGCGGAGGATTTGAATGGCCATTTGCATGACTTCACCCCTTGTTAAGGTTACGATTCAAGCCGCCGAGTGCAATGCATCTAAACGGCTCGTTTAGTCTAAACAAGGTGTTTAACTATGGCAAGCGAACTACTCGCCCAAGCAATCGAAAAAGCAGGAAGCGCGCGTGCGCTCGCAGAACTGCTGGGCCAGAAAGAGCAGGCAGTCAGCAACTGGAAACGCGGTCGCGCCATCCCTGACGACGCCCTCGCATGGATCGCTGAATACGTCGGCGAAGATCACATCGCTGTACTAGCGAAGGAAAAAGGCGGACTGTGGAAGAAGCTTGCGACCGCTACGACAGCAGCCGTTCTGATCACCGGCAGCGCGCTACCGGCAGATGGATATACAAAAACTATTGAAACAACTATTTTCAATAGTCTTTGTATATTATGTCAAATCTTAGATTAAGAAAGCAGCTCCAATACGTGCTCTTCAACCTCCTGCGGCTCCACACCATCTGCCCGCGACACCCACACCACCACGCTGCTTGACGGAACAAAACCATCTGACTATGGTCAGAGAAATGGATGACGAGCAGACCAAGATCGAACGCCTGCTACGCGCCAATGCCGTGAAGATTGAACCGGCGGATCCTTTCAGCGACGAGGCACAGGCCTGCATCCGGTCGTACTTCGACGAGTTGCAGCAGCGCTTCGACGAAGGATTCAACCCTGGGCTCAGCGTTTCAGCCAATCCCGAAGAGCTGGTTCCGCCGTGGGGGCTGTTCGTCGTGGCCCGGCTCGACGGCAAAGCGGTCGGCTGCGGAGCACTCAAGATCCAAGGCAACGGCTACGGCGAACTCAAGCGCATGTGGGTTGCCCCGCCCGCGCGCGGCCTGGGCATCGCTCAGCGCCTGCTGGAGTCGCTCGAATCCCATGCGCTCGCTGCCGGCGTAAACGTCCTGCAGCTCGACACGCATCGCAATCTCACCGAAGCCCGCGCACTTTATACGCGCAACGGATACGTGGAGATCGCACCGTACAACGCGAACCCCTACGCACATCACTGGTTCGAGAAGCGCGGCCTGGGGCGTCCGTAGCTGCTGCTGATCGTGCGCTGCGGGGCAGTGCGCTCGCGGTTCTTCAGCACTTGTGCGAAAGCGGTCGCGCTGCCCTGCCCTTGCCCTCGTTCGCCGCTCAACTGACGGCAACGGCTTCGATTTCGACCCGCAGGTTCGGCGCGGCCAACCCCTTGACGATGAGCAGCGTCGTAGCAGGCGGCGGCGATGGCAGCGCCCCGGCCGCTGCCTGCATGAAGGCCGGAATGTCGCTCTCGTCGGTCAAGTAGATCGTGACCTTGGCGAGGTTGCTCGGATTCATCCCGGCTGCGGCCAGAACGGCATTCACATTGCCCGTGGCAAGCCGTGCCTGTTCGCCGATGTCCTGGCCGGCCTGGCCCGCGGCATCCACGCCGACCTGGCCGGAAATGTATAGCGTGCGCTGCGGCGCCGTAACGAGGGCGCCCGGGCTCAGATAAGGCAGGTTCGGAAAGCCTTGGGGTGTGACCATTTCGATCATGTCGCCGTCCTTTTCTTGCGCGAAAGTGGGGGTTGATTCGGCCGCTGCGCCCGCAACTGAGCGAAGGTGGCGTGCACGGCCAGGGTGAGCTCTGCCATCGGCATCCCGCTGCGCGACAGCGTCAGGATCCCGTGATAGAGGGTGATCAGTTGCATGGTCGAGCGCGCTGCGGCATCGGCGCCCAGCTCGCGCGTCAGCACGTCCTGGAAAGCCTGCTTGAGCAGCGTCATCGTCGACGCAATGCCTTCGCTTGCCGACCCACTCTCGCCGCCGAACTCGATGATCGAATTCGTCACCAGGCAGCCGAAGCCATCGGCCAATGGCGGTTCCAGCACCGACAGGAACAGCCCCTCGAGATCATCGATCGTGGCGCCGCTGCCGGCGAAGCGGCGAATTCTTTCGGCAACGAAGCCGTGCACGTAGTGCTCGAGCGCCGCCCGAAATAGGCCCTTCTTGTCGCCGAAGGCGTTGTAGATGCTGCCTGAGACTAAGCCCGTAGCGCGCTCGAGTTCAACAATGGAGATGTCGCGGTAACCGTGCATGCGGAAGGCATTGGCTGCCGCCATCAGCACCTTGTCGCGATCGAATGCTCTATGTCGTCCCATGGCGACATTATTAGATTATTCATTTTAAAATGCAATGACTAAAATAAACATCAAAGAATGCTCGACGTGCAGGGCGAACCGCAACGGCCCGCGCGGGTACCCGCCGGGTGGGCGGCGCCGAGCGGGGTAAACTGCTGCCTGGATACAATCGCGGGGCCCCGGCGGTCCGGAACCATTTCCGCCGTTGGACAAACTTGCTACACGGCCCCGCGGGCAGCCGACCGGCTTGCCTTAGCTGCTTATCGAAGCTCCCTAACCTGCCATGGGCTTGTCTGTTCGCCTTCCCCTCTTATGAGCGACCCGAAGAAACGCATTCGCTGGACCATAGAAGAGCGCCGTACGCTGGCGCAGCGACTGGCCGAGGTCTTGCGCGCCGAACCTCGACTATCGAAGCTGCAGGCAATGGATCGCGCCCAGACCGCGCTGCCGCCCGAACGACGACGACACTTGGCGGCCTGGTCCACGGTGCGCGAGTTCATCGAACCCTACATGCCGGCACTGGGTGCCGAGGTCGCCGATGACGCCGTGGCTGAAACCGATGCCGGCACAGCGGGTGACGAGGTCGAGGCCCACGGCGCCGACACGCTGCCGCTGCCTCTGGAAAGCAGCGAGATCGACGAAGCGCCGACGCAAGCCGGCGACTTGCAGCCGACGGCAGCACCCGGTGACGGGCAGGACACAGCAGCGGGCGGCGTGCCCGACCCTATCGAAGCCGCTCTCCTGCGCGCGCTGTCCAGCCCGCGCGTGGCCGACAAGCTGGCGGCGCTGTTCGCCTCGGCAATGGGCCGCGCGCTCGACCAGGCACAAAGCGGCGCACCGGCGAATGCCGCATCGCCAAAGGCCAATGCAGGCCCGGCGCCCTCGCCGGTGGCATCGCCACGCCCAAAGGTGCTGATCGCTGGCATTTCGCCGGCCGACGCGGTGCATCTGGGCGAGGCAATGCGCAACAAGCTCGACCTTCGCTTCTGGCGCCAGGGCGACTCGCGTGAACAGTTGCGCCTGCACGGGCGTGCCTGTTCGGTAGCGGTGGTGATGTCGGAAGCAGTGGATTCCGATGTCGAAGCGCTGCTGCGTTCGATGCAGTTGCGCGTGGTGCGCCACACTTACAATGCGTCGCGCCTGGAAGAACGCCTGAACGAGATGCAGGACCACGGCATGTTCAACCTGCTCATCTGAAGCGCAGCCCCGCGAAGCACAGCCTGAGCCGCACTGCCCGAACCCTGCCCCACCCTATCCCTCGCAAGCACGGCCCAACCGCTCCGGCGCCTGGGCATCCGTCTTGCTGATCGTGGCTGGCCGGCGCACTCCGCACCGGCGCTTCGACCGGGAGACCTCATGCGCTCGATCATCCTATGGCTGCTGGGCGTGCCCATCAGCGTGATCATCCTGCTGAAGTTGTTCGGCGTTTTCTGACCGCTGCGCCCCAAGCGGCCTTATCGCGTTCGGCCGCCCGGCACAGCTTGTTCCGCGTCATAGCCGGGCGGCTCCAGCTTTTCATAGACATCGGCAAAGCGCGTGCCGTCCCACGCGTACAGCAGATAGGCGGCATGCAGGCAGTTGCTCGCCGCCTTTGGCGTGAACAGCCCTGCGCATTGGCCGCCGGCATGCCGCACGCTACGATAGACGACGCCGGCCGAACCCGCCTGCCGCAGGGTTCGCGCCAAGGCCTGAGCAGCGACATAGCTGTCCGGATCGTGCACCGCCGTATCGACGTCGGCCGGTCGCTTGCGCAGATCATGCAGCCGTGCATCGATGTCGACCCGATACAGCCGCATCGGCAGATGCATCGGGCCCTCTGCGGTGGCGGCCAGAAAGCGGCCATGATGAAAGCAGGTTTCGGCTACCGCAGTAGCGCGTTCACGCGCCGCATAGAACACCCCGTAGCTGCCGTCTGAAAAGCGACTGCCCGACGGATTCAGGTGCGTGAAGGCAGCCATGATCGGGCCGCTGCCCGGACCGAAGACGCGCTGTTCCCTTGGCACCAGTTCAATAAGGCCGGTTTCGTCGCGAATGCGATCGTTGGTCATCGCTTCGAGCGCATACAGCGCGTCGAAATCATCGGCGTCAGCAATGCGATCGAACAGGAAGACCGACGGATAGCGCGTAGGCACGATGCGCCAGGCCGGCAGCCATTGCACGCGCCGCAGCGGCGGCGCTTCGATAGTCGCTGCGCTCACGCCCAGCCGCCGCCGCGCACGGCATCGAGATAGTGGCGCACGGCGTACAGATCGCCGAGATTGCCTGCCAGCATGCGCTGCAGGGCCGAGGCACCGCCGAACAGCGGCGCACTGTTCGGCTTGTGCACCCAGGCATCGGCAGCAGCCGGATCAGGGAACAGGATCTGCAACGACTTGTAGATACCCAGCAGGCATGAAATGCGTTCGAGCGTATCGCGCGACAGATGAGCTTTTTCCGGATGCTTGCGCCAGGCGAAAAACGTGGAACGCCCCGGTTCGCCGAGCAGCCGCAATTGCTGCTCGACCGAAAGCTGCCACAGCCCCGCCAAGCGGCAGAAGGCGCGGATGCCGGCAGCGCTGAGGCGACTGTGATCGCTGTTCTGGTCCGAGTGGGCAAGCCTGATGGCCATGGTGCGCGCGGCGTTTGAGTCCTTATCAAGACTTTTATTCTAGTTTCATCTTGATTCGGACACAAGCCATCGTAGGCCCCTCCCAGGCATATCGCTTGCTCGCCGCAAGCAAAGTGCACAGGACACTCTGCTTTTTGATCGTTGCCACAAGGATTTCGAATGTGGATTACTGCCGCTGTTGTGATTGCCGTGCTAGCCGCGGTGTTCGGCGTTTCCGCTGTGCGCCGCGTCTGCATCACGCGGCATGTTTTGCGGTGGTTCCGGAAAACCTTGCCGCCGATCAGCGAATCGGAGCGCGCCGCGATCGAGTCGGGTACGGTGGGTTTCGAAGCTCAGCTTTTCAGCGGTCGGCCCGATTACCGGCGCTTGAATGAACTGCGCGCCGAGCCGCTTTCCGACGAAGAACGCAATTTCCTGGGGGTGGAAACCGAGCATCTGTGCGCAATGCTCGACGAATGGCGGATCAGCCAGCAAGGCGATCTGCCGCCCGAGGTATGGTCGTTCATGAAGCAGCGCGGTTTCTTCGGGCTGATCATTCCAAGGCAATTCGGCGGACTGGGCTTCTCGGCTTCGGCACAAGCGGCAATCGTGACCAAGATCGCCAGCCGCAGCGCTACCGCGGCCACGACGGTGATGGTGCCCAACTCGCTCGGCCCGGGCGAGCTGCTGCTGCGTTACGGAACCGAAGAGCAAAAGCATCGCTATCTGCCGCGGCTGGCCAGCGGCGAAGAAATTCCCTGCTTCGCGCTCACGAGTCCATGGGCTGGGTCGGATGCCGGCTCGATCCCCGATATCGGCCGCGTGGTGCGCGAGCTGCGCGACGGTGTCGAGACGCTGGGTTTTCGCATCACCTGGTCCAAGCGCTACATCACGTTGGGGCCGGTGGCGACGCTGCTAGGCCTGGCGTTTCGTGCCGCGGATCCCGACCGGCTGCTGGGCGGCGCCACCGATCTTGGCATCACCTGCGCGCTGATTCCGACCTCGCATCCCGACGTGCGCATCGGCCGCCGCCATGCGCCCTTGACGGCGGCCTTCATGAACGGCCCCAACGAAGGCGATGAAGTATTCATTCCGCTGGACTGGGTGATCGGCGGCCGCGCGCAGATCGGGAAAGGCTGGGCAATGCTGATGGAATGCCTGGCCGCCGGCCGCGGTATTTCGCTGCCGTCGCTGGGCATCGCCACGCAGATGCTGACGCTGCGCTCGGTGGGTGGCTATGCAATGCTGCGCCAGCAGTTCGGCCTGCCGATTGGGCGCTTTCACGGCGTGGCGCAGCCGCTGGGCGACGTGGCGGCGCGGCTGTATGCGCAAGATGGCGCGCGACGCCTGCTGCATGCCGAACTCGACCGCGGCGAACGGCCGGCAGTGGCCTCGGCGATCTTCAAATATCACCTGACCGAAGCGGCGCGGCAGGCGGTCAACGTCGGCATGGACGTGCTCGGCGGCAAGGGCATCTGCATAGGGCCGCGCAACTTCCTGGCACAGGCGTATCAGACGATTCCGATCGCGATCACGGTCGAGGGCGCGAACATCATGACGCGCAGCCTGATCATCTTCGGCCAGGGCGCGGTGCGTTGTCATCCGTTCGTGCAGCACGAAATGGCGGCGGCGCAGGCCGATGATCTGGCCGAGTTTGATCGGCTGCTGATGCGCCATCTGCGCCATGCGCTGGGCAATCTGTGCCGCTCGCTGGGACTGGCGCGGCTGCCCGCGGCGCCTGCGCACTACAGCGGTCTGGACGATTTATGGCGAGCCTGCAGCCGGCTGTCGGCGCGCTTTGCTCTCACCGCCGACCTGGCGATGGGGGTGCTGGGCTCGTCCTTGAAGCGGCTGGAACTGCAATCGGCGCGGCTCGGCGACGTGCTGTCGCATCTGTACATGGCCTGCGGCGCGCTGCAACGCTGGGAGATCGAAGGACGCCAGATCGACGATCTCGATCTGGCGCGGCTGGCGGCGCAGCGCGAGCTGCACGAAGCGTATCGCGCGCTGAGCGCGTTCTTCGACAACGCGCCGCTGCGCTTGCGCGCTTTCAGGCGGCTCGCGCTGCCCACCGGCGTAGCCGTTGCGGCCCCCGACGACGAGCAATGGCTGGACGCCGCCGATCAGGTCTTCACGCCCGGTGCCTTGCGCGACCGGCTCACCCGCACGATGTATCTGCCGCGCGCCACCGGTTCACGCGAACCCTTGGCGCAGATCGAACGCGCCCTGGCGCTATCGACGGGATTGATCGAGGTGGATCAGGCGCTGCGCAAGATCGCACGGCACGACACCGCCACGCGCGACGCCTATCTGGCCAGCCTGCCGCAGCAGCAGCGAGCCGCCTGGCAACAGCGCGAGCATCTGGTCGAACAGATCATCGCCGTCGACGATTTCGCGGCAGAGGAAATGACGCCGTCGCGCAGCCGGCCAGCCGCGGCCGAGCGCATGACCATGCAGCGGGCGCCGATGGCGGCGTGGTAGGCCTATTCGCTGCGCGCCCGCAGCCCGGCCTGCGACGCCGGCTGCACCGGCTCGGCCGTGGCCACGTGATCCTCGGCCGTGGCTGCCGCTGCAGCAGCCGGCGAGGCTTGCTCGGGCGGCGCGTTTTCAAGGGCCGCTTCGATCACCATCGTCGATAGGAAGCGCCGATCGAGCGCAATCCACAAGGCCACCGGCGCCAACGTGGGCAGCACCAACACGCCGAACTGATACGACCAGGCCACCAAAGCCTGCGACAGCGGCGAGAAGCCCGCCTGCGGCCCATAGGTCAGCGCGATTTCCTTGAGCCAGGTAAAACACATGCCCCAGGCCTGGAACGGCAGCAGCGCCACCGCGCCGATCAACATTTTGCGAAACGGATAGCGCGCGCGTGCCGCCAGCAGCAGCGCACACAGCAGCGGCAGGCCATAGCCGTAGATCAGGAAGTCGGCGGCCGGGCTGAGCACCGCGACGCTGCCCGGCGGCGTGCCGGGCAGGCCCATCACGCGCAGCGAGGTCAGCAGCGTCAAGGTGGTGCCTTCCTGTTCGACGCCGCGCGTCCAACCGGGCATCACGGTATCGCTGGCCAGCATGCACAGCCAGGTTACCGGCATCGCGGCAAAGCGCGACACCGCATACCAGATCGGCGTGCAGACCAGCAGCCAGCCGATCGCGCGCAGCAGAAAACCACCCAGCAGGCTAAGCCGCACGTCGTGCTCCCAGCCGGAACTGGCCGCGCGCGGCCAGGTAGCGCACCCACAGCAGCCACACCACCAGCACGTCGAGCATGATCAGCGCCTGCCACAGATACAAGTGCGCAAACTCGAACAGCGACATCTGGCCGAAGGCCGGGATGTTCCACTTGCCCAGGTAATACAGGCTGATGATGCGAACCAGGTTCAGCGCCTGCACCGCGATCAGGCCCACGGCCAGCGCCAGCGCCCTGCTCTTCCACGGCGCCGGAAACGCCAGCACCGCGGCGATCAGCACGATGCAGGCTTCCACGCCATTGCAGCCGGCCTCGATCGATACGCCGAAGCCGGTCTGGCGGCTCTGGATGACCACGCCGTGCCAGATCACGTCGGGGTCGAACGCCTGCATCAGCGTGGCGCTGACGTGCGCGATCAGCGCGGTGAAGGGAACGATGACCCCCTGATGCACGGGCTGCCACAGTTCGAGGCCGAACAGCGACATCTGGATCAGCAGGAACAGAATCAGGAAACGCAGCATGTTTGAATGGCGGGCAAAACCAAGCGCGGCGCGCGCCCGCCACCATACCGATACGAGGGCGGCGCTGCAAGCCGGTCGCTACACGCGCAGAAGCGGTACTGGCTCGACCAGGCCATGCACCCTGCCGGCCGCGCCGGACCTCTCGTCAGCTCACGCCGACTCGCGCATCACGAATCCCATGTTGCCGTAACGCGTGCCGGCCACGGCCTCGTCCAGCCGCAGCGCGGCCAACGCGGCCAGATCATCGGCGTCGAGTGTGAGGCGGGCAGCGGCCAGATTCTGTTCCAGATAGCGGCGCCGCTTGGTGCCGGGGATCGGCACGATGTCTTCGCCCTGCGCCAGCACCCACGCCAGCGCGAGCTGCGCCGGCGTCACGTCTTTGGAGCGGGCCAGTTGCAACACCCCGGCCAAGGCCTGGCGGTTGCGCTCGAAGTTGTCCGCCTGGAAGCGCGGCAGGCCGGCGCGGAAATCATCGGCCGGCAGCTCGCCGGCGCTGCTCAGCGCGCCGGTCAGAAAACCACGCCCGAGCGGGCTGTAGGCGACGAAGCCGATGCCCAGTTCACGCAGCGCGGGAAACAGCACTTCGACGTCGCGGCTCCACAGCGAATATTCGCTTTGCACGCAACTGATCGGATGCACCGCGTGGGCGCGGCGCAAGGTGCGTTCGCCGACCTCGGACAGGCCCAGGTAGCGAACCTTGCCGGCGCGCACCAGATCGGCCATCGCGCCGACGGTTTCCTCGATCGGCACCTGGTCGTCGATGCGATGCACGTAATACAGGTCGATGACGTCCAGACCCAGCCGCTGCAGCGATGCGTCGCAGGCTTGGCGCACGTAGTCGGCCTTGCCGCTGAAACCGCGATAGTCGGGATCGTCGCGCTTGCGCAGGATGCCGAACTTGGTGGCTACCAGCGCCTGCTC
>JAFKGG010000486.1:0-1633 GCA_017307915.1 Burkholderiales bacterium | reverse complement strand
TGGCTACCAGCGCCTGCTCGCGCCGGCCAGCCAGTGCACGCCCGAGAAGTTGCTCATTGTCGCCATAGCCGTATATGTCTGCGGTGTCGAACAGGGTCACGCCCAGGTCGAGCGCACGCTGGATGGTTGCGATCGACTCGGCTTCGTCGATGCTGCCGTAGAACTCGCTCATGCCCATGCAGCCCAAGCCCAGCGCGCTGCTGGACAGGCCGGCGGAGCCGAGAAGGCGGGTAGCGATCGGATCAGCCGACGCCGACGCGGCGACCATGGCTGCGGAAGGCTTGGCGGAGGAGCTGGAAGGCGGGAGGGTCATGGCAGCGCAGACTGAAAACCGGTGGACAAAGCCGAATGCGCAACGCTATCACGCGCGCTATGCGGGATCCTGCGTACCCGGGCCGCGCACACCACCCCAAAAACGAACGGGGCGACATCGCATACGATATCGCCCCGTTCCCAGCGCCGCCTCGGCAAGGCGGCCGATGCCCACCGGCATCGCTCAGCCGGCGACGAACTGGTCGTGATCGGCCGGGCTGACGTTGCTCAGCAGATCTTGCAGCTTGACGAACAGATAACCGACGGCAAGCGGAGCAACGACGATGGCAACGAGGGGGAGGAAAGAAACGAGGCTCATGACAATCTCCTTATGTTGCAGTGCATTATACCGGGAAAACCCTAGTTGACCTAGAAAAAACGTCACTGATCAAAGGGTCTCGACAAACGGTTTGTGCAGAGCAACAGAAGGTGGGGATGATGCAACGGTTTTACCAGATCATGGCGGCCCAGGTCGGCGCATTGCCCATGCCAGTGGCGTGGTGGCGGCCCTGCGGCAGCGCGGAAACAGGAATTATTGAACGGGCGACGACGCCCCTTTCGGCTAGGCTTCGATCCATGGCGCCGGTACGCGCTCACGGATACGACAAGCCATGTTTTCTTCGCCGAAGCTAGCAATGGCCACCACGGTGCCGCTGGATCTGCAGCGCTGCTTCGAAAGCCTTCCTGACGCGGTCATTCATGCGCTCGATGAGCGCATCGTCTATGCCAACCGCTCCGCCGCGCGCTTGCTGGGCGCGTCCAAGGCCAGCAAGCTGGCGGGCCGCCTGCTGCTCGAATTCGTTCACCCCGCCTCGCTGGAGCCGATCCGCGGTGCGATGGCGCGCCCGTTCGGCAGCGGTAGCGGTTACGGCCCGGCACGTCATACGCTGGTACGCATCGACGGCGTGTCGATCGAAGTCGAGCTGACGGCGGTGCGCATCACAGATGGCGAACAACCGCTGTTGCAGCTTTCGGCGCGCATGCCCAGCGCCGCGCCGTCGCAGTTCGCCGACGGCGAGAAGCGCCTGCTGGAAATGCTCGCCGACGGCGTCTCGCTCGATCGCCTGCTGCACTCGGCCTGCCACATCGCCGAAGAACTGCTGCCCGGCGCCAACTGCTCGATCCTGCTGCTCGCCGCCAACGGCGCTCACCTGAGCCTGGCGGCCGCGCCAGGCATGCCCGAAGAGTTCAATCGCGGGCTGGAGCGCCTGCCGATCGGCCCCAGCGCCGGCTCCTGCGGCACGGCCGCATGGCGCCGCCAGCCGGTGATCGTGAGCAACGCTCACACCGACCCGCTATGGGCTGAGATTCGCGAGCTGCC
>JAFKGG010000485.1 GCA_017307915.1 Burkholderiales bacterium | reverse complement strand
GGTGTCCTGATCGGCGCCGATCAGGTGTTCGAGGAACACGCCGCGCCGAAACGACGCCACCATCACCGGCCGCAGGTTGGCATCCTTGCAGGCCGTGGTCAGCAGCAAGGCGAGCCAGCGCTTCAGGCGCCCATAACCGAGCATCATCACCGCATGGCGAAACGATTGCACTTCCACCGACAGACCGAAGCCGGGCGAGTTGATGAAGCGCAGCAGCTTGTAGGCCAGCGCGGCATCACGGCGGATCAGGTTTTCCATTTCGCCGGGATCGGCGTCGCGCTCGATCATCGACATCAGCTCGATGATCGTGGCGTAATCGGGATTCGAATTGCCACGGCTGGCATGCTCCATGGCATCGTCCATCGGCCAGCCGATCACTGCATAGGCGCCGCGCGAGAAGCACTGCTCCATCAGCGCGATGGTGCGCACGCCGGCCTGCACGAATGGAATCGAACGCCGCACGCCGGGCGGCGGCGCTTGCGAGGCGCCGTTCTGCGCGCGCCGGTCGTCGTCGATGTGGATCACCGACATCTGGAAGGCCGGCACCAGATCGGGCGGCAAGGGGCTGCGCGGCCGCCCGCTGAGCACCATCGTGTAGCCGTGGCGGCGCAACTGCGCCAGCAGTGCCTGGCCGTCGCTGCTTTCGGTCATCGCCACCGGCACCTCGATCCACAGATGCTTCAACGGCGCTGCCGACAGCAGCTCTTCATCGATCGGCGCAGTCGAATTCAGCACGATCGGGCTGCCGCCATCGACCCACAATCCCGCCAGTTCGCGATACAGCGCCGCCGTGTTCGGCGTAGCGGCGACAGGCTGTATGTTCATGCGCAAAGCCACGGCGTTGCGCCGCTGGTCGATCACCGGCTCGTAACCGATGAGCGCCTGCAGGAGATGCTGGCCCGTTACGGCCAGCGCACGCGATCCGGAGTCGAGAATGACAGCCCCCTCTATCTCAAGTAATCGAACAGGCTCATGCGCGAAATCTGCGCATACGTGGACATCGCCGCGTTCAGCGCCGTCTGCTCATTCTGGAACTGGCTGATCGCCGCCGCATAGTCGAGATCGACCAGATCCGAAAGCTGGCCGCGCGCCTGCAACTCGCCGGTTTCCAGCAGGCTGGCGCGGCTTTCCAGCGCGCGCAACTGCTCGCCTGCCTGCGTGCGCTTGAGCAGCAGGCGCTCCATCGCATTGTCGACGCCCGACATCGCCGTCTGCACGCCGGCGATGACGGTGTCCGACGGCGCGCTGGTGTCTTCGAGCAGCGCCGTCACGTCATCGAGCGTCTTGAAAATGCTCTGCGGCGTACCGCCTGCCGACAGATCCTGGAAGATGGCACGGCCGTCTTGCACCGTGGTGAAACTCAGATCGGTGCCGGTGCTCTGCTCGCCGGCGTTCGGGCCGAACGTGGGCGTGGCCGCCGACGTAAACGGCGCATCGGCCGTGCCCTGCCCGCCGAACACGTAGCCGCCTGCGCCGTCGCGCAGGTTGGCGATCGACAGCAGTTCATCGCGCAGTTGCCGCACCTGCTGGCCGATCAGTGCGCGATCTTGCGGCGACAAGGTGGTGCTGCCGGCGGCGACCAGCTTCTCGCGCACCAGTTGCAGCACTTCGCCGGCATTGCCCATCGCATTCTCGGCCTGCGCCAGCATGCCGCTGGCGTGATTCATCATGCGCCGTTCCAGCTCGATGCGCGCCACCTGCGCGCGCGTGCGCTCTGCCATCGCGGCGTTGACCGGATCGTCGCTCGGCGAATTCAGCCGCTTGCCGGTGGCCATCTGCTCCTGCACGCCGAGCAGCGAGGTGCGCCGGTCGTTCATCGCATCGAGACTGCGCTGGAACGCATACATGGTGGAGATTCTGACCATCTTCGGCTTCCTGCGTATCGATCGGGATCAAGTTGCGTGCATCACTGCGAACCGGAGCGGCAATCAGCCGCTGGTCGCAGCCAGCAAGGTGTCGAACATGCCCTGCGCTGCCTGGATCACCTTGGCAGCGGCCTGGTACATCTGCTGGAACTGCATCAGCCGGGCCGCCTCTTCGTCGAGGTTCACGCCCGACTGCGCCGATTGCGCGGCGGTCGCCCTCGACAGCAGGGCCGCCGACACCTCGGCCGAACCCTGTGCCGACTGCGTGCGCACGCCGACGTCGCCGAGCATGGTCGCGAACGCTTCGTTGAAGGTGGCGCCGCCGGCCTTGGGCTGGTTCGACAGCGTGATCATCGCCTTGGCGTTGCGGTTGTCCTGCGCCGGGTTGGCGGTGGGCACGAGCTCGATCGTGTCGCCGGCCTTCGGCGCGCCGCGCAAGGTCATCGACCAGCCGTTGTAGCTGATCGTCATCCCCGGCGTATAAGTGAGCCCGGTGGGATTGCCGGTACCGGTGCCGCTAACGCTGAAGCCGCCAGCGCCGTCGAAGGTGATCGTCACCGGCTGCGTCAGATTGGCATCGGCCGTGTCGACCGAGAACGCATTGACCGATACGTCGCCCGTGTTGCCGCTGCCGAGCTGCGTGGTCATCGCATAGCCGGCCGCCAGTTGCGAACCCGACGACAAGGCCTGCGAGAAGCCGCTCGCCAGCGCGGTGGCGCTGCGCACCAGGAACGTATCACCGGGTGCCATGCTGCCGTCGGTGATTTCCAGCCGCACCCCGCCCACCGTCTGCGGCAGTGAGGCAAAGCTCTGGGATACGCCGTCGGAAACGCGCGACACCACGTACTGGCTGCCGTCGAAGCTCACCGACAGATCGCTGGCATCGAGCTGGGTGCCGTCGACGATCGTGGCCTGCAGCGTGGCATCGCCCAGGTTGCCCGAATGCGCGCCGACCTGCGGCTGGCCCAGCCGGAACATCGCCTGGCCGGCGGCGCCGGTGGAGTCGATGCCCAGCGCCTGCTGCTGGTTGAACGCCGTGGCGATGCCGGCGGCGAGCTGGCCGAGCCGCGCGCGCATCGCTTCCAGATCGTTGTCGCGAAACTGCACCAGGCCGCCCAGCGATCCGCCGTTCAGCGAGTTGGCATCCAGCGGCAAGCGCGTGCTGCCGTTGACCAGCACCAGCCGCTGCTTGGAAGAATCCCCTGGCGAAGGTTCTGATTCGAGCTTCGCCGCGCGGCCGCCGACCACCAGTCCTTCGCCGCCCGAGGTGAACACCGACAGCGAACCATCGCTCTGCGGGAAGGTGGTCACCTTCATGTATTTGTTCAGCTCGAGCACTAGCTGGTCGCGCTGATCCATCAGATCGTTCGGCGTCTGGCCGCTGCCTGAGCTGTACGAGATCTCGTTGTTCAGCCGCGCCACCCGATCCAGCAGGCTGTTGATCGAGCTGGCCGATTGCAGGATGCGCTCGTTGGTCTCGCGCGCGACCAGTTGCATCTGCTGATCGAGGCCGCGTATGCGCTGCGCCAAGGCATCGGCGCGCGACAGCACCGATTGCCGCGCGCTGGCATCACCTGGGTTGTTGGCCACGTCGGCCAGCGCCAGGTTCAGATCGTCGATCGCCACGCCGATGCCGTTGTCGGTGTCGCCCATCAGGTCGTCGAGCCGCGACAGCAGGCCGGCACGCGTGCTGTCGGCGTTCGCCACCGAGGTGGCGGCGAGCAGGTCGTTGGTCAGGAAGCGGTCATAGTTGCGCTGCACGGTGAGCACGTTCACGCCCATGCCGAGAAAGCCGCTGCCGGAGAACTGGCCGCCGGCGGTCGACAGCACGGCCTCCTGGCGGCTGTAGCCGACGGTATTGGCATTGGCGATGTTGTGGCCGGTCACCTGCAGTTGTGCATAGGCGGCCATCAATGCGCTTTGCCCGACGCTGAGCACTGACATGTCTTCTATCCCTTCACACGGTCAGCCGCTTGAGCAGCAGCGCCTGGTTGATCGTGCGTTCAAGCTTGTCGCCGTAGCGCGGATCGGTGGCATAGCCGGCGCGCTGCATGCCCTGCGCATACCCCTCGACGCTGTCGCTGGCGCGCAGCACCTGCGCATAGCGCGACTGCCGCGACATCAGTTGCGACCAATCCTGGAACGCCTCGGCATACGAGCCATAGGCGCGGAAACGTTCGACCGTCTTGCGCGGCTGGCCGTCGACGTATTCGGTAGTGGTCACGTCGACGGTGGCGCCCTTCCAGTTGCTGCCGGCCTTGATGCCGAACAGGTTGTGCGCGCTGCGGCCGTCGGCGTGCTTGATCTCGTGCTTGCCCCAGCCCGATTCCAGCGCCGCCTGGCCGACCACGAAGGCCGCCGGCACGCCTGTGCTGCGTTCGGCGGCCTGCGCGTGCGACCACATGCGTTCGACGAAAGCGGCCTGCTTGCCGTCGAGCCGCTGCGACAGCGAGCGGCGCAACTCGTCGGAGGCCTGCGCGTCGAACTGCCGTTGCGCGCCGGCCTGGCGGGCGTTGCGCGCGGCCAGTCCGGCCGCCAGGCCAGCCGGGCCGAAGCTGACGGTCTTTATCCGTGCCGCCGAGCCGGCAGCAGACGCCGAGCCCAGCGCAAAGGTACTGCCGCCAGCCGTGCCTGCCCGGACCGCACCTGTCCCGGCCGCGTCGGCGGCCGTGGCCGGCTGCGCCGCACCGCCGGCCGCACTCGCTCCGGCCGCTGCCGCAGCGCCCTGCGCCTGCGTACCCAGATGGCGCGACAACTGCCGCGCGATCATGTCGGCCAGCCCGCCCGGGCGATTGGCCAGCGACTGCGACAACTGCTGGTCCAGCATGCCGGTGTACATGTCCTGCCCCGGGCCGTCCATCAGACCGCTCTTGGGCAGCGCCGCGCGCATGCTCTTGAGAAGTTGCTGCATGAACAGCGCCTCGAACTGGCCGGCAGCCTGGCGAACGGCGGCCTTGGGATCGGCGGCCGCGTCGCGGCGCAATGCGGCCAGCGATCGTCCGTCGAGCGCCAATCCCTGACTCGTTGCCGAAGGCAAGGCCATCAAATGATCTCCAGCTCCGCTTTCAGGCTTCCTGCGGCCTTCAGCGCCTGCAGGATCGCAATCAGATCCTGCGCAGTGGCGCCCAGGCTGTTGAGTGCCTTGACAACGTCAGCCAGCTTGGCCGAGTCCTCGAGCATCATCAGCGCGCCGCCATCCTGCCGGATCGAGATATCCGCCTTTTCGGCAACAACCGTCGAACCTTGAGAGAACGGTGCCGGCTGGCTCACCACCGGCGTGGACTGCACGGTCACCGACAGGTTGCCGTGCGCCACCGCGCTGGGGGCCAGCGTCACCGACTGGTTCATCACCACCGAGCCGGTGCGGGCGTTGACGATCACCTTGGCGGTCGGCCTGGCCAGCTCGATCGGCAGGTTTTCCAGCTCAGCCAGGAACGGCACACGCATCGACGCGTCGGGCGGCATCTTGACGCGGATCACGCGCGCGTCCAGCGCCTGCGCGATCGGCGCGGCGACCGTCGGCGTCAGGCCCGGCAGCGCGCGGCCGTTGATCGCCTCGGCGACGCGCCGGGCGGTGCCGAAGTCGGTTTCGTTCAGTTCGATGTGGATCACGTCACCGGCCAGCGTCTGGTTGGGCACCGAGCGCTCGACGGTGGCGCCGCCCGGCACGCGGCCGGCGCTCAGATGATTGATCTGCACCTTGCTGCCGGCCGCCGAGGCACCCGCGCCGCCGACCACCACGTTGCCCTGCGCCATCGCGTAGACCTGCCCATCGGCGCCGCGCAGCGGCGCCAGCAGCAGCGTGCCGCCGCGCAGGCTCTTGGCGTTGCCCAGCGACGACACGGTGACGTCGATCAGCTGCCCCGGCTGCGCATAGGCCGGCAGTTGCGTGGTGATCATCACCGCGGCGGCATTGCGCAGTTGCGGCGTGACGCCGGGCGGCAACTGCACGCCCAGTTGCGACAGCATCGCCTGCAGGCTTTGCGTGGTGAACGGTGCCTGCGTGGTCTGGTCGCCGCTGCCGTCCAGGCCGACCACCAGGCCATAGCCGATCAACTGGTTCGAGCGCACGCCCTGCACCGTAGCCAGCTCGCGGATGCGTTCAGCCTGCGCGGCCGGCAGCGCTGCCGCGGCGGCGAGCAGGACCAGCCCCGCCGCCAAGGCGGCGCGTCCGCAGCGGCGCATGGCGGCCGCGGCTGCGCTCTGGAAGGGGTTTGCGATTCGTTCGATCATCTAGCGCCCCCTCTCAGATCGGCAGGAAGCTCAGGAAGAAGCGCGACAGCCAGCCCACCGTATGCGCGCGATCCATGTCGCCGCGGCCGCGCACTTCCAGCCGCGCGTCGGCCACCTGCGTCGAGGTGACGACGTTGCCCGGCAGCACGGTGGCCGGGTTGATCACGCCCGAAAAGCGCAGCACTTCGACGTTCTGGTTGATGCCGACCTGCTTCTCGCCCGACACCACCAGGTTGCCGTTGGGCAGCACCTCGACCACGGTGACGGCGATGGTGCCGGAGAACAGGTTGTCCGAACCGGTCTCGCCCTTGCCTTCGAAGGTATTGGCCGAGCTGCCGCCCACGCCGAGCTTGGGGATCAGGCTGGACGTGCCCTTGACGAACGGCAGCTTGGCGATCGACGCATCGATCGAGCTGTTGCGATCGAGCGAGCTGTTCGAGCTGCTGCGCGCCGAGGTCTTCTCCTGGATCTGGATGGTCAGCAGATCGCCGACCAGCCGTGCGCGGCGGTCTTCGAACAGGCCGCGAAAACTCGATGGATGGTAGATGGCACCGTTGGCCTGCGGCGCGCGCGACGCGGAGATGGCCGCGGCGGTGGCGGTGGTCGGTTCCGGGCGCACGCTGGTGGGTTCCAGCACCGATACCTTCGGTGTCATCGTGTTGCAACCGGCAGCCAGCGCGAGCACGGCTGCGCCCAGCAGGCGCCGTGCGGCGTGGCCGGCGATGCCGGAAACGAAGCGATTCATCATGGCCTGCCTCACAGTTGCGACAGACGGCCGAGCATCTGGTCAGAGGTCTGGATCGCCTTCGAATTGATCTCGTAGGCGCGCTGCGTCTGGATCATCGCCACCAGTTCTTCGACCACGTTGACGTTCGAGGTCTCGACGTAACCCTGATTGAGCACGCCGATGCCATTGGTACCCGGGCCGCCGACGGTAGGCGTGCCCGATGCGGCGGTTTCCAGGAACAGGTTCTGCCCCATCGGGTCGAGGCCGGCGGGATTGGCGAAAGTCGTCAACTGGATCTGCCCGACCTGCACCGGATTGGCCTGCCCGGCCTGCGTCACCGACACGATGCCGTCGGCGCCCACGGTCACGCTCAGCGCATTGGGCGGGATCACGATCGGCGGCGTCATCGGCATGCCGTTGGAGGTGACCAGCTGGCCGGTGGCATCGATGCGGAACGAGCCGTCGCGCGTATAGGCCGTCGAGCCATCGGGCAACTGCACGTTGAAGAAGCCGTTGCCGTTGATCGCGATGTCGTAGACGTTGCCGGTCTGCTGCAGGTTGCCCTGCGTGAAGATGCGCGCAGTGGCCACCGGCCGAACGCCGGTACCCAGCTGCAAACCGGTCGGCAACTGGTTCTGCTGGCTCTGCTGGCCGCCGGCCTGCCGCATGTTCTGATAGAGCAGGTCTTCGAACACGGCGTGCGAACGCTTGTAGCCCGAGGTGGCCACGTTGGCCAGGTTGTGCGAGATCGTGTCCAGCTGCGTCTGCTGGGCATCGAGCCCGGTCTTGGCGATCCACAACGAACGAATCATGTTCAGACTCCTGCGTAGGGCTGCGCGCGAAAACGCGCTTAACCCCTCAACGACAGCAACTGCGCTGCCTTTTGCTCATTGCCTTCGGCGTTCTGCAACAGCTTCATCTGCAGCTCGAACTGGCGCGAAAGCGCGATCATCCCGACCATTGCCTCGACGACGTTGACGTTGCTGCCTTCCAGCGCGCCATCGACGACGCGCACCGCAGCATCGTTGTCGGCTGGCTCGCCGTCACGGCGCCTGAGCAGCCCATCGGCACCCTTGGTCAGCTCCGCCGCCGGCGGATTGACCAGCTTGATGCGGCCGACCTGCACCGCGGCCTGATTGCCGACCTTGGCAGTGACCGTGCCGTCGGAACCGATCAGCACTTCGGCGTTCTGCGGAATCACCAGCGGGCCGCCATCACCCACCACGGTCTGGCCGCGCCGCGTCATCAAGGTGCCGTCGGCCGACAGCTCCAGCCCGCCATCGCGCGTATAAGCCTCTTCGCCATCGGCCCCCTGCACCGCGATCCAGCCCTGGCCGGCGACCGCGAGGTCGAGCTGGCGGCCGGTCTGGCGAATCGGGCCGGCCTGGGGATCGAAGCCGGCGCTGGCTTCCATCGCATAGACGCGCGTGGTCGCGGTGCCGTCCTGGCGCGCCGGCACGGCGCGAAACGCCATCAGGTCGGCGCGAAAACCGGTGGTCTCGGCGTTGGCCAGGTTGTGCGCGAGCGCTTCCTGGCGCTGCATCAGCGCCTTGGCCCCGGTCATCGACAGATAGATCATCCGGTCCATCGCAGGCTCCGCAATGTGGCGTCAGCGCCGATTCATCAGCGCAGGTTGACGATCGTCTGCAGCAACTGATCCTGCGCGCGAATCGTCTGTGCATTGGCCTGGTAGACGCGCTGCGCGGTGATCATGTTGACCAGCTCGGCGGTCAGGTCGACGTTGGATTGCTCCAATGCCCCCGACTTCAGGTCGCCCAGGCTGCCGGTGCCGGGCGCGCCGACCAGCGGCACGCCCGAATCGCTGGTCTCGACCCATTGGTTGCCGCCCAGCGACAAAAGGCCCTGCGGGTTGGCGAAGTTGGCCAGCACCACTTGGCCCTGCGCCAGCGTCTGGCCATTGGTATAGCGCGACATGATCGTGCCGTCGGCGCCGACGCTGAAGCCGGCCAGCCGGCCCGGCGCGTAGCCGGTCTGCGACTGCTCGAACACCGAGAACGACGAGCCCTGCTGCGTCATCTTCGACATGTCGATCGGCACGGTCAGCGTGCCGCCGACCGCTGCCGGCACCGGCACGTTCAGCGTCAAGGTGGTCGGCGAGGTGGTGGCCAGCCGGCCGTCGACGTCGAAGGTGAAGGTGCCGACCGCCGCGCCGGAATTCATCAAGGTGCCATCGGTCGCCGCGTAGACGTCCCAGGTGTTGTCGCCGGTCTTGCGGAAATACATCGTCACCGTGTGATCGCCGCCCTGCGAGTCGTACACACCCAACGGCACCGCACCCGAATAGGTGCTGCCATTGTTCACGCTGAACGGCGCGGTCGGCACGGTCGCGGTCGAGGCCAGGTTGACCGTGACCACGGCAGCGTCGGTGGCGCGCGGCGCAACGTCGCGCGTCTGCAGCTTCAATTCCACCGGCATGCCCGGGTTGACCTCGCCAATGTCGTTGGCCGGGTAGCCGGTCAGCCGGCCGCCCTGTGCATTGATGATGTAGCCCTCGTTGTCGAGCCGGAACTGGCCGTTGCGCGTGTAAGTGATCTCGCCGCCATCGGAGATGCGGAAGAACCCCTGGCCGCTGACGGCGATGTCCAGCGCATTGTTGGTCGAGCTGATGTCGCCCTGCGTGAACTGCTGCGCCACCGCCGCCACGGTAGTGCCGATGCCGGGCGATACCGCCGAGGCACCGTACAGCGAATTGGCATAGACGTCGGCGAACTCGGCGCGCGAGCTCTTGGCACCGACCGTGTTCGCGTTGGCCACGTTGTGACCGATCACGTCGAGGTTGCGGGCGGCGGCGTTCAGTCCGCTAAGGCCCTGTTGAAACGACATACTGTGCTCCTTGAAAGACCGTTGCCGAGCCGTGCTCAGATGATTGCCTTGACCCCGGACGCCGCCGCCGAGGAACCGTTGCTCAATTCCAGTTGCGCGCCGCTGCTGCCCTGCGTGATGCCCAGCACGCGCGCCATCACCAGCGGGCTCACCGCCACTTCCGCGCCATCGGCATCGGCGCCGTATACGCGCAGCTGGTACTTGCCGCTAGCGGCCGTGCTGTCGTCGCTTTGCTTGCCGTCCCACTCGAAGGTCTGCACGCCGGCAGCGACGTTGGCCAGGTCGCGCGTGGCCACCACCTTGCCGGCGGAGTCGAGGATCTCCACGCGCAGCAATTTGGCATCGCTGGCCAGCTCGAAGCCGAGGCGCACCGGCGCGGCCGCAGCCTTGCTGGCGCTGTCGAGCTTGCTGGCGTCGGGCGTATCGATCTCGTCGACCTTGCTTGCGTCGCTGGCCGCCGCTTCCGCGCCGGTCCATTCGAACTGGCTGCCCTCCACCATCACCTGGCGCCCGAGCATGCCCACCGCCGACGCCGGCGACGTATCGCTGAGCTTGTTCACCAGTCCCGCCATCGACTGATTCAACTGCTCGACGCCGCGCACCGTGCTGATCTGCGCCAGCTGGCTGGTCACCTGCGCGTTGTCCAGCGGGTTCATTGGATCCTGGTTGCGCATCTGCGCCACCAGCAGCTTCAGGAAGCGGTCTTCAGTGTCGGCAGCCGTGGTGTCGGTGGCCGATGAGCCGCTCGAACCGCTGCTGGCGCCGCTCGCCGCAGCGGCGCTGTTGTTCTGCGTATTGATGGTGGTCACAGCCACGTCCTTGTTTGATTACTGACCGAGCTGCAGCGTCTTGAGCAGCAGCTGCTGGGTCGTGTTCATGACTTCGATGTTGTTCTGGTAGGAGCGCGAGGCCGAGATCATGTTGACCATCTCCTCGACTACGTTGACGTTGCTGTGCGTGACGTAGCCCTGCGCATCGGCCATCGGATGCTTGGGGTCGTATTCACGCTTGCCGGGCGTGGCGTCTTCCACGACGTCGTTCACGCGCACGCCGACGCTGCCCTCGGCACCGGTGGGTTGCGACTGGAACACCACTTGCCGCGATTTGTATGCCTGGCCGTCGGGCCCGGCCACGCTGTCGGCGTTGGCGAGGTTCGAGGCCACCGTGTTCAGCCGCTGGCTCTGCGCCGATACGGCGCTGCCCGAAATGCCGAAGATGTTCATCAGGGACATGGCTTGCTCCTGCCTCGTATGGCGCCTGCCGATCAGTCGCCGCGGATCGCGCTCAGGGTGGTCCGCACGCTGCCCGTGATGAAGCGCAGCGTGGCCTCGTAGCGCACCGAGTTGTCGGCGAAGTTGGCGCGCTCGCGGTCCAGGTCGACCGTGTTGCCGTCGATCGACGGTTGATCCGGCACCCGGTATTGCAGCGCCTGGCCGCCCGACGAGCTCAGTTCCGAACCGTGCAGCCGCAGGGACAGATGGCGTGCATCGGTCGCCGCCGGCGTCACGCCGTTGCTGCCGCCGCTGCTCAAGACCACCGACCGCTGCGCGGCGATGGCGGCACTGGCCGCCGCTACGGCGGAGCCCGCCGCCGCTGCGCTGCCGGCCCCGGCGGCCGAGCCCGCTGCCGCCAGCGGCAGCGATGCCTGCCGCGCGCCCTGCACGGCCACGCCGGTGGCCTCGGAGAGCGCCTTGGAGAAATCGAAGTCGCGCGCCTGGTAGCCTGGCGTGTCGGCATTGGCGATGTTCGACGCGAGCGCGCGCTGGCGTTCGGCGCGCAGCGCCAACGCTTGTCCTTGGAACTGCAGGTTGGCGGTGAGTCGGTCGAGCATTGCAAAGCCCTCAAGCTTTTCCGGTTGCTGCCGATTATTCAGGTGAGGCGATCCGCGCAAACGCGGAAAAGGCCGGCATTTGTCACGCATCTCCGTTCTTGGCCGTGAGCCCGGCGGCGTTAGGCTGCGCCATCGATACGTATATGAGGGCCGCAGTGGCGCCCACGATGAGAATGGCGATGCAGTCGATTGCGATACACCGTTGGCCGCGAGCCTTGGCCGCGAGCTTGTTCACGGCATTGCTGGCGACGCTGGCCGCATGGCCGTTCGGCGCGCAGGCAAGCCAGCGGCAGGCACCGGCCGCGACGCCTTTGGCTGCGGCACAACCGTCTGCCGCAGCCGCAACGCCAGCTCCGCCTGCCGAGCAGACCGGCGCTTCGGCCGCCGACACGCTGGCCTCGGTCAGCGCAGAGTTGCAGCGCTGGATTGAACAATCCGCCGCCGGCACCTGGACGATTGGGGGCGTCGCATCGCCCGATGGCGATGCCGCGCTGCCGGCGCTGCGCGTCGAAGTCACGATGTCGCCGAGCACGCGACTGCGCCTGCCGGCCTGCGCGCGCATCGAACCCTATCTGCCGCCGAACACGCGACTGTGGGGTAAAAGCTACATCGGCCTGCGCTGTGCCGAAGGCGCAAACTGGTCGACGCTGATGCCGATCACCGTGTCCGTCTATGGCCCGGCGCTGGTTGCCAATGTGCCGATGCCATTCAATACGATCCCTGATCCCGCCAATTTCCGTATCGACGAGGTCGACTGGACCGCCCCCGGCGGCGTGCCGGTGGCCGATCCGGCGCTGCTGACCGGCCGTGCGCTGGGCCGGCCGCTCGCCGCCGGCCAGGTGCTGCGCCCGAGTGATCTGCGCATTCCACAGACCTTTGCCGCCGGCGACCCGGTGCGCATCCGGATGGTCGGCCGCGGCTTCTCGATTTCCTCCGGCGGTTTCGCGATCGGCGCCGCCGGCGAAGGCCAGACGCTGCGCGTGCGCACGGAAACGGGCAAGATGCTGGTTGGCGTCGTTCGCGAGCGCACGGTCGAGGTGAAATTGTGAATTCCGCCCGGCCTTGGCCTATGATCGATGCTTAAGTTTATGAATTCCCTGCCGAATAACGAGGCATTCCGGGGATGTTTCCCGGATCCCTTAGCTTAGGGGAACTAGCATGAAAATTGGCAAAACGGCTGACCTCACTCAAACCGATGCGATTGCCCGCACCGGCCAGGCCGCCGCGCAAGCTACCGGCAAGCTGTCGGGCCGCGCCGGCGCCGGCGAAATCCGCGCTGCCGACAGCGTCGACAAGGTGCAGCTTTCGCAGACTTCGCGCAACCTGGCCGCCGAGGCCGCTGCTGGAGGCGACGCCGTGCGCGCCGACAAGGTCAATGAAGTACGCGAAGCGATCAGCAAAGGCGAGTTCCACGTCAGCGCAAAAGTGGTTGCCGACAAGATGATCGCGCAAGCCGCCGAACTGATCGAAACCCTGGCTGTCCCGAGCAAATGAACCCGCACCCCGCCCCGATCGCCGTATCAGCCGAACTGCTCGAACAGGGCCGCCGGCTGCTCGACGAACAGCGGCGGGCGATGATCGACGGCGACGTAGACCAGTTGCTGGCGGGCAATGTCCGGCTCTCGCAGTGGCTGGCCAGCGTGCCGCGCGGGGCGACGGTGCCGGCTGAATTGCTCATCGCATTGAAGAGCGCGGCTCAGGTCAATGCACAGACCGCAGCGCGCGCGACGGCCCGCACCCAACAGGCCCTCGATGCGCTGCTGCCAACGGCCGCCTTCACGTACGACGCAGCCGGCCTGGGCCGTAGCATCGGGCCCGGTGGGCGGCGCAGCGCTCAGGCCTGACGCCGGCCTCGCTCGACAGGCAAAAAGAAAGGCTGCCCGATAAAGGCAGCCGGTTTGTTCGCGACTCGGTTTCGCTCGCCGGCGACGTCGGCCCGCGCTTCGGCAGGCCGGCCGCTCAGGTCCAGCTCTTCATCTGCGTGCGCAGCCGCGCCACCGCCTGGCTGTGCAGTTGCGATACGCGTGATTCAGTCACGCCGAGCACGGCGCCGATCTCTTTCAGGTTCATGTCCTGCTCGTAGTACATGCCCATGACCAGCTTCTCGCGCTCGGGCAGGCGCTCGATCGCCGCCACCAGCGCCTCGCGAAAGCGCTGGTCGCGCAGCACTTCGCCCGGTTCGGGTTCGCTCGACGGCAGATGGCGGTCGAGAAAGCCCTCATCCTGATCGCTATCGCCGAAATCATCGAGATAGACGAGCTGCGCGCCACGCGCGTCGCCCAGCATCTGCTGGTATTCAGCCAGCGGCATGCCCAGCTCGGCCGCCACCTCGACTTCGGTGGGCGGACGGCGCAGACGCTGCTCGGCCCGGTGGATCGCCGATTCGATCGCGCGCTGGTTGCGCCGCACCGAGCGCGGCAGCCAATCCGAGCCGCGCAGCTCGTCGAGCATCGCGCCACGCACGCGTTGCATCGCGAAGGTTTCGAACTGAGCACCATGACCGGTCTGGTAACGCGTCATCGCGTCGAACAGGCCGATCATGCCGGCCTGCACCAGATCGTCGAGCTCGACGTTGGCCGGCAACTTGGCCACCAGCTGGCTGGCGGCCCGCCTGACCATGGGACCGTAGCGCTCGATCGCCGACTCGCGATCCAGAGCACCCTGCGCCGTATACATGACGGTTGCCTCGTCTATCATCAGTTGAGCCGCAGGTTGGTGTCGGATACGCCCGAGGCGGCCCATCGCATGCCATCGCCAGCGAGCCTGTCCCAGCCCGACGCACCGAAGGCGCCCAGGCCGAACAGCGATGCCACG
>JAFKGG010000348.1 GCA_017307915.1 Burkholderiales bacterium | reverse complement strand
GCCGATCGCACCGTGCTCGCCGCCGAGCGGACCTATGCCGCATGGGTGCGTACCGGGCTCGCCGCGCTCGCTGCCGGGACGGCGGATCATCGGATGCGACAGCCGCGCCGGCGAATACTGCTTCATGATGCCGGCGCTGCCCTTGGCGCACAGCACCCCCTGGTTGACCGGATGCTCGACGTTGCCCTGGATGAAGCGCACTTTGCCTTCTTCCAGCGTCACCTGGATGCCGCAGCGACAGGCGCACATGTAGCAGGTGGTGTATTTCACCTGCTGGCGGCTGCGATCGTCGAAGCGCAGCGGGCGCTCGGCCGCGGGCGTCAGGGGTGGATGCGGCATCGGTGGCCTCCCGGTTGTGCCGGGCCTGCGCGGCCGGCCTGGTTTCTTGCTTTGGCTGAAATCATTGTTCCCGGCAGATTCTAGCCATCGCGATCCATCTGGAAAACTGAGAAAATCTTGACCTATGTATTGATATTTCCAATGGATCAGAAAAATGCCCGTCTCAGGCAACGCCGCCACCCCGCCCGCGCTGCGCTCGCGCGCCACGCTGCGCCAGTTGGAAGCCTTCTGCACCGTGGCCTTCGCCGGCAGCGTATCGGCCGCCGCGCAGCGGCTGTCGCGCACGCAATCGGCGGTCAGCCTGGCGCTGCAGGAGCTCGAATCGGCGCTCGGCACCAAGCTGTTCGAACGGGCCGGCCGCGGCCTGCGCCAGACCGACGCGGCGCGCCGCCTGCTGCCGGCCGCGATGGAACTGCTCGATCGCGCCGCCGAGCTGTCGACGCTGGCTGGCGATGCCAGCGGCAGCGCGCAGCACCTAGCGGTCGGGGCCTCGCGCACCATCGGCCCGTTCGTCATGCCCGAGCTGCTGGCCGACTTCGGCGGCGCGCATCCGCTCGTGTCGATCGAGCTGGTCATCGAAAACACCGAAGCGCTGTCGGCGCGGCTGCGCGACCTGAGCCTGGATGCCGCCTTCATCGAAGGCGACGTGCTCGAACCCGGCCTGTCGCTGCAACCCTGGCTGAAAGACGAGGTCTGCCTGTTCGCGCGCGCTGGACATCCGGCGCCGCGTGCCCTCGCACAAGGCCGTTGGGCCTTGCGCGAACGCGGCTCGGGCACGCGCGAGACCTTTCTGCGTGCGATGCGGCCGGTATTGGGCACGCCCTTGATCGGGCTCGAGGCCAACGATTCATTGGCGCTCAAGCGCCTGGTCATGAACGGCGACTGGTTCGGCTGCCTGAGCCGGCGTGCAGTGGCCGGCGAGCTGGCCTACGGCAGCTTGATCGACATCACGCCGCGCTCGCCGAAGCTGCGGCGTGCGCTCACGCGATCGTTCTGGATCGCCACGCACCCGCAGCGCTATCGCAGTGCCGCCGTGCAGGCGCTGATCGCGCATGCGGCCAAGCACCTGGCACGTCGGCCGGCATCGGCGCAGTCGTCATGATGGGAGGCGGCCGCAATGATTGCTAGCATCGCTCGTTCGAGGCAAGGAGACACACCGGTCATGGATGGCGAGATCAGCGATATCGGCAATCACGGGAGGGCCTCGGCCCGGTTGCGCCGGGCCGTGCGATTGTGTGCCGTATTGGCGGGCCTCACCCTGGCGGCGTGTCGCAGCGCCGGCGACGCAGTGCCACCGGTGACACCCGCCGCAACGCCCGCCGCCGCGACGCCTCCCGCCGACAGTCAAGCGGGCAACCGCCCTGACTTCGAAGACCTCGACCCACCCGAGATCGCGACCGGTTTTCACGCCAAGGAACCGGTCCATGCCAGGTCGTTCATGGCGGTCACCGCCCACCCCCTGGCCACCCGCGCCGCCCGCGACGTGCTGGCCGACGGCGGCACCGCGATCGATGCCGCCGTGGCCGCGCAGATGGTGCTGAATCTGGTCGAGCCGCAATCGTCGGGCGTGGGCGGAGGCGCATTCCTGCTCTACTACGACGCCAACGCCCGGGCCGTGCACGCCTATGACGGCCGCGAGACCGCGCCCGCCGCGGCCGGGCCCAACTATCTGCGCTACGTCGACGAAAGCGGCAGCCGCCGGCGGGTATTGCCCAGCATGCGGCAAAGCGGCCGCTCGGTGGGTGTCCCCGGCACGGTGCGCATGCTGGAACTGGCGCACGCCCGCCATGGCCGCAAGCCGTGGAAGACGCTGTTTCAGCCGGCGATCCGCCTGGCCGGCGACGGCTTCGCGATCAGCCCGCGCCTGTCCGCATCGATAGCAGGCGCACGCC
>JAFKGG010000484.1 GCA_017307915.1 Burkholderiales bacterium | reverse complement strand
TGTTGGCCTCGTGCGCGTGCGAGGTCCAGATCTTCTGTCCGTTGACGACGTAGTGATCGCCATCGAGCTTGGCATCGGTGCGCAGCGAGGCCAGATCCGAACCCGCATTGGGCTCGGAATAGCCCTGGCACCACCAGTGGCTGCCGTCGAGAATGCGCGGCAGGAAGCGCTGGCGCTGCTCGTCGGTGCCGAAACGAATGATCACCGGCCCGATGTGGCCCAGGCCATGGTGATAGAGCGGCGGGCAGTCGGCCGCCGCCATCTCTTCCTCGAAGACCATGCGCTGCTTGATATCCCAGCCGGTGCCGCCGAATTCCACCGGCCAGCTCGGCGCGCCCCAGCCGCGGGCAGACAGCTTGCGCTGCCAGCCCAGGTACTCGCGCTTGGTCAGTTTGCCGCCTGCCGCCACCGTGGCCCGGATCTCGGGCGGGCACTCCTGTTCGGCGAAGGCCCGCACTTGCTGGCGGAACTGCGCCAGCGATTGCGCATCAATGCCCGTCGTCACCCTAGCGCCCCTTGTACACCGGCGTGCGCTTCTCGGCGAAGGCGCGTTGCGCTTCGGCAGTGTCTTCGGTCTTCGACAGAGCCACCGTGATGTTCTGCTCGAAGCGATAGCCTTCGCGCGGCGGCATCGCCGACGTCACCTGCGCGGCTTCCTTCGCATAGCGCAGCGCGATCGGCGCCTTGCCGGCGATCTCGCGCGCCAGCTCCATGACGTAGGGCATCAGCTCTTCAGGCGGCAGGCTGGCTTCGATCAGGCCCAGGCGATACAGCTCGTCGGCACTGACCTTCATGCCGGTGAAGAACATGCGCCGCGCGCGCGACTTGCCGAACACACGCTGCAACATGGCGGTGCCGCCGGCCAGGCCAACGTTGATCTCGGGCATCGACACGTAGGCCGTGTTCGACGCCACCCAGATGTCGCACGACACCATCAGGCCGAAGCCGGCGCCGATGGCCGGGCCGTTGACGGCAGCGATCACCGGCTTGTTGCATTCCTGGATCGCCAGCGACGATTCGCGCACCAGCCGGTTGTGGCGCCAGTACGCGCCCTCGCCGGTATCGCGCAGTTTGGGCCGCTCGTTCAGGTCGGCGCCAGCCGAGAAGACCTTGCCCTTGCCGGTCAGCACCACGCAGCGGATTTCGGCGTCGTCGTTGAACGAGTCGAAGGCCTGGATCAGCTCGCTGCGCACCTGCGCATTTTGCGTATTGACCGGCGGGTGGTTGAGGGTGACGACCGCTACGCCGCCGTCGCGGACGATCTCGAGCATCTGATAAGTCATGCGCGCTCCAATGAGAAACTTTGGACAGAAGAGTTGCCTGCGATGGGCGTCATTCGATCTGGATCTTGGCGCCGCTGTCGACCAGCGCCTTCAGGCGATCGTGCTCCGCCTTCAGGAAGTCACCGAACTGCTGCGGCGTGCCCAGCGACAGGCGAATACCCGTCTTGTCGATCTGCGCACGCACGGTCGGATCTTCGAGCGCCTTGCGGATGTCGGCGTTCAGGCGCGCTTCGAGCGCGGGCGGCACGCCGGCCGGCAGGAAGAAACCGAACCAGCTGCCGAACACCAGATCGATGCCATGCTCGCGGAACGTGGGCACTTCGAGCGCGGCCGGATGGCGTTCCTCGGCGGCGATCGCGATGGCGCGCAGACGGCCGGCGCGCACCTGCGGCATCGCCGAAGGGCCGTCAAAGATGCCGTCGACCGAACCCCCGAGCACGTCGGTCATCGCTGGGCCGGTGCCCTTGTAGGCCAGGTGCGTGATCTCGGCGCCGATCGCCTTGCCGAACAGCTCGGCGGCGATGTGCGGGCTCGATGCCATGCCGGACGAAGCCACCTTGAAGTTGCCCGGCGAGGCTTTGGCGTGCGCCACCACGTCCTTCACGTTCATGAGCTTGGAGCCCGAGCCCAGCACCAGCAGGTTGGCGCTCTTGCCCAGCATCAGCAAGGGCTTGAGCGACTCCGGCGCATACGGCATGTTCTTGCGCAGGATCGGATTCGAGGTGTAGGCATAGCTGGTCAGCAGAATGGTGTAGCCGTCGGGCGCGGCCCGGCTCGCCATCTGCGTGCCGATCAGCGTACCGCCGCCGGCGCGGTTGTCGACCACCACCGGCTGCCCCCACATCTCCGACAGCTTGGCGCCGATCGCGCGGCCATACAGATCGGTGACGCCGCCCGTGGCGTAAGGCACCACGATCGTGACCTGCTTGGTCGGGAACTTGTCCTGGGCTTGCGCCACCGCGGCGGTGGCCAGCAGCAGGGCGCCGCAAAACGTCTTGAGCATCGTGCGCATCATCGACTCCCCGTCACTCGGCTTTCGCGCCGGATTGTTCGATCACCTTCTTCCACTTCGCCGACTCGCTGCGGATGATCGCTTCCATCTGTTCGGGCGTGCTGCCCCGTGCGATGGTTCCGCTCTTCTGGAAGTGGGCCTTGATGTCCGGGTCGGCCAGCAGCGCGTTGATCTCCTTGTTCAGCCGGTCGATGATCGGGCGCGGCGTCTTGGCCGGCGCAGTGATGTAGTTGACCGGCGAACCTTCGAAACCGGGCAGCGTATCGGCGATCGGCGGCAGATCGGGCAGCGCCGGGTTGCGTTCGGCCGACGAAACGGCCAGCGCGCGCACCGACCCGTTCGTGATCTGGCCCTGGTAGACCGACAGCGAATCGATGGCCATCTGCACCCGTCCACCGGCCACGTCGATGACGGCATTGCCGGAGCCCTTGTACGGCACGTGCACGATGTCGATGCCCGCCTCGCTCTTGAACAGCTCCCCGGCCAGATGGCTCGACGCGCCGACGCCGGCGCTGGCGAAGCTGATCGAGCCCGGCTTGGCCTTGGCCAGCGCGATCAGCTCGGCGACCGTTCTGGCCGGAACGTCTTTGTGCACGACCAGCACGCTGCCGCCCAGCGTGGTCTGTGCCACCGCGGCAAAGCCGTTGACCGGGTCATACGGCATGCTCTTCATCAGGTGCGGATTGGTCATCTGCTGGCCGGGCGTGGCCCATAGCAGCGTGTAGCCGTCGGGCTCGGCCTGCGCGACGAAGGCAGCCCCTACGGTGCCGCCGGCACCCGCCCGGTTGTCAACCACCACCGGCTGGCCCAAGCGGCGCGACAGCGCCTCGGCCACCTTGCGCGCCGAAATATCAGCCCCGCCGCCGGGCGCAAACGGCACGACCAGTCGAATGGGACGAGTGGGATAAGCCTGGGCCGATGCCGGCGCGGGCAGCGCCTGGGCCAACGCCAGCGCGAATACGGCGCCGAATGCTCTGCGATATCTGTTCATCTGCAGCTCCTCTGCGGGTCGGCAATCCCGCTGTTCGCCAATTTTACTTACCTGCCGACAGGTTAAATCCTAGCATCAAAAAAATCGCGCTGGTTGAGCCCGATCAAAATCAAACGAGGTTCAGGCGCGAAGCTTGCGCTCGCTGCCAGGCACCGGATCGGCCAGGCCGCGCAGCGTCATATCGACGAATTGACCGATCACCTGGCGGGCGGTAAGCGCACCGCCTGGTTTATACCAACGCACGAAGTGATTCAGCATCGACAGCAGCATGCGTCCGGCCATGGCAGGATCGATGTCGGAGCGCAGCTCGCCGCTGGCCACGCCTTTGGCGATGCTCTGCCTGAGAAGACCTTCATAGGCGTCGCGATAGCGAACCACGTCGGCGCGCTGCTTGGCATCGACGCTGGCCCAGAAGGCATTGGTACTAGCCAGCCAACCATCGCGATAGCGTTCGATGTAGTCGGCCGAGGCATCCATGAACACGCGGACCTGCTCGATCGACGGTTCGTTGGCAGCGCGGGCCACCGCACCACTCACCGTGTCGTACAGCTTGCGCACTCCGGCGAGCACGATCTTCGCGTACAGCGCATCCTTGTTCGGAAAGTGGTAGTAGAGCGCGGCCTTGGTGATGCCGGCCTCATTGGCGATATCGCGCAACGAGGTGCCCGCGAACCCCTGGCGAGCGAACAGCCGCTGGGCGATCTCGAGCAATTGTTCCTGGCGATCCGCCTCTCGGCTGCTCATGTACGACTTCCTCGCTGGACTCCGAAACGCTTGAAATTCGGCAGGCGCCGGATGCTGGTGAAATATATGACGCAGTCAACCAATGGCCGGGCACTTGGCGGCGGCGATTGTAGCTTGTCGCGCCGGCCGACGTCGAAGCGGCGGCCGCTCAAGCTTGCGGCACGGCGCGTGCCCCGCGGCTTTCAAGGGTCGGCGCGCGCGCCTGCCGCCAGCAGCGTCACCAGCTCGGGCACCAGCGCTTGCGGCCCGGCGCATGCGCTGGCGGACTCGTAGGTTTGCAGCACGCCGTCGGCGATCTGGTGTGCGGCGTCGCAATCACCGGCCATCGTGCGGTAGTAGCCGAGATCCTTGTGCGCATTGGCCATCGAGAAGCGCAAGCCCGACGGGTCGCCGTGCAGCAGATACGGTTTGAGCCGCTCCAGCGCGGTGCCACCGCCGCCGCCCTTGGCCAGCACCTCGACCAGCGTCGCGGGCGCAATGCCGGCGCGCTGCGCACAGGCCGCGGCCTCGGCCAGCAGCGCAACGAAGCCCAGCGACACGTAGTTGTGCAGCAGCTTCATCTGATGACCGGCGCCGGGCAGGCCCACGTGCGTGATGTTCTCGGCGAAGCACGACAGCAGCGGCCGGCATTCGTCGAACAGCGCAGGCTCGGCGCCGACCAGCAGGTTCAGGCGTCCTTCGGCCGCCTCGCGCGGCGTGCGCGTCATCGGCGCATCGACGAAGCGGCCGCCTGCTGCCTGCACCGCTTCGCACAGCCGCTGCGTCGACGACGGAATGGCGGTCGAACAATCGATGACGATGCCGCCGGGCCGCAGGCCCTGCAGCACGCCACCGTCGCCGAGCAGCACGGCTTCGACCTGCGGCGAGCCGGTCACGCACAGGATGACGACGTCGACCGACGCTGCCAGGCTGGCGGCGGAACGCTGCGTGCTGGCACCGGCCGCCAGCAGTTCGTCGAGCGGCTGGTTGCCGGGGTGCTCGAGCACGGTCAACGAATAGCCGCGCTTGAGGATGTTGCGCGCAATGCCATGGCCCATCAGGCCGATGCCGATCATGCCGACTGCGGGCTTCATGAAGCAGATCTCCGGTGGTCAACCGGGGCTACGATACCGCAGCCGTGGGGCCGGCGCAGGAATTGCGCGGCGCCCTCTCACATATCGCCGTCGAGCCCACCCTGCACCAGCTCGGCGGCGCGCAGCACCGCGCGCGCCTTGTTCTCGGTTTCCTGCCATTCGCTTTCGGGCACCGAATCGGCCACCACGCCGGCGGCCGCCTGCACGTACAGCGTGCCGTCCTTGACGATGGCGGTGCGAATCGCGATCGCCAGATCCAGGTCGCCGACGAACGACAGATAACCGCAGGCGCCGCCGTAGATGCCGCGCTTGGTCAATTCCAGCTCGTCGATGATTTCCATCGCGCGGATCTTCGGTGCACCGGTCAGCGTGCCGGCCGGAAAGGTGGCACGCAGCACGTCCATCGGTCCCATGTCGGGCTTGAGCTTGGCCTCGACGTTGGAAACGATGTGCATCACGTGCGAATACTTCTCGATGACCAGCTTGTCGGTGACCTTGACGCTGCCGGTTTCGGCGATGCGGCCCAGATCGTTGCGCGCCAGGTCGATCAGCATCACGTGCTCGGCGATCTCTTTCGGGTCGGCGAGCAGTTCCTGCGCCAGCGCTTCGTCTTGTGCCGGCGTGTTGCCGCGCTTGCGCGTGCCGGCCAGCGGCCGGATCGTGACCCGGTCGCCGTCGGGCTGGCGTTCCTGCCGCACCAGGATCTCGGGCGAGGCGCCGACGATGTGGAAGCCGCCGAGGTTGTAGTAATACATGTACGGCGACGGATTGATCGAACGCAGCGCCCGGTACAAGGTGAGCGGCGAATCGCTGAACGGCTTGCTGATCAGCTGACCGACCTGCACCTGCATCACGTCGCCGGCCATGATGTATTCCTTGGCGCGGTCGACCGCAGCCAGGTAATCGGTCTTGGCGAAATCGCGGCGCTCGGCAGTCTCGTAGCTGGGCTTGAACGAGGGCACGTCGACCGGGCGCGACAGCTGCACGTACAGGTCGCGCAGGCGCCGCTTGGCACGCTGGTAGGCCTCGTTCTCGGTCGGATCGGCATAGACCATCAGATAGATCTTGCCGGTCACGTTGTCGATGATCGCCAGCTCTTCGGTCAGCAGCAGCAGGATGTCGGGCACGCCGATCGGATCGGGCTTGCGCCGCCCGGCCAGCCGCGGCTCGATGTAGCGCACCACGTCGTAGGCGAAATAGCCAGCCAGCCCGCCGCAAAAGCGCGGCAGCCCAGGGCGCACCGCCACCTTGAAACGCTGCCGGTATTGATCGACGAAATCGAGCGGGTTGCCTTCGTAGCGCTCGATCACCTGGCCGTTCTTCAGCACCTCGGCGCCGGTGTCGGTGGAGCGGATCAGCGTGTTCGCCGGCAGGCCGATGAACGAATAGCGGCCGAAGCGCTCGCCGCCCACCACCGATTCGAGCAGGAAACTGTTCGGTTTGTGCGCCAGCTTCAGGTACAGCGACAGCGGCGTATCGAGATCGGCGAAGCATTCCAGCAGCAGCGGAATGCGGTTGTAGCCCTGGGCAGCGATTGCCTTGAATTCGATTTCGGTCATGGCGTCCTCTGGATGGCCGGCCCGTAATGGGCTTGCTTCGGCCTGGCGGCGCCGGCGGCGCCTTCAATTTCGGTTCAGTGGCGAGTGGCCGCGCGGGCAGCGATGCCGAGCGCAACCGGGGTGCAAGCGATCAGCGCCAGCACCACCAACGATAGGCCCGCCATGCACGGGCCGATTGCCATTCCTGAACGGGACGCATACGAAAGAAGAAGTGTTCAGTCGTCTGAGAAGCGACGGCGACTATACCATCGATGCGCGGGGATCGGCCAACGGCCCGGGTGGGCGGCACGCGCGGCTTATGCACCAAAGGCATAAGGACAGACGCGGCAGTTACTTTGCTGGACAGGCCATTTCGCTCCCCACAGACTTGCGCCCTTTCCAGAATTCTCCGCAGGAGACTGCATGTTGCGCTTCACCCGATCCGTACTCCTGGCCTCAGCGTTTGCATTGGGGCTGCCCGCCGCGTTCGCGGCACCGCTGGTGGCACCGGCCGAACTGGCCGGCAAGCTGTCGCCCGCCGTACGCCTGATCGACATCCGCGAAGGCAAGAACGACGCCGGCAAGACGGCCTACGAGCTGGGCCATCTGCCGGGTTCGGTATCGGTGCCGTATTCGCAATGGCGCGGCCCGAAGGAAAACCCCGGCGCGCTGCCCGAACCCGCCAAGCTGACGCAACTGCTGCAGCGGCTGGGCCTGGAGCGCGACACCGAAACGGTCGTCGTCTATGAAGGCAAGGACGCCACTGACTTCGGCGCGGCTGCGCGCGTGTATTTCACGCTGAAGGCGGCGGGGTTGACCAATCTGTCGATCCTCAATGGCGGCGTGAAAGCCTGGCAGGCCGCCGGCAAGCCGCTGAGCACCGACGCGGCGCCGGCCATCAAGCCGTCGACCTATGTGGCACGCATCGACGACGGCATGGTTGCCACCCGGCAGGAAGTCGAGCTGGCGGTGAAGAACAAGGCCGGCGTACTGATCGACGCACGCCCCGCGCCGTTCTTCCTGGGTGAAACGCGCCATGCCGCGGCCAAGGTGCCCGGCACGATCGAAGGCGCGAAAAACATCAGCCACGCCATCTGGTTCGGCAAGGACAGCAGCGCGCTGCGGCCGACCGACGAGATCCGCCGCATCGCGCAGCAGAACGGCCTGGTGCCGCCGGCCGACGGTTCGCAGACGGTGTCGTTCTGCAACACCGGTCATTGGGCCTCGACCAACTGGTTCGTGCTGTCCGAAGTGCTGGGCCAGCCCAATGTCGCCATGTATCCTGATTCGATGGTCGACTGGTCGACCACCGGCCTGCCGATGTCGAACGTGCCCAGCCGCCTGCAACAGTTGCTGATCGACGCCAAGCTGAAAATCGGTTCATGAGTACTTCGGCCCTTCCTGCCGGCGCGCTGCCGCCGGGCGCCGGCCGCGCGGCGCGCATCGGCGGCAACCTGCTGGCGATCATCGCGGTGCTGGCCGGCTGGTTGGCCGTCACCTGGCTGGCCGGCCTGCGGCAGGGGCTGCTGTTCCTGATCGGCATCGGCTTCGGCGCCGTGCTGTCGGGCGCGGCCTTCGGCTTCACCACCGGCTGGCGCGTGTGGATCAAGCAGCGCGATCCCACCGGCATGCTGGCGCAGTTCCTGGCCATCGGCCTGGCCACCGCGGTATCGATCCCGCTGCTGGCGCAATACTCCGAGCTGTCGGGCGCGGCCGCGCCGCTGTCATGGAGCCTGCTGATCGGCGCCTTCGTGTTCGGCGCGGCGATGCAGGTGGCCGACGGTTGCGGCTCGGGCACCTTGTACAAGGCCGGGCTCGGCCATCCGGTGAGCCTGGCGGTGTTCCCATCCTTCGTCGCCGGCAGCTTCCTGGGCGCGGCGCATCTCGATGCCTGGCTGTCGCTGGGCGCGTTGCCGGCGATCTCGCTCGGTACGCTGCTCGGTACGGTGCCGGCGGTGCTGGTTGAACTGCTGGCGCTGGCGCTGATCGGTGCGGTGCTGTGGACACGCCGCCGGACCACCACCAGCCGCTGGCAAGGTCGCGGCATCTACATCGCCGCGATCGTGATGGCGGTGCTGGCGGTGCTGAACCTGGTGGTGGCCGGCCAGCCCTGGGGCATCGTCTATGGGCTGGGCCTGTGGGGCGCCAAGATCGTCACCTGGGCCGGCTTTGATCTGAGCAGCAATCCGTTCTGGGGCCGTGAGCTGCAGCAGGCACAGATCGCCGGCTCGCTGCTCGATGACGTGACCTCGGTGACCAATCTCGGTCTGCTGCTGGGCAGCTTTCTGCTGGCCTGGCGCCGGCGCGCCGCCTGCCCCAGCGTGGGCCGGATCACCCATCGGCAATGGCTGTGGTCGGTGGTGGCCGGCTTCGTGCTCGGCTACAGCTCGCGGCTGGCGTTCGGCTGCAACGTCGGCGCGTTCTTCTCGGGCATCTCGACCGGCAGCGTGCACGGCTGGGTCTGGTTCGCCTTCGCCTTCGCCGGATCGCTGGCCGGCGTACGGCTGCGCGAGCGCATCGGCTTCAAGGGGTAAGCATCATGACACGCAAGATGCTTGCCCTCGTGTTCTGGGTCGGGCTGATCGGTTTCATCGCGCTCGATCGGCAATGGTCGGCGCCGCACGACCGCTTCGCCGAGCCCGCCGCGATTGCGTTGGGCAGCGGGCAGGCGTCGGCCGGCGGGCATTGCTCGGGGTCGACGCGCTAATGGTGCAGGCGCGGCTACCGCGCCGCGATCCAGTCAGCCGCCTGCAACAATGACTCGACGACGCCATCGGCGTCGATCGAGCTGACCGGCTGCCCCTCGTTGTAGCCGTAAGGCACCACCAGCACCGGCATGCCGGCAGCGCGCGCCGCCCGCGCATCGTTGCTCGAATCGCCGATCATCAGCGTCTGCGCCGGCGGCGCCCCGAAGCGTTCGCCGACGTGCAGCAGCGGCAGCGGATCGGGTTTCCGGCGCGGCAGCGCATCGCCGCCTAAAGTCAGCTCGAAATACGGCGCCAGCCCGGCGCGCACCAGTAGCGGATCGGCGAACTGCTGCGGTTTGTTGGTGACGCAAGCCAGCCGCAGGCCGAGTGCGCGCATCGCCGCCAACCCTTCGGCCACGCCGGGATACAGGCGCGCATGACGTCCGTTTTCACGCTCGTAATGGTGATGGAAAGCCGCCATGCCGCGTTCGAAATGCTCGGCGGCAACGCGGCCATCGAGCGAATCGGTCAGCGCCCGATGCACGAGGATCTCGGCGCCTTTGCCCACGTAGCGTGCGATCGTCTGCTGCGACAGCGGCGGCAGGCCGAGATCGACGCGCATCGCATTGCTGGCCGCGGCCAGATCGGGGATCGTGTCGAGCAGCGTGCCGTCGAGGTCGATGATGACGGCGCGGATGGCATCGCGAAGGCTGCGGGTGTTCATCGTCGGAATCGGCGCGATCAAGCGCTGGCAGCGGAAAACCGCCAAGCGTAACTGATTCGCGTCAGATCGCCGCCGCGCCGAACGCTTTCACCGCGTCGATCAACGAGGGCCTGGCCGCATTACCCACCGCTTCGAGCGCAGCCAGCAAGCGTTCGGCACGTGTGCGCTCCGGTTCAGCCACGCAGCCGAGAAACTTGGTGCGCAACTGGCCCGCCGCCAGCGGATTTTGCACGTGCCCGCTGGCGAAGCGGATCGGCCCGCTGTCGAGCACCCGGCCATCATGCAGATGCAGCGCCACACGATCATGCAGCGCAAAGCTCGGCTCGATCGGGCAGCCGGCGGGCACCGTGTCGATTCTCACGCGCGCCATCAGATCCTGCACGTCGGCACGCTCCAGTTGCGCAACCGTCACCTCGCGCAGCCCCACGCCGCCCTCGCAGAGCGCGACGGCGCAGGCAAACTCGAGGCTGAATTTGGCCTGCAAGGCATCGGCTGGCCGATGGCAATGCAGGATGCGCGCATTGACGTCGGAGATCGTCGCCACCACTTCACGCACGTCGGCGGGGGCCGCCCGATGCGCTGCCCGCAGATCGAGCACACCGTCGATGACGCGGTGGCTGGCATAGCAGACCGGATACTTCTTGATCGACAAACCGCTCTGACGCATGCGCAGCGTGCCGGGCACCTGCCACGGCCCGCGCTCGGCGCGCCCGGCCGGTGAAAACGCCATCAGAAAGCCGGTGCGACTTTCCAGCACGTCGGCCGACGCCGTGACGCCGAGCGCGGCCAGTTCGACCGCTTCGAGCGCATGGCCCGCGGCCCAGCCGGCGTGCAGCGGCTTGGTCATCGAACCGAAGTTGCCCATCAGCCCGCAGGCCATGCTCGCTGCGATGCCCAGCGCGTTCGCGGTGGCCGCCGCATCGAGCGAGCGCAGATGCGCCACCGCCGCGGCCGCAGCCACGGTGCCGATCACGCTGGTCGGATGCCAGCCCTTGCCATGCAAGGCGTCGGGCTCGCGGCCGGCCAGTTCGGCCCATACCTCGTAGCCGACCAGATAAGCCAGCAACAGCCGCCGGTCATCGACGGCGAGCGGCTCGGCCGCAGCCAGCAAGGCCGGCACCAGCACCACACTGGGGTGACCGTTGAGCGCCATGTCGTCGAAATCGAGCGCATGCGCCGATACTGCGTTGACGAACGCGGCGGCAGCGGGCTCCAGCCGCTGCTCACCGAGCAGCGCATGGGCGGGCGCGGCAGCCGTGCGCCCGGCTACCAACGCCAGCGCGGCCCGCGTCACCGGCTCGGCACGGCCACTGAGCAGGCAGGCCAGCGTATCGATGAAGCCGCCGCGAATCACCGGCAGCAGATCGGCGGGTGCCTCATCGAGGCCGGGCGAGGCCGCCCAGCTCGCGAGCCCGGCGGTAAGCGAAACTGACATGGCGAACTCGGCTCTTCAGGCAATGACGATTTCGAGCGGCACGGATTCGAGTCGTTCGGATACGGGCAGCATGAACACCGACCAGGCAAGCATCGGCAATGCGCTCCTCAATAGGAACGCGGCAAACCGAGCACGTGCTCGGCCACGTGCGCCAGGATCAGGTTGGTCGAGATTGGCGCCACCTGCATCACGCGCACCTCGCGCCACTTGCGTTCGACGTCGTATTCAGCAGCAAAACCAAAGCCGCCGTGCGTCTGCAAGCAGGCCTCGGCCGCCTGCCAGGCGGCCTCGGTCGACAGCAGCTTGGCGATATTGGCGTCTTCGCCGCAGGGCTGACCGGCGGCAAACAGCGACGTGGCCTTGCGCACCATCATCTCGGCGGCCACCAACTGCGTATAGGCGCGCGCGATCGGAAACTGGATGCCCTGATTCTTGCCGATCGGCCGGTCGAACACCACGCGCTGGTTCGCATACTCGGTCGCCTTGCGAATGAACCAGCGCGTATCGCCGATCGCTTCCGACGCGGCGATGATGCGCTCGGCATTCATGCCGTCGAGGATGTAGCGAAACCCACGGCCTTCCTCGCCGATGCGATTGGCCGCCGGCACCTTCAAGTTGTCGATGAAGACTTCGGTGGTGTTGTGATTGACCATCGCCTTGATCGGGCGAATCTCCAGGCCCTTGCCGCGCGCTTCGCGCATGTCGACCAGCAGCACCGACAGCCCCTCGGTCTTCTTCGCCACCTGGTCGGCCGGCGTGGTGCGCACCAGCAGCATCATCAGATCCGAATACAGCGCGCGCGAGGTCCACACCTTCTGCCCGTTGACGACGTAATGATCGCCGGCGGGGTCGCGCACGAGTTCGGCGCGCGTCTTCAACTGAGTCGTGTCCGACCCGGTGGTGGGTTCGGTGATGCCGAAGGCCTGCAAGCGCAGACGGCCGGCGGCGATCTCGGGCAGAAAGCGCTGCTTCTGCTCCTCGCTGCCGTGCCGCAGCAGCGTGCCCATCGTGTACATCTGCGCGTGGCAGGCGCCGGCGCTGCACCCCGCCGCGTGGATCTCTTCCAGGATCACCGAGGCCGCGCGCAACGGCAGCCCGGCGCCGCCGTATTCCTCGGGAATCAGCACCGACAGATAGCCGGCATCGGTCAGCGCTTGCACGAAGGCTTCCGGGTATGCGCTGCGCGCGTCCAGATCGCGCCAGTATTCACCGGGAAAATCCTGGCAGATGCGGCGGATGCTGGCGCGGATCTCGGGATAGTCCTCGCCCAGGGGAACCGACAGATCGGCGGTGATGGCTTTGCTGGCGTTCATGATTCGGATCGGTTGCGAAAGGGATCGAGCAGTGCCGCATCGGCATTCAGCTCGGGCGCCTTGTTGCGGATCGGCGGGCGGGCGCCGTCGAAGCGCATCGGCGCCGCCATCAACTGCATGTTCGAATCGGGCACCGGTTGCAGGATGCCCAGCGCCTGCGTCTGCGGATGCTCGACGGTCTGCGCCAGCGTTTGCACCGGCGCCACCGGCACCCCTGCCGCGTTGAGCACCGCTTCCCAATGCGCGCTGCTGTGGCCGGTCAGTGCCGACTGGATCAGCGCGTCGATCGCATCGCGGTGTTCGACGCGCTGCGGGTTGCCGATGAAGCGTGGATCGCTGGCCCACTCGGCATGCCCGAGCGCGCCGGCCAGTCTGGCGAACAAGCGGTCGTTGCCGGCGGCAACGATCAGATGCCCGTCGCTGGTCTCATACGCGCGATAAGGCACGATCATCTCGGTGCCCGAGCCGTTCTTGGCCGGCAGCCGGCCGCTGGCCATGTACTGCGCCACCGAGATGGTCACCCATGACAAGGCCGACTCATACAGCGACACGTCGACCACGCCGCCACGACCGTCGCGTTCGCGACGCAGCAGCGCGGCCTGGATCGCGATCGCGGCCCACATGCCGGTGGAGCCATCGATGACCGAATAGCCGGTGCGCACCGGCGGGCGGCCCGGCTCGCCGGTGATGCTCATCAGGCCGCCGGCAGCTTGCATCAGCGGGTCGTAGCCGGGCTCTTTCGACAATGGACCGCCCTTGCCGAAGGCGCCCAGGTCGCACCAGACCAGCCGCGGCGCCTGCTGCAGCAGTTCCTCGGCGCGCAGGCCCTTCTCGGCCAGCAGCCCGGGCCGCATGCTCTGCACGACCACGTCGGCCTGCTCCAGGATCAGCGCCTTCAGCGCCGCCACGTCGGCCGCATTCTGAAAATCGACCAGCACCGAACGCTTGTTGCGATTCAGCGCCTGGAACACCGCCGACGAGCCTTCCCAGAACGGCGGGCCCCAGCGGCGCGCATCGTCGCCGTCGGCTTTCTCGACCTTGATCACCCGTGCGCCGAGGTCAGCCAGGATCTGGCCGGCAACCGGCGCGGCGACGTTCTGGCCGATCTCGACGACCGTCAGCCCGGCAAGCGGCTGTGCGTCGGCCCGTGGGGCGGAATCGATCGCCATCATCGCCCCTTGAACACGGGTTTGCGCTTCTCGTTGAAGGCGAGCACGCCTTCGACGCGATCTTCGCTCTTGACCATGCGCTGATAGGCCTCGATCTCGAAATGCATCGCCGAGTTCAGATCCATCTGCAAACCGTGGTGGATCGAATGTTTGGCCTGGCGCACCGACAGCGGCGCGTTACCGGCGATGCGCTGTGCGATCTGCAGCGTGCGCGGCATCAGTTCGTCGGGCTCGCACAGCTCGTTGACCACGCCCCAGGCCAGCGCCTGTTCGGCGGTGAACGGCTTGGCGGCCAGGATCAGTTCCTTGGCGCGCCGTTCGCCGACGATGCGCGGCAGTGTCTGCGTGCCGCCGCCGCCCGGCATGATGCCCAGCGACACTTCGGTGAGCGCGAAGCGCGCTTCACGCGAGGCATAGGCGAAGTCGCATTGCAGCATCAATTCCAGCCCGCCGCCGTACGCGGCGCCATTGACCGCCGCGATCACCGGAATCGGACAGTTCAGCAAGTGCCGGAACGTGCGCTCGAAGAATTCATG
>JAFKGG010000347.1 GCA_017307915.1 Burkholderiales bacterium | reverse complement strand
TCGGGCGTGACGGGAGCGCCGCCGATCCAGGCGGATTTCAGGCAGGAGGTGTCGCGCGGCCGTTGCCGGATGGCATCGAGGCAGTCGACGAAGTGAGTGGGGATGCCGCCGAAGATGGTGACGCGCTCGCGCTCGATCACGTCCAGCGCTTCATCGGCCACCCAATGGGGCAGCGTGACCAGCGTGGCCCCGCACAGCACGGACGCGCTTAGCGCGGTGATCGCGCCGGCCACGTGATAGAAGGGCATGTGACCCAGGATCACGTCGCCGGCTTCGATGTGCATCCATCGTGCGATGTTGGCGACGTTTTGCAGCACCCTATGCGAATGCATCGCCCCCTTGGGGTGCCCGGTGGTGCCTGAGGTGTAGACGATGATGATCGGGTCTTCAGGCCGGGCCGGGGGCAGGGGTTTGCCGGCGGCGCGTTCGAGCTCGCCGTTGGCGAGAATCTGGTCCAGCGAGAAGCAGCCCGGTGCCTTCACGTTCTTCCAGAGAACGACGGAGTGCAGGGCAGGCAGATCCGGGCAGTGGACGTGGCCGGGCTCAGCCTGGTCCAGGCCCGGCAACAACCGCTGCGTGATGTCGAGGAAGTCGATGTTCCAGTAACGGTCCATCTGGATCAGCACGCGGGCGTCGGACTGGCGCAGGATGTAATGCACTTCCTCGGCCTTGAAGCGCGTATTGATCGGTATCAGCACGGCGCCGATACGTGTGCAGGCGACCCAGCAGATCACCCATTCGGCACAGTTGGTCAGCCAGACGGCCACGTGGTCGCCGCGGCCGATGCCCAGGCCGAGCAGGCCGTGGGCGAGCGCGTCGGCGCGGCGGTTCAGTTCGGCGAAGCTGATGCGCGTGTCTCCGTCGACGACGGCGCAGCGTGTGCCGTGGCGAGCCGCGCTGTCGGCGAGCGCACGGCCCATGGTCATCTGGCTCCAATCCATTGGCTTGTCTCCTTTATGTTGTTTTATGGCATGGCTTGCCCGTCGCGCCCCCTCCACGGACCGGATGGTGGCGCCGGACTACCGGTCGGGCGCATCGGGGCGCCCGCGGTCATGCGTTCAGTCGGATTGCGGGACGCCGGCCAGGCGCAGCGCGTAGCCGCCCAGGCGTTCACAGATCTCGGGCTGGCTCAGGCGGCCTGCCTGACGGTACCAGCTGTAGGTCCAGCAGATCATGCCGCCGATCGCCAGCGCGGCAAGCCGCACGTCGTCGATCCGGAATTCGCCGCTGTCGACGCCTTCCTGCAGTACACCGGCGAGCACTTCGTCGAAGCGGCCCTTCAATTCGTGGATGTAGGCCAGCCGTTCGGGTTCGAGCTGTGCCTCTTCGCGAAAGAACACGGCCGTGCCGATCTGGTGTTCCATGCAGACCTTGGCTAGCCCCTCGGCCATTTGCGTGAGCCGTTGGCTCGGCGTGCCTTCGGCACGCGCGGCGTTTTCCGCAGCCTCGAGCGACAGCGAAGTGATCTGCAACGCAATGTCGTAGAGGATGTCGGTTTTCTTGTCGTAGACGCCGTAGACGAAGGGCTTGGTCATGCCCATGGCATCGGCGATGGCTTCCAGGCTGGTGCCGCGAAAGCCGCGTTCGTAGAACAGGCGCTGGGCCTGCTCCAGGATGCGCTCTTTCTTGAAGCTCTTCAGTTGTTCGCGAATGGCCATGGGGCGGAAGGGCGCGGAACGATGAGGTTCGTGCCGGCATGAATTCACCAAGCGGCCAATTATAAGGTGTAGCTTTCATGCGAGGAGCCGATGGCCTGGCGAGCCTGTGCGGCCACCATGAAGCGCTGGATCTTGCCGGTGCTGGTGCGGGGGAAGTCGTCGACGAAGCGGATGTGGCGCGGCACCTTGTAGTCGGCCATGTGCTGGCGGCAGAAGGCGATCAAGTCGTCGGCATGCAGCGCGTCAGGGTGGTGCAACTGAACGAAGGCCATGCCGACCTCGCCCAGACGGCGATCGGGCACGCCGACGACGACGGCCTGCTTGACCTGGGGGTGGCTTTGCAGCATGCGTTCGATCTCGGCAGGGTAGGCATTGGAGCCACCGACGATGAACATGTCCTTGAGGCGGCCGGTGATCTTGAGGTAGCCGGCGGCATCGAAATGGCCGAGGTCGCCGGTGCGGAACCAGCCGTCGGGGGTCATGACTTCGGCGGTGGCTTCGGGGTTCTTGTAGTAGCCCATCATGACGAGGTGGCCGCGCACCCACAGTTCACCGGTTTCGCCCTGGGGCAGCGGCCGGCCCGCGGTGTCGCGAATCGACAGTTCGAA
>JAFKGG010000483.1 GCA_017307915.1 Burkholderiales bacterium | reverse complement strand
GATTGCGGACAGCACTTCGTCCGCCAGCGCCGCCACCGTCAACGGTGAGCTGCCTTCGGCCTTGTTGCCGATGGTGACGTAGACGTTCTGACCGGCGCCGGCGGTGCCGGCCATCACGCGCGCCAGCACCGCGCGCGTATGCGGATCGGGATCGACCAGCTTGTCGAACGGGCTGTAGAGCTTCTTCGCGTCTTCGTAGCCATAGGCGCCATGGCGTCTATGCAGATTCCAGCGGCACACCAGCGGGCCGGGCCACAGTGCGCGCAGCATCGGCAGCTGCGCCTCGATCGGCGGCAGCTTGGCGTGCAGGCCCAGGCAGTAGGTGGCGTGGGCCTCGCGCAGCACCTCGGCCAGCGCCGGCGAAAGGAATGCAGCATCGCGTACTTCGACAGCGATGACGCCGTCGGGCGCCTGCGGCGCGAGCGCGGGCAGGGCTTGCAGCATGGCGGCCAGCCGCGCCAGCACCTCTGGCATCTGTCGCAGCAACTGCTGGGGCAGGGGGCTCAACTGGAACACCAGCGCGCCCAGCTTGTGGCCCAGCCCGTCGAGCGCCGGCTGCACGAATTCGCGCGCCGCCGTCTGCGGATCGAGAAACAGCGGATTGGGCTGCAGGCCGCGGCCGGATTCGCCGCGCACCAGCGCATCGGCAACGACGCTGGGCGCCTTCACGACGAAGCGGAAATCGTCGGGCACCTGCGCCGCATAGGCGGCATACTGGATCGAGCTCAGCGGGCGATAGAACGCCCGGTCGAGGCTGACGGTGCGAAACAGCGGGTGCTGCGCGTAGGCCGCCAGCCCGTGCTTGGACAGCACGGCTTCGGCGTAGTCGCTGTCCCAGACCAGGCCTTCCCACCCTGGGAAGTTCCACGACGAGGCGCCCAGCCGCAGATGCGCGGGCAGGCGCTGCGCAAGCGCGACGTGTTCCGGCGAAGGCGGCTGCGGCCGCACCTTGGCGCGGCGCGCCGGCTCTGGGCGGCTGGATTCTTCGGGCGCAGGCGGTGCAGCCGGCTTGCCGGCCTGGCCGGAATCGTCGTCAGGAAACAGATCGGGGAACAGAGCGTCTTGCATCAAGGGCGAGGATACCGCGCACGGCGCCAACGACGGCATCGATGGATGGAATAATGCCGGCCATGGATCGCCCCCCCGCATCACCGACCGTGCCCGACGTAGCGCCGCCCGCGTCCACCGAATTCGATCAGGCCATGATGGCTCTGGCCATCGAGCAGGCGCACCGGGCCTGGGCAGTAGGCGAGGTGCCGGTTGGCGCGGTGGTGGTACGCGATGGCCAGGTGATTGCCACCGGCTTCAATCAGCCGATCGGCTCGCACGACCCGACGGCGCATGCCGAGATCCGCGCAATGCGCGCCGCCAGCGAGCTGCTGGGTAACTACAGGCTGGTCGGCTGCGATCTGTACGTGACGCTGGAGCCCTGCGCGATGTGCGCCGGCGCAATGATGCACGCGCGCATCCGGCGCGTGGTGTTCGGCGCAAGCGACCCGAAGACCGGCGCCTGCGGCAGCGTCGTCAACCTGTTCGCCGAGGCGCGGCTGAATCACCACAGCGAAGTGCAGGGCGGCGTGCTGGCCGAGCGCTGCGGTGCGCTGTTGTCGCAGTTCTTCGCGGAACGCCGGCGCGGCGGCGGCCGTTAGATTCCATCGCCGTGCCGATAAAAAAAACCGCCACGAGGGCGGTTTCTTTCATCGGCAGCAGCTTGCCGGCAAGCGCCGGCGCCGCGTGCGGGCATGCCCGCTTACTGGATCTTCGCCTTGGCGCGCAGTTCCTGCTGCAGGCGTTGCAGGCGCTGGCGCTCGATCTGCTGCTTGATCTGCGGGCCGACCTGCTCCAGCGGCGGCGGCTGCACGTCGCGGACGTCGTCGACGCGGATTACGTGATAGCCGAACTGCGAGCGCACCGGCTCTTGCGTGGTGTTGCCTTTGCCCAGCGCGACCATGGCCTCGGAGAACTCCTTGACGAAGGTCTGCGGCGTGTTCCAGTCGAGATCGCCGCCCGATTGCGCCGAACCGGTGTCTTTCGACTGCTTGGCCAGGTCTTCGAACTTGGCGCCTTTTTTCAGATCCTCGATGATCTTCTTGGCGTCTTCTTCCTTCTCGACCAGAATGTGGCGAGCGCGGTATTCCTTGTCGCCCGATTGCTTGGCGAGCCGGTCGTATTCGGCCTTGACCTCGTCGTCCTTGACCGGGTTGTTCTTCAGGTAATCCTGAATGGTGGCGCGGATCAGGATGTCTTCACGGGCGGCGGCCAGCTGACGCTGCGCATCGGCGCCGCGCTGCAGGCCCTTGCGTTCGGCTTCCTGCACGAACAGCTCGCGCGCGATCAGCTCGTCGCGCACGGCCGCACGCAGCTCGGGTGTATCGGGGCGGCCCTGCGAGACCAGGTTCTGCACGAACTCATCGACGCGCTGTTTGCTGATCGGCTTGTTGTTGACGACCGCCGCGTTTTGCGCGAACGCCGCGCATGCCAGCGGCAGCAGCGCCGCAACCGCGAGCTTCGCCAGCTTGGGCGACAAAAGTTGATGCGACATCATGGGGGCCTCGTGGGAAATCATAGATAGACCGGATTCGGGCGCCGCAAGCGGGCGGGCACCGGTCAACTGGAGGTTTCGTCGGGAGTTCTCGCTTCGATCGCCAGCGCGTGGATGCGCTGCGGCATCCAGTCGCGGACGGCATCATACACGAGGCGGTGCCGAAGCACGGTAGATAAACCGGCAAAACGCGCATCGATCAGGCGTACGCTGAAATGCCCGGCGCCGCCAGCCGCGCCGGCATGGCCGGCATGCAGATGACTGTCGTCGCGCACCTCGACGCGGGCGGCCGGAAACGCCTGCGCCAGCCGTTCGCGCAGCGCATCGGCGCCAAGGCTGAGCGGGCCGGTCGACGGCGTGGCGGCGTTCAATTTTCCTCCTGCACGTAGCGGCCGACGTACAGGGCCTGGGCGATCACGAAGGCCAGCGTCAGCCCGAGCGTGCCGAACAGCTTGAAGTTGACCCAGGTGTCGGTGGAAAAGCGGTAGGCCACCAGCAGATTCAGCGCCGCCATCGCCGCGAAGAAGACGATCCAGGCCCAGTTCAGTTTCAGCCAGATCGGCTCGGGCAGGCTCATCTGCTTGGTCATCAGCGCCTTGATCAGGTTGCGCCCAAGCACCTGGCCCACCACCAGCGTGCCGGCGAACAGGCCGTACAGCACGGTGGGCTTCCACTTGATGAAAGTTTCGTCGTGAAACAGCAAGGTCATGCCGCCGAACACCACGATGATCGCCAAGCTGGCCCACTGCATGACCTCGATCGGGCGAGCGCGCAGCTTCAGCCAGAGGATTTGCGCGATGCTGGCGGCGATCGCCACGCCGGTGGCCACGTACAGATCCGCCACCTTGTAGGCGACGAAGAACAGGATGACCGGGAACAGATCGAATAGCAGTTTCATCTGGCTAGTATAAAATGATCGGTTGACTTTCTTGAACCTTAGTGAAGGATCTTCGCCATGGCCGAACGTACCCGCAACCGCCGCAACACCCTGGAACGCCGTTGCCTGCCGAAATCGCTCAAGCGCCTGTTCAAGGGCTCGTCGCGGCCGGTGTTTCGCATGCTCGAAAAAATCAAGAAGGCCTGAAGAAGCGAATAAACCTGCTGCGCGACCCGATCTTGCGGCTGCGGTGCTCGCCGTACACTAGTACGGCTGCGCTCCTCGCCGCAACCTCGGGCCGCTCGCTACGGTTTCTTCGCTTCTTCAATCAGGCTGGCTCGAAGCGTAGTGATGCTGAGTTGATGCAGTAGCGCAGGCCGGTCGGGCGCGGGCCGTCTTCGAAGACGTGGCCCAGATGGGCGTCGCAGCTACCGCAGCGCACTTCGATGCGCACCATGCCGTGGCCGCGGTCTTCCAGCAGCTTGAGCCTTTGCTCGTCGATCGGTGCCCAATAACTGGGCCAGCCGCTGCCGGAATCGTATTTCTCGGTCGACGAGAACAGCGGTGTGCCGCAGCACACGCACTGATACACGCCTTCCTCGTGGTGATCCCAGTAGCGGCCGGTGAACGGCGGCTCGGTGCCGCAGGCACGGGTCACCCGGTATTCTTCGTTGGACAATTGGGCGCGCCATTCGGCGTCGGCCTTGTAGATCTGGGCGGGGGTTTTGGGGTCGTTCACGATGAACAGCTCACTTCGAGGCCGGCGGCCCAGTCGGGCGGTAGCGCGGCATAGGATTGGGACTGCGGTTGGTCGTCGTACGGGTGTTCGAGCACCTTCAGCAGCCGGCGCACTTCGCTGAAATCGCCTTCACGGGCTTGCCGGATGGCGGTTTCGGCCAGATGGTTGCGTAATACGTATTTCGGGTTGACGCGCTTCATGGCAATGGCGCGCTCGGCGTCGGGGCGCGCTTCGAGCACCAGCCGGGCGCGGTAGCGGGCCAGCCAGGCATCGAAGGCGGCGCGGTCGATGACCAGGTCGCGGCAGGCGGTGGCGCCGTCGGGCCCGGTTCGCCGCACGTCGGCCAGATACCGGAAGAACAGCGTAAAATCGACGCGATCGGCCTGTAGCCGCTCGAACAGTGCATCGAGCAGCGCCGCGTCGTCGTCATGGCGTTCGGCGAGCCCCAGTTTGGCACGCAAGGCCGCTTCCAGCGCCGGGCCAAACTCGGCTTGCCAGCCGCCCAGCACGGCTTGCGCGTCTTCGGCGCTGCCGCCGCGCTCGGCGATCAGCGGCATCAGCGCCTGGCCCAGGCACCAGCAGTTCCACTCGGCGATGCGCGGCTGCATCGCATAGCTGTAGCGGCCGCTGTCGTCGGAATGGTTGCAGATGTGATTGGCGTCGAAGCCGTCGAGAAAACCGAACGGGCCATAGTCGATCGTCAGGCCGAGCACCGACATATTGTCGGTGTTCATCACGCCGTGGCAAAAGCCCAGCGACTGCCAGCGCGCCACCAGCCGCGCCGTGCGCCGCATGACTTCGCCCAGCAGCGCCAGATATGGATTGGCCGCCTGGGCCAGCTCCGGATAGAAGCGGCCGATGACGTAATCGGCCAGCACCCGCAGCAGGTCGGGCCGGTCGGCGGCGTAGAAATACTCGAAGGTGCCGAAGCGCACGAAGCTGGGCGACAGCCGCGTGACCACCGCCGCCGTCTCGACTGTCTCGCGAAACACCGGCGCATCGGAAGCGACGATCGCCAGCGCGCGCGTGCTGGGCACGCCCAGCGCGTGCATCGCCTCGGAGCACAGGAACTCGCGGATCGACGAACGCAGCACGGCGCGGCCGTCGGCGCCACGCGAATACGGCGTGCGGCCGGCGCCCTTGAGTTGCACTTCCCAGTTGCCGGTCGGGCCGGCGATCTCGCCCAGCAGCAGCGCGCGGCCGTCGCCGAGCCGGCCGGCCCAGACGCCGAACTGGTGGCCGGCATAGACGGCCGCCAGCGGATCGGCTCCCGCCGGCAGGCGATTGCCGATGAAGCATTCAGCGAATTCAGGACTGGACAGCCTGGCCTCATCGAGCCCCAGCAGCCGTGCCGTCTCGTGCGAAACGGCCACCAGCCTGGGGGCAGGCAGCGGCGTGGGCGCCAGCCGCATGTAGAACTCGGGGGGCAGCCGCGCGTAGCTGTTGTCGAAACGCAGTTCGGGCCAGTCGGCGAGCGGCAGCGAAGCAGTGGCCGGTGCGGGCCGAAGGACAGGGGCGTTCAACTGCGTGGCTTTCTGTTCGGTTGAGGCGTCAGCATCAGTGCAAACACCAATTCTAAGGGTCGGGACCCGCCCGGCGCCCCGATGCCCCCGCCGGAGTCGCTAGAATCGAAGCAGCCGCAGCGGCGGAGCCAGGCAGCGGCACGCGACGAATTCAGAACACTCTCCCGGAGGCTGTGATGCTCGGATCGATGATGGACATGCCCTTGCTGGTTTCGAACATTCTGCGGCATGCAGCGCGGCACCACGGCGACGCCGAGATCGTCTCGCGACGCGTCGAAGGCGACATCCACCGTTACACCTACGCCGATCTGTTCCGACGCGCCGGCCAGCTGGCCGATGCGCTGACCCGCGAAGGCGTGCGCCCCGGCGATCGCGTGGCCACGCTGGCCTGGAACGGCTACCGGCACATGGAGCTGTACTACGGCGTAGCCGGCATGGGCGCAGTGATCCACACGATCAACCCGCGCCTGCACCCCGACCAGATCGCCTGGATCATCAACCACGCCGGCGACGTGCACCTGGCCTTCGACCTGAGTTTCCTGCCGATCGCGCAGGCGATCGCCGACAAATGCCCGACGGTGCGCAGCTGGATCGCGATGGTCGATGCCGACCGCCAGCCGGCGGCGGCGATCGAGCGTCTGACCAACTACGAGCAGTTCATCGCCGGCGGCTCGACCGACTATCAATGGCCCGAGTTCGACGAGAACACCGCGATGGGCCTGTGCTACACCTCGGGCACCACCGGGCACCCGAAGGGCGCGCTGTATTCGCACCGCTCGACGGTACTGCATGCCTACGGCGCGGCGCTGCCCGATGCGATGGGTGCGTCGGCGCGTGATTGCATTTTGCCGGTGGTGCCGATGTTCCACGTCAACGCCTGGGGGCTGCCGTTCTCCTGCCCGCTGGTCGGCGCCAAGATGGTGATGCCCGGCGCGCAGCTCGACGGCAAGTCGCTGTATGAGCTGTTCGAAGCCGAGGGCGTGACCTTCTCGGCCGGCGTGCCTACCGTCTGGCTGGGGCTGCTGCAGCACGTGGCACAGAACAAGCTGAGGTTCTCGACGCTGCAACGCACGGTGGTCGGCGGCTCGGCCTGCCCGCCGGCGATGCTGCGCACCTTCCGTGAAGACTACGGCGTCGAGGTGATCCACGCCTGGGGCATGACCGAAATGTCACCGCTGGGCACGCTGTGCCGGCTGCAGAACAAGCACCTGAAGCAATCCGACGAGGCGCAGAGCAAGGTGCTGGAAAAGCAGGGCCATGCGATCTTCGGCGTCGACATGAAGATCGTCGACGACGAAAACCACGAACTGCCGTGGGACGGTAAGACCTTCGGCAACCTGCTGGTGCGCGGGCCATGGGTGATCCGCGAATACTTCAAGGGCGAAGGCGGCGATCCGCTGATCCCCGACGCGCAGGGCAAGGGTTGGTTCCCGACCGGCGACGTAGCCACCATCGATGCCGACGGCTACATGCAGATCACCGACCGCAGCAAGGACGTGATCAAGTCGGGCGGCGAATGGATCAGCTCGATCGACCTGGAAAACCTGGCGATCGCGCACCCGGCGGTGGCCAATGCCGCGGTGATCGGCGTGCCGCATCCGAAGTGGGATGAACGCCCGCTGCTGGTGGTGGTGAAGAAGCCCGGCGCCGAGGTCACGCGTGAAGAACTGCTGAAGTTCTACGAAGGCAAGGTCGCCAAGTGGTGGCTGCCCGACGACGTGCTGTTCGTCGACGCGATTCCCTTGGGTGCCACCGGCAAGATCCTGAAGACCAAGCTGCGCGAGCAGTTCCAGGACTACAAGCTGCCGCAGAACGACGGCGCGTGAACGTAGACCATGAGGCCCCGTCCGCTGAGCGGGCGGGGCGCAAGGGCGATCGCCGCGCATGGAGTTCTTCGCCGTCTCGCTGCTGAACGGCATCAGCTACGGGCTGCTGCTGTTCATGCTGGCCTCGGGCTTGACGCTGATCTTCAGCATGATGGGCGTGCTGAACTTCGCGCACGCCTCGTTTTACATGATCGGCGCCTACCTGGCCTATCAGATCTCGGTATGGTTCGATGCCGTGCTGCCCGGCACCGGCTACTGGCTCGCCCTGGTGGCCGCGCCGCTGGCCGTGGGCGCGCTGGGGGCGCTGGTCGAACGCTACGGCCTGCGGCGCGTGCACCGCTTCGGGCATGTGCCCGAGCTACCGTTCACGTTCGGGCTGTCGTTCATCATCGTCGAGCTGGTCCAGCTCGTCTGGGGCCGCGCCGCGCTGCCGTATCGCATACCGGCGCAGCTCGACGGCGCCTGGTTCTCGCTGTATTCGATCGACTTCCCCGCCTACCGCGGCTTCATGATGGCGGTGGCCGCCTTCATGCTGCTGGCGCTGTGGGTGGCGCTGACGCGTACGCGCGCCGGGCTCATCATCCGTGCCGCGCTGACGCATCCGCAGATGGTGCAGGCGCTGGGCCACGACGTGCCGCGCGTGATGATGCTGACCTTCGCCGGCGGCAGCGCGCTGGCCGGGCTGGCCGGCGTGATCGGCGGCAATGCCTTCGTCACCGAACCGGCGATGGCCGGGCTGATCGGCTCGATCGTGTTCGTGGTGATCGTGGTCGGCGGCCTGGGCTCGCTGCCCGGCGCGCTGCTGGCCTCGCTGCTGCTGGGGCTGTTGCAGACCTTTGCGGTCGGGCTGGATTGGAGCCTGGCGGCACCATTGCAGCGGCTGCTGGGCTGGGCGCCGGCCGCCGGCACGCTCGCTGCCGAGCTGGCCGCATTGAAGCTGTCGCAGCTGGCGCCGGTGCTGCCGTACCTGCTGATGGTGCTGGTACTGGTGCTGCGGCCGCGCGGTTTGATGGGCACGCGGGAAAGTTGAAGCGTGTTCACAGCCTCGAGGGCTGAAGCGGATTTTCACCATGATGCGCGCATCGAATCAGGCGCGCCCCGATCGAGCAGCCGCGGCAAGAACTTTCGCCTGCCTCCTCGGCGACCAGCCGTTCGGCGGACTCAAGCGAACGATGAATCAATTCGCGTCGCATAAAAGCGTCTGACCATCCGGGAAGCATGCGGCGCCCGGCGCTCGAAGCCGTCCCTATCGGCAAAGATCGATCGTCACGTGCCTTGGACGCGCTGTAGTCATGCGCCCGGCGGAAGGCAATCGATTTACTTGCAAACGCAGTAACTGCATTTTAAAATTAAATCATCGATAACCGGATCGTGGGAGAGTCGGCATGGGTGACAGGACCAAGGCGTTCGACAGCAAACGCAGGAGCGCTTTGTCAGCGCTCGCGGGCGCCGGCGCATTCGGAGCTGCCATCGCGCGCCCGAGCCGCGGCCATGCCAGCGAAGAATGGCCGACCAAACCCATCAAGTTCGTGTCTCCCCTGGCCGCCGGCGGTAGTACCGATCGGCTTGGGCGAGTGATTGCCAACGGGCTTGGTGAACTCTGGAAGCAGCCGGCGATCGTCGAGAACAAACCGGGGGCCAGCGGAATGATTGCAGCCGAGCATGTCGCGCGCGCGCCGGCCGACGGCTACACGGCGCTTTTCGCTCAGGTAGCGCTGATCCAGGCCCCGTCGCTGTTCGATTCCGTGCCGTACGACCCGTTGCGCGACTTCGCCGCGGTCAGCCTGCTTGGGACCGTGCCGGTCGTGCTGGCGGTACGCGCCGACTCTCCCTACAGAACGCTCGAAGACTATCTGGCAGCGGCCAGGGAGCCTAACTCGCAGATCCGCTTCGGCTCGTTCGGTATCGGCTCGTCGTTCCATATCTATGGCGAAACGCTGATGCGAGACGCGAAGGTGCCGCTGATCCATGTGCCCTACAAGGGCGAGGCGCCAGCAATTGCTGATGTCCTCGGCGGACATCTGGAATCCACCTTCTCCTCTGTAAGCAGCGCCCGGCCGTTGATACAGGACAAGCGCCTTCGTGCGCTCGCGGTGGTCGGCCGGCGTGTTGCCAGCCTGCCCGACGTACCTGGCTTTCCCGAACTGGGTTTTCAACGCCTTGACGTGCGGGGGTGGTTCGGCGTCGTGGTTCCCACCGGCGTTCCGCGCAGGATCATCGACAAAATGGCCGATGGCGTCCGCCTGATGGCTGGACGAGGGGAGATCGTCGACACCTTTCGCGGCATGGGCGGTGATCTGATCGCGAGTTCTCCTGATGAGTTCACCGCTTTCCTGCGCAGCGATTTCGAGAAGTGGAGTCGCATGATCCGTGAGGCCGGGATCAAGGCCAACCGATGACCCCGACAACGCCTGATATTTCCGACTACAAGTCACTGCAGGCAAGGCTGGAGCGGCTCGAGGCCGAATCCGCCGTGGCTCGTCTCATGGGTGAATATATGAGCCGATGCGACGTGACCGACGAGCTTCTGCCCGATGCGAGACGACGGGTCGCCGACGGGATCGCGGAACTGTTCGTAGAGGATGCAGTCTGGGAAGGCGTTGGACGGTCGCGAGAAGAATTCGGCCGCTTGGTGGGGCGCGATGCGATTCGGAATCTATTCGCCGCACCGGCGTTTGCCGGCCCACGATTTCTTCACAATTTCCATTTTCTGAATACGCCTCGCATCCAAGCGGATGGTGCCGAAGCGACGGGCCGCTGGACTTTGCTGTGCGCACTCGCTTACGGGGACGGCCGGCGCATCTGGCGCGTTGCCCGAAATCACGTCAATTTTTCATGCCAGAACTCGACATGGATGATTCGGCACTTTCGAGCGGAAACACTGTACACATGCGATCGCTAGCGGACCAGAAAGACAAGCGCGCGTCGGCTGATATGGCCGACCGATTCGATGCTGGCAAATGGTTCGACGGCAAATGCATCCGGCCCTCGATCTATACCGATCCGGCATTGTTTGATCTGGAGATGGAGCGCGTCTTCGGGGCGGGATGGGTTTACCTGGGGCACGTCAGCGAGTTGCCGCAGCCGGGCTCGTACAAGTCGACCTGGATCGGAAAAGAACCGGTGATTCTTGTGCGCAATGCTTCTGGGGATCTGCGCGTTCTACGCAATCGGTGCCGGCATCGCGGCGCCACAGTCTGCCAGGAAGAACGAGGTCAAGCGCGACATTTCAGTTGTGCCTACCACGGTTGGACCTACGATCTCGACGGTCGTCTGGTGGCCATGCCGGAACCGGACGGCTATCGGGGCGTGGTGTCAGCCGCGGAGCTGCCTCTGCTGCCTGCGGCGACGGTGGACGACTACCGTGGTTTGATCTTTGCGAGCTTGAACGCGGATGTCGCACCGCTGCGTGAATACCTGAAGCCGGCGCTTCCGTATATGGACGAGTTCCTCGATCAAGGTGCGCCGTGGGAGCTTGCGGTTGCCGGACAGTTCAAATTGCTGGCACGGGCGAACTGGAAGCTGATCCTCGAGAACTCGACCGATGGTTACCATTTCCAATATACGCACCGCTCCTATCTGAATCTCGTCGATACGGAGCAGGGCGAGCGCCACCGTGTCGCCAAGGGAACGTCGGTCCGATTCGTCCGCGCGCTTGGCAATGGCCACGGCGTCATCCATGGCCCGCGATCGTCATCGAACGAAGCCCGACGCCCCCGCATCGCACCGCGCGAGTGGGATCGCTTCGTCGAGCAGGCGCACCGAGATCATCCTGAGCAGGCCGATCGCATGATCGCGTCCAGCGTTGGCAGCTTCATGAATGTATGCCTGTTCCCGAATGTGAGTCTCAGCGATCTGTTCCTGCGCGAGTTGCGGCCGATCGCCGTGGATCTCACAGAGGTGCGCCACACGGTGTTCAAGCTGGTGGGGGCGCCCGACATCGCCAACGAAATCCGACTGCGCATCCATGAGTCCTTCAACGGCCCCGGCGGGCTGGGCAACACGGACGATGTCGAGGCCTGGAGAAGGGTGCAGGAAGGCGTGCAGGCCGCGCCGGACCAATGGGTTCTGCTCAATCGCGGGCTGATGCGCGAAAGTGATGATGGTGAAGGCGGCCGGGTCAGCGACGGAAGCGACGAAACGGCCATGCGGGGCGCCTACACCGAGTGGGCACGTCTGATGAGCGCGGGCGGAGCATCACGGTGATGACAGCAGAGAAAGTGGGCTACGAGCAGATCGAACTGCTGCGAGCATTCATCCATCGTGAAGCGGCGCTGCTGGATGCGCGCGAGTATCGGCAATGGCTGGATCTGTTTGCCGATGACGGCCGCTACTGGCTCCCGATCGATCCGCAAGCCACCCATCCGGCTGCGCAGTTGAATCTCATCTATGACGAGCGCGACCGTCTGCAGGATCGGGTCGCCCGCCTTGTCGGCGGCAAGATGCACGCGGAGCAGCCGCCGTCGCAGATCGTACGTCTCGTATCCGGAACCGCGCTCGAGGCAGTGGCAGGCGACGAGTTCACGCTTTGCTCGGCATTCATGCTGGCAATCAATCGCCTTGGAACCATGCGGCTGCTGGCGGGCCGTCTCAGGCACCGGCTGCGCTGTGGTACGGATGGCATCCTGATAGCCGAGAAGCGAGTCGATCTGATCGGCGCGAACGACGCGCTGGAGGACATCAGCTTCCTTCCCTAGACGGATCCCGTCCTTCCGCAGATTCTCAGCGGGCGTTCTTCGCCGCGCTGGTCGTCGTGTTTGAACGTCGGAGTCGGGTTTGATCGCTCGGGTACACTGACGGCCCCGAGCCGCGCAACGGCGCGGTATGCTCAAATCGATCATTCCGACATGTCATGAACAGAGCCGAACGCTCACTCGATCGCTCACTCGATGATGCCTCGCTGAATCTCGAGAATCGACCGGCACGGCGATTCATTGTGCTTGCCAAGCTGTGCACGCGCAGCCTGGCCGACATGTACAAGAAGAAATACAAGCTGACGACCACCGGATGGGAAATCCTGGCGATCGTGGGACGGTACGAGCCCATTTTCCCCATCCAAGTCGGCCAAGAGACGACGATGGAGTCGGACCGCGTGAGCCGTACAGTCGAGCAACTGGTGGAAAAAGGCTTCGTCAACCGGCGAAGCGACAGCGTTGATCGGCGCCGCGTCGTCCTACGCTTGACTGCAAAGGGGCGCTCGGCCTATCACGACATCGATCGGGTTCGCCGCATCCTCGATTCCGAATTGCTGAAGGCTCTCGACGATGAAGAGCGCGCAGCGTTCTTCTCGATCATGGATAAGTTGGGCAGCCGCGCCCAGCAGTTGCTCAGCGGCAAGAATGCTTGGAAACAGATCGTCGCCGACGCATCGCGAGCGGTGGACCATTGAAGAGCCCCCATGGAGCTCATCCCGACTACCGACCATGTCAGGCCGCGCGAACGGATGCGGCGCTGTGGCTGCTGCTGATTCATACCTGACCGGCCTGGTGACCCAGGGCGCGCTGGCTCATCCTGAGATGGCGCGGACGGTGGGACACGACGTACCACCCCGGATGATGCTGACCTTCGGCGGCGGTACGGCGCTGGCATGACCGGCACCTCCGCGTCACTCGCCGATCCCGGCCGTTGGCCGCTGTGGGCCGCGCTGGCCCTGCTGTTTGCCGGGTTGCCCTGGCTGTTCGACAGCGGCTTCTCGATCACGTTGCTGTCGCAGATGGGCGTGATGATCGTGTTCGCGCTGTCCTACAACATGTTGTTCGGGCAGGGCGGCATGCTGTCGTTCGGCCACGCCGTGTATTCGGGGCTGGGCGCCTTCTTCACGATCCATGCGTTGAACTGGGCCAGCGCGGGCGCCTTGCCGATGTCCTTGCCATTGCCGCTGCTGCCGCTAGCCGGCGGGCTGGCCGGCGCGGCATTCGGCGTGCTGTTCGGCTACGTCACCACCCGCAAGGCCGGCACGCCGTTCGCGATGATCACGCTGGGCATCGGCGAGCTGGTGTTCGCCGCTGCCGCGATGCTGCCGAGTTTTTTTGGCGGTGAGGGCGGCATCTCGGGCAATCGCGTGCTGGGGCGACCGTGGCTGGGGTTCAGCTTCGGGCCGGCGATCGAGGTCTACTATCTGATCGCGGTCTGGTGCTTCGCCTGCATCGCGGCGATGTACGCCTTCACGCGCACCCCGCTGGGGCGCATTGTCAACGCGGTGCGCGACAACCCCGAGCGCGCCGAATTCATCGGCTACGACACGCGGCGCGTGCGCTGGCTGGTGCTGATCGCCTCGGCATTCTTCGCCGGCATCGCGGGCGGGCTGGCGGCGATCAATTTCGAGATCGTCACCGCCGAGAACCTGTCGCTGCAACGCTCGGCGGCGGCGCTGCTGGCGACGGTGATCGGCGGCTCGGCGATCTTCATCGGTCCGGCGCTGGGCGCGATCCTCTTCGTGTTCTTCGCGGTGGCGCTGTCGGAATACACGCAGGCCTGGCAGCTGTACCTGGGCTTGTTCTTCGTGCTGATGGTGATGTTCGTGCCCGGCGGCGTGGCGGCGCTGCTGGCGGCGCAATGGCGTGCGATCGGACGGGGCCGCTTCACGGCGCTGTTGGCGGTGTATGCCAGCGCATTGCTGATAGCAGCGCCGCTGATGGGCGGGGCGGTACTGCTGATCGAGCTGGGCTACCGGTTGAGCCTGGCCAGCGAGGGTAGTGCGAGGCTGTCCTGGCTCGGCGTTGGCCTGGACGCCGCTTCGCCGTGGTCCTGGGCGCTGGCCGCCACCTTGCTCGCGGCGGGCGTGGCGGCGCTGGCGGGGCTGCGCCGGCCGATCGCCGAACGCTGGCGATCGATGCAGCCGGGGCAAGCGCGATGAAAACGCTTCTTTCCGCGACTGGGGAGCCGGGCAGCCATGAGCCCGTGCCGCCCGCCTTGCGGCTGCACGGCGTGCACAAGCGCTTCGGCAAGACCGAAATTCTGCGTGGCGTCGATCTGCGGGTCGCGCGCGGTGAACGCCACGCGATCATCGGCCCGAACGGCGCCGGCAAATCGACGCTGTTCGACCTGATTTCGGGCCGACAGCCCCCCAGCAGCGGCCGCATCGAGCTGAACGGCCGCGACGTCGCCGGTCGCCGGCCGTT
>JAFKGG010000346.1 GCA_017307915.1 Burkholderiales bacterium | reverse complement strand
CGGCACGCTGGCGGCCTGGGTGGCGTATTTCGAACATTGGCGCGAGGATGCGGTCATGAGCGCGATCACACATACGCCGGTGCAGCAGGCACGGCAACTGTTGGAAGAGCTATCAGGCGACGAAGAGGCGCGGCGGTTGGCGTTCGTGCTCGAGCGGGCGCGTCGCGATGAGGCCAGCATCCGCCATGCCGAGCGCGGCGAAGGTCGGGAAGAAGGCCGGGAGGAAGGCCTGAAGCAAGGCCGAGAAGAGGGCCGCCTGGAAGGCGAGAACAAAGCCCGTCTGGAAATCGCCCGCAGCCTCTTCGGCCAGCCCGGCATGGACGACGCCACCATCGCCCGGCTTACCAGCCTGACCGAAGACGAAGTCCGGCAGTTGCGTCAATCCGCAGGCGCTTGACCAGCGGCACGCCAGCTACGACGTGCGGATCCTGCGCCGTCTTTTCGCTAGGCACCATGCGACGTGAGGGAGGAGGGCTCCCATGAGCCGACTGACCGTCGATGTAACCGACCAGCAGCATCAGGCCCTCAAGGCCATGGCCGCCCTGGAAGGCAAGACTATCAAGAAGTATGTCCTGGAACGCCTGTTCCCTTCTCCCAAGGTGGGGGACGAGGCACTGCAAGCACTGAAAAACCTGCTCGCCGAGCGCATCGCCGAGGCCGAGCGGGGCGAGCTGGCGGAAGGTAGCATCACCGACGTTGCGAATGAGTCGCTGCGTGGGAAACGCTGAGTGTGACGCCCCCTGCCGCCTCACGGCCCACCTACAGGACAGGCTGCGTTGAAGGCGGAGGCTGGGCTGAGCCCGCCGACCAAACCCTTTCAGATCTGACCCTGAATGCCCTGCTGCCAGCGGATTCGATCGAGTCATGGCAGACCTAGGTGTCGCGATGGCACCTCTGCACCCCTGCTGCGTGATCGATCTCCTCGGCATGGCCTAGGCACGATGACTGATCGACGGCACATCGGGCGCGGCGTAAAACAGCGCTTCGCAGGCGTATCGCTGAGAACGCGACTACGCCGATCCGCGAACCCTTCGCAACGCCACTCGCGCCCGCCATGCTCGCCCCATCACTGCTCGACCCCAAGAACGACTTCGTCTTCAAGCGTCTGTTCACCCAGCGCCCCGAGTTGCTCGCCGACCTGATCAACGCCGTGCGCAGCGATCAGCCGTCCGTCGAGGTCATCGAGGTGCTCAACCCGCGCATCGACCCCGCCGAGCTCACCGGCAAGTTCATCGTGCTGGACGTGCTCGCGCGCGACGTCAACGGCTCGCTATACGGCATCGAGATGCAAGTGCGCCGCCAGCCGGCCTGGGATGCCCGCAGCGCCTTTTACCTGGCGCGCACCTTCGCCAATCAGTTGCGCTCGGGTGAGGATTACGAAGACCTGCGCCCGGCCATCGCCATCCACTTGATGGATTTCGAGTTGTTCGACGATCCCGCACAGGCCCACTGGCGCTTCGAGCTGCGCGACCGTGATCAACCGGCCGTGCGGCTGACCTCGGCGTTACAATGGAATTTGATTGAACTACCCAAGCTCGACCGGCGACACACGGATATCGGCACGCTGGCGGCCTGGGTAGCCTACTTCGAACATTGGCGCGAGGATCCGATCATGAGCGCGATCACGCATACGCCGATCAAGCAGGCGTTACAGCAGTTGGAAGAGCTATCGGCCGACGAAGAGGCGCAGCGGCTGGCATTCGTGCGCGAGCGGGCGCAGCGCGACGAGGCCAGCTTCCTGAAGGCAGCCCGTAGAGAAGGGCAAGAAGAAGGCGAGAACAAAGCCCGCCTGGAAATCGCCCGCAGCCTCATCGAACAACCCGGCATCGACGATGCCACCATCGCCCAGCTCACCAAGCTGACTGCCGAGGAGATACGGCAGTTGCGCCAATCCGCCGGCGCTTGACCGCATCTCACAGCAACGCTGAACTCAGCAACATCAAGGCTGAGCGCGGCAAAAAAGTTCCGGTGTCAAGTCCTTCGTGCAGATCACGCGGGGCTGAAACCGCATATGGGACAGCAGGTTAGCTCTTTTCAAGGCCGCTTTACAGAACTGCGGCTTCGTAGGCTAGGAGCTACATAGGAGCGTCGGGAGAGAAGGACACATCGCACTGCGTCGTGCTGGATTGCTGAGGAACGACGAACCTGCCGCATCATCATAGCCCACGAATTCGCATTCGTAGCTCGTCGGTTTCAGCATCAAATGGATTGTGGAGTTCGCCGACTTCGGTCCCCAGCCTGGAACAATCCGCATCCTTTTGACAGTAGCCCACCCCTGCCATCCCGTATCAGGAACAACGCGCTCAGTCCCTGCCGCGTCGCGAG
>JAFKGG010000345.1 GCA_017307915.1 Burkholderiales bacterium | reverse complement strand
GACGCTGGCGAAGACAGCAGCGGCGCGCCCCGCTGCGGGTCCATCGTGTGCGACAAGTAGCGTCCCTGCACCGTCACACCGTGCCGGTAGTCGCCAGAGGTGGCGACAGCGCCATCCTGGAGGCACAGGATCGAATGCGGCGCGCGGCTGTCTGGATCGGGCGCTTCGACCGCGATTGTCCATGCCTCGCCATCGGGCCGCAGGCCCAGTGCGCGCATCTCACCGTCGATGCCGACCAGTCCTGCGGCGATGCCGAAGCTGCCCAGGGTTTGCGCCAGCCGGTCCACCCCGTAACCCTTGGCGATGCCATTCAGGTCGAGCACGATGGCTTCCCGTTTGCACACTTGGTTGCCCGTCAGTTCCAGCACCTCGTGGGCCGCGCGTCGGGGTGCGGCCAAGGCGCGGCGTATGCCTTCTTCATTGGTGGCTTGCGGGCCGAAGCCCCAGGCTTGCACCGCATCGCCCATGCCGATGTCGAAGGCTCCGCCGGAAGCGCGTCCGATGGCCAGGCCCAGGGCCAGCACGCGGGCCAGATCGTCCGGCACCACGGCTGATGCGCCCGCCGGCGTCCGGTTCAGGCGCATCAGGTCGCTGTCCGGATCCCAGGTGGACATCTGCATGTCCACCTCGTCGCTTGCCTGCTGCAAGGCTGCCTGCACCGTGGCGGTGTCGAATCCCGGCGCGGCGAAAAACAGGGCGGACCAGCGCGTGCCCATGGTGGGGCCGTTCAGCGCATGGCGGATCAGCTCAGTAGATGTCTTCGACATAGCGGTCCCCGGCCTTGAGCATCGCAGGCGTCAACCCGGCAGGCTTCAGAATGTCGGTCAGTGCATCGGCCACACCGCGCGCCATATCCCGCCCTCCGCACACCATGATCCTGGCGCCCTGGCTGATGGCCGCTGTGATCCGTGGCGCTTGCTGTCGCAGGGCATCCTGCACGTACTGCGGCCGCTCTCCGCGTGAGACTGCGATGGACAGATGAGCCAGCTTGCCATCGGCCTGCCAGCCCGACAGCTCATTGCGGTAGAGAAAATCGCTGTCGGGCTGGCGCAGTCCGAAGAACAGATGAACGGGGCGGTGTGACTTGTTGTTGCGTATGAAGCCCGCCAGTGGCCCGACCCCGGTGCCTGCCCCGATCAGGATCAGGGGTGTCCGATCGCGGCCCGCATGGAAACCCGGATGGCGCCGCAAGAATCCCTGGGCCGTCTGGCCTGGCTCCAATTGAGTCAGTTGGCCCGAGGTCAGGCCGCCGACATGCTGGCGCACGACGATTTCGATGAAACCGTCCCGTGATCCCGATGCCAGGGAATACAGGCGGGGGATCGCCGAGCCTTCGGGTACGATGCCCAGCAGGTCGCCTGGCTCGAATCGCGTGAAGCGTTGGCCCGTCAGGCGCTGCCAGAACGACGCTTTGGGCAGCGCGAAGCGCAGGATCGACATCGGAGCCTGCACCGCCGCGCCATAGTCGTGGCGCTCCAGCAGGGTCAGCGTCTGGATGGCCGGAAGAGTCGGTTGGTGGGCGAGTTCCAGTTCGATGCCAAGCGCCTGGCCCAGTATTCGGCCCCAGCGGGCAAAGTCCTGCGGCGACTGGCGGTCGATAGTGTCGAAGGCCATCAGGGCAGGCCAGCCCTTGTCCCGAGCGACGTTGTCCACAGCGCAGGCGAATGCGCAGAAGGCCGGGAAGCTGCGGTCGCCGAAACCCAGTACCGCCACAGGAGCGGTGGGCGCGGTCTTCAGGCTCTGGAGCTGAACGAGAAAGCCCTTGGCCGAGGCTGGGGCATCGCCCTCGCCATAGGTGGCGGCGAGGATCAGAAAGCGCCGCGCCCGACGATAGCGTGCGGGCTGGAAGGCTGCCATCGAGGTCACATGCACCGATTGCCCTGCATCACGCAAGCCACGAGCCAGCGTCGCGGCAAAACCCCAGGTGCTGCCGCCTTCGGAGCCCACCAGCACGATGGTGTCGGCCTGCGCGGCGGGTGCGTTGCCTATAAGCCGGGGGCGACTGCGCCACCCCGGCAGCCAGACCAGTATCCCCGTCACGGCCAGTATCGCCCCCCCCATCGCCATCACTCCCAGGAACAGCCCGAACACGGCAGCGCCCTGCCCGGTATGCAGCATGTAGATCGTCTCCGACGCGCGTTGCCCGAGGCTCAGGTCCTGCCAACCCAGCAGGGTGCCGGTTCCCTGATCCACATATCCCACGCCCCGGTCGGTTCTCAGGGTGAACATGTCCTGCGGATCGTCTGGCGCGGGAAAGCTCAGCTCGCGCAGTTCGGCCACCGGCGTGACGCGCAGGGCTTGCATCTCGGTCAGCGCCAGGCCGGCC
>JAFKGG010000482.1 GCA_017307915.1 Burkholderiales bacterium | reverse complement strand
CAAGACGCCGTTCCTGCTGCCGCTGGACAGCCAGTGCACGTTGAGCGAGCCGAGCCGCTCGGTGGTGCAATGGCGCGGGTCCGGCGACGAACTGATAGACACCGACTACGCCGCCGGCTTTCCGCCGTCGGATACGGTCTGGTGCGGGCCGGCCGTAGTGGCCTACGCCTGGACGCAGGCTGCCGCCGATGCGGCGGCCGATCAGTATCTGCGCTTCATCTGCGATCGCGAGCGGGATTTCGATCCGCTGCTGTGGTCGGCCGACGACGGTGTGCGCGAGGCGCTGCGGCTGGCGCAGACCGCGCGGCGCCCCATCATCATCGCCGATACGCAAGACAATCCCGGCGCCGGCGGCAGCGCCGATACGACGGGCATTCTCGCGGCGCTGCTGCGCGCCGGCGCCCAGGGCGTGATGGCCGGCTATTTCTGCGATCCGGCGGCGGCGCAGGCCGCGCATGCCGCCGGCGAGGGGCGTGCGATCGACATTGCGCTCGGCGGCCGGCACGGCCCGCCCGGCGTGGTGCCGCTGGCCGACCGCTTCGAGGTCTTGCGCTGCGTCGACGGGCCGTTTCGGATGACCGGCTCGGTGGCCGGCAAGGTCACGGCGGATCTCGGCCCGATGGCGCTGCTGGATTGCCGTGGCGTGCGCATCGCCGTCACGTCGCGGCGCGTGCAGGCCTTCGATCCGGCCCCGTTCGAGCGACTCGGCGTCGATCCCGCCGCCCAGCGCATCCTGGTGCTGAAGAGCTCTTGCCATTTCCGCGCCGACTTCGAGCCCTTGGCCGATGCGGTGCTCAGCGTGCTGTCGCCCGGCGCCTACGATCCCGATCCGGCGCACTATCCGTACCGCCGCCTGCGCGCCGGCGTACGGCTGCGCCCGGGCGGCCCGCAGACGGGCGCCTGATCGGCGTCCAAACAGCTCGCCGAACGTGCTAGAATCCTAGGTTCCTTGCCGCACGGTGGATCGACGCTTTCTGCCGGCGGCCTTCGTCCATGAGGTCATGGCTCGGCCCGGTGCCACGCAACCCGTACCAGGGTGGCGAAAAGGCTAGCAGGGCAGGGCAGCGTCGCCAGCGGTTCTCTCCGACCGCGCCGTCTTCCGATGGCGCAGCCGGCCGGGGACTGGCGCGTCGTCGTCCGAGGGTCATCCGACAAGGGCAATCCAGAAGGGTATCCCCGTAAGGAGAATCGATGCGTCACTATGAAATCGTGTTGATCGTCCACCCCGACCAGAGCGAGCAAGTGCCCGCGATGATCGAGCGGTACAAGACGATGATCGAATCCCAGCAGGGCAAGGTTCACCGGGTCGAAGACTGGGGCCGCCGCCAGCTTACCTATCAGATCCAGAAAGTGGCCAAGGCCCACTACGTTCTGGTCAACATCGAATGCGGCAAAGCCACGCTCGACGAGCTCGAGCACGCGTTCCGCTTCAACGATGCGGTGCTGCGCCACCTGATCGTGTCGATGAAGAAAGCCGAGACCGGCGCTTCGCCGATGCTGCGTCAGATCCAGAAGGAAGAAGCCCGCAAGGCCGCTTCCGAGACGACGGCGCCGCAGGCCTGAACCCGATCACGACCGAGACGACGCAAACGAGGTGATGGCCGACAGCGCCTCCAGCGCCCCGGGCCAGGCCGCGGAAACCAACCGCGTGAGCCTGACCGGCGTGTTGATCGAGCGCGAAGCGCTGCGTTATACGCCGGCCGGAATCGCCATGCTCAACGGACGCATCAGCCACCGCAGCGAAACGATCGAGGCCGGCCATCGCCGCCAGGTCGAGTTCGACATGGCGGTGGCGTTCGCCGGGCCGCTGGCGCTGCGCGCCGATGCGCTGCGTCCGGGCCAGCCGCTGGCGATCAGCGGGTTCCTGGCGGCGCGCCGCAAGCATTCACGCTCGCTGGTGCTGCACGCCACCGACTACCGCGTCACCGGCCCCGTCGTCGAGTCGTTTTCGTCTGCATCGACCCCGATCACGAACTGAATTCATCGAGGCAATATCACCATGGCTACATTTCGCCGCGGTTCCAAAGACAAGAAACCCCGCCGTCCGTCGCAGAGCGCGCTGTTCAAGCGCAAGAAGTTCTGCCGCTTCACGGCCGAGAAAGTCGAGTGGATCGACTACAAAGACGTCGAGCTGCTGAAAGATTTCATCACCGACACCGGCAAGATCATTCCGGCTCGCCTGACCGGCACCAAGGCGCGTTACCAGCGCCAGCTGCAGGACGCGATCAAGCGTGCGCGCTTCCTCGCGCTGCTGCCGTTCACCGACAATCACTGACAGGCGGGGAAATCAGATGCAGATCATCCTGCTCGAAAAAGTCGTCAATCTGGGCCAGTTGGGCGACGTCGTGCGCGTGCGCGACGGCTATGCGCGCAACTTTCTGATCCCGCAAGGCAAGGCCAAGCGTGCCACCGACACGGCGATCAAGGAATTCGAAACGCGCCGCGCCGAGCTCGAAAAAGTGCAAGCCGACAAGCTGGCTGCTGCACAGGCGCTGGCCGAGAAGCTGAACGACATGACCATCCAGGTCACCGAGAAAGCCGGCGTCGACGGCCGTCTGTTCGGTTCGGTCACCAACTTCGACATCGCTGAAGGCCTGAAGAAGCAGGGCTTCGAGGTGGAAAAAGGCATGGTGCGGCTGCCGAACGGCCCGCTGAAGACCATCGGCGATGCCAAGGTCGAAGTGGCGCTGCACAGCGACGTGGTGGTCGAGATCACCGTGTCGGTGCTGGGCGAAACCGCCTAAGACGGCACGGCACCCGGCGGTACCGAACGGGGCGCGACGAGCGCCCCGTTTGCTTTGGTAGCCCCCCAGCCGCGGATTCTCTAACATCCGGGTTGGGCACAGCGCAGTTGCCTCGGGTGTCGCGCCGGCGGGCCCGCCTTTTCCTTTCAGAATCAATCGTCGAGCACCGATGTCAGCCGTATTGAACGACCCCTCCGGCGATCCGCAGATCGCCGCGCTGCGCGTGCCGCCGCATTCGATCGAGGCCGAGCAGGCCGTGCTGGGCGGCCTGCTGCTCGACAACGGCGCTTTCGACCGGATCGCCGACGTGCTGAACGAGGAGGATTTCTACCGACACGATCATCGGCTGATCTGGCACCAGATCGCGCGGCTGATCGAGCGCGCGCATCCGGCCGACGTAGTCACGGTGTTCGAGGCGCTGCAGACGGCCGGCAAGGCCGAGGAAGCCGGCGGCTTGGTCTATCTGAACGGTTTGGCGCAGGGCACGCCGTCGGCGGCCAACATCCGCCGCTACGGCGAGATCGTGCGCGACCGCGGGATCCTGCGCCGGCTGATCTCCACGGCCGACGAAATCTCGACGGCGGCGCTCAATCCGCAGGGCCGCGACACCAAGCAGCTGCTCGACGAGGCCGAGTCGAAGATCTTCCAGATCTCGGAAGATGGCTCGCGCGGCCAGGCCGGCTTCCATGCGCTGCCTGATCTGCTGGGCGAAGTGGTCGAGCGGATCGACGAGCTGTACAACCAGAACAATCCCAACGATGTCACCGGCGTGCCCACCGGCTTCGTCGATCTGGACAAGATGACCTCGGGCATGCAGCCCGGCGACCTGCTGATCGTGGCGGGCCGCCCATCGATGGGCAAGGCGCAGCCGCTCGATGCGCAGGTGCGTACGCGCACCGGCTGGCGCCGGATGGGCGAGTTGGCGGTGGGCGATGCGCTGGCCTCGGTCGACGGCCGGCCGTCGATCGTCACCGGCATCTTCCCGCAGGGCGTGCGGCAGGTGTATCGGCTGAGCTTTTCCGATGGGCGCAGCGCCGAATGTTGCGCCGAACATCTGTGGGCCGTGCATGGCGGCGACTGGACGGGCGCGAAGGTGCTCGATACCGCGACGCTGATCGCGATGCAGCGCGATCAGCGCCATGCAGGCCGGTTGTGGATCGACATGCCCAATGGCGAATTCGGCAGCGACGAGCCATTGACGATGGCACCCCGGTTACTGGGACGCAGGGTGGGTGCGGCGGCGCGGCGGTTGGCGCGTGGTGCTGCCTTGGCCGAGGCCGTGGACAGCGCACCGGCCGTCAGTGGCATGCTCGATTCGCAATCGCAGCCGATGGATGCGATTGCGCCCGCGTATCTGAACGCCGGCCGTGCCGCGCGCATGCAGTTGCTGCGCGGTCTGCTCGACGGCGGCGCGGCGCGCGCTTGCGGCAACGTGGTCGAGCTTGGGGTGTCCGATGCGCGGCTGGCTGCCGACGTGGTGCAGCTCGTGCGTTCGCTGGGGGGGTGGTGCGAGCTGCGGCGTTGCGAACCGGTTGCTGCGCAGGGCAGGGCACCTGGTGCCGACGCGAGCGATGAAACGATCGACGATGCGTCGTTCATGTGCCGCATCAGCCACGCCGAAATCAGTGCGCCGTCTTCATCGATCGGCATGACGCATTCACCGATCGATGGGCTGCAATCAACGGTCGGCGTGCCGCATGTATCGATCGACGCGACAGCCATTGCCGCCTCGCGTCGCCCGGTACTGGTCTCGATCGAACCCACGCGCATCACGGCCACGCAGTGCATCTCGGTATCGCACCCCAGCCGCCTGTACATCACCGACGATTACGTGGTCACGCACAACACCGCGTTCTCTCTGAACATCGGCGAGCACGTCGCCGTCGAGCAGGGGCTGCCGGTGGCGGTGTTCTCGATGGAGATGGGCGCCACGCAGTTGGCGATGCGCCTGGTCTGCTCGGTGGGTCGGCTCGATCAGCAGCGCTTGCGCACCGGGCGCCTGGTCGACGATGACTGGCCGCGGCTGACCAATGCGATCCAGAAGATGCAGGATTCGCAGATGTTCATCGACGAGACGCCGGCGCTGTCGGCGCTCGAATTGCGCGCACGCGCGCGGCGCCTGGCGCGCCAATGCGGCAAGCTCGGCCTGATCATCATCGACTATCTGCAGTTGATGGCCGGCTCGGCGAGTGCGGCCAGCGAGAACCGCGCCACCGAGATCTCGGAGATCTCGCGTTCGCTGAAGGCGCTGGCCAAGGAACTGGATTGTCCGGTGATCGCGCTGTCGCAGTTGAACCGCTCACTGGAACAGCGGCCGAACAAGCGGCCGGTGATGTCGGATCTGAGGGAATCGGGCGCCATTGAACAGGATGCAGACGTGATCCTGTTCATCTACCGCGATGAGGTGTACAACCCCGACTCCGCCGACAAGGGCACTGCCGAGATCATCATCGGCAAGCAGCGTAACGGGCCGATCGGCACGGTGCGGCTTACCTTCGTGGGCCAGTACACCAAGTTCGAGAACTTCATGGCGGGCGGTTGAGGCCGGCGTCATGTCTCGCTATCTAGCGAGCGACCGCGCACGAAATCGGCGCTGACGCCGGCGCCGAACCGCTGCGAACACCATGACATGAGCGACATCCTGGTTCTCGGCGCCGGCATGGTAGGCGTTTGCACCGCATTGGAGCTGGCCCGACGCGGCCACGCGGTGACCCTGGTCGATCGCAAGACGCCTGGGCAGGAAACTTCATACGGCAATGCCGGTTTCATCCAGCGCGAAGCCGTGGTGCCGTATGCGTTTCCGCGCAACGGATCGTTGCTGCTCAGAACCGCGCTCAAGCGCGGCACCGACGTCAATTACCACTTCAGCGCTTTGCCAGGCCTGTTGCCGCGGCTGGCACGTTATTGGCACGCCTCGGCACCCGAACGCCATGCGGTCATCGCGCGCCAATACAGCCGGCTGATCGAACATTGTCTGAGCGAACATGCGCCGCTGATCGAGCAAGCCGGCGCGCAGGAGCTGGTGCGGCGCGAGGGCTACCGCACGATCTTCCGCACCGCGCAGGCCTTCGATATCGCAGCCGCCCAGGCGCACGCGTTGATGAAGGAATATGACCTGCGTTGCGCGATGCTGGATGGCACCGAATTGGCGCGAGCCGAACCGGGTTTGCATGGCCGTCCGGCGGGAGCCATTCATTGGCTCGATCCCTGGACGGTGAGCGATCCCGGTGCGCTGGTTGCGCGCTATGCAGCGTTGCTGATGCAGCGCGGCGGCCGCTTCGTGCAGGGTGATGCCGCGACGCTGCAACCGCATTCCGGCGGTTGGCGCCTGCAAACCGCCGACGGCCCGCTCGATGCGCGCACCGCGGTCATTGCATTGGGGCCGTGGAGTGAGCGCGTGGTGGCCTCGCTGGGCTATCGGCTGCCGCTGTTCGTCAAGCGTGGCTACCATCGACACTACACGGGCGGCCCGGGTCTGCGCCTGCCGATGCTGGATGCTGAGCGCGGCTATGTGCTGGCGCCGATGGCGCGCGGCATGCGCCTGACCACCGGTGCCGAGTTCGCGCGCATCGATGCACCGCCGACACCGCGGCAGCTCGCCGGTGCCGAACGTGCCGCCCGCGAACTGCTGGCGCTGCCGGATCCGGTCGAAGTACAGCCCTGGCTGGGCGCGCGGCCGTGCACGGTCGACATGAAGCCGATCACCGGGCGCGCGCCGCGCCACCCGAACCTGTGGTTCAACTTCGGCCATGCGCACCAGGGCTTTACGCTCGGGCCGGTGAGTGCGCGGCTGCTGGCCGATTTGATCGAGAACGTCGAGCCCTTCATCGATGCTGGGCCGTTTGCCGCGACGCGCTTCTGACGCGAGTCGCCGCGCAGGCGCAGGCCGCCGGTCTCACGACGCTTTTCCGCCCACCGGTTGATAGCGGATCGCGGCAGCGACGTCTTTCCAGCGCTGCGTATCGGCCGTCATGTACGAAGCGAGCGCTTTCGGGGCCAGCGGCATCAGCACGCTGCCTTGCTTCACGAGCGTTTCCTTGACCTGGGGCTGTGCCATGACCTTCAACAGCGCTGCCCCCAGTTTCTCGACGATCGGCTCGGGTGTGCCGGCGGGCGCAAGCACACCGTTCCAGAAGCCGATGACGAAATCCGTTTGTCCGGCCTCGGCCATCGTCGGCACCTGCGCCAGCGCGGGCAGGCGCGCGGCCGACGTGACGGCCAGTACTTTCAGGCGCTTGGCCTGCGCATGCGCCAGCAAGGGGACCGGGTTGCTGAACATCACGTGCACCTGGCCGGACACCAGGTCGGCCAGCGCCGGGGCGCCGCCCTGGTAAGGCACCTGTATCCAGTCGAGCCCGGCCTTGACCTTCAGCAGCTCGCTCACCAGATTCTGCGGCGAGCCGAGACCCGTGGAGGCATAGTTGATCTGGCCCGCCCGCTGACGGCTGTAGGCGACCAGTTCGGCCAGGTTGTTGACCGGCACCGAGGCGTTGACGGCCAGTGCCACCGGCGACTCGGTGAGCAGGCACACGGGGGCGAAATCCGCAGGCTTGAACGGCGTCGTCGGCTCGATGGCGGGCCGCAGCGTGGAGTTGCCCGTATCCAGCAACAGCGTATAGCCATCGGGCGCAGCACGAGCCACCTGGGAGGTACCGATCGAGCCCGCGGCACCTGGCCGGTTGACGACCAGGACCGTCTGTCCCAGCTCCTTGCCGAGGCCATCACCGATGATGCGCGCCAGCGTATCGGTGCCGCCGCCCGGTGGATAGGCGACCACCAGTTGCACGGGTTTGTTCGGATAGTCCTGCTGCGCAGAGGCGCTACGCGTTGCGCAAGCGGCCAATCCCGCAGCGATCGCGCGCAAGGCGCCGCGTCTGTCGATGTTCTGATTCATGATCCAGTTCCTGCAACGATCGGGATGGATGATCTAGTGCGCCGTGACGCCCAGCCGCGTGATCGTATCGGCCCATTTGGCCGATTCCGCGCGAACGAACTCGGTGAAATTGCGGGTCGCCGCATCGAGTTCGGTTTCCAGATAGATGGCTTCGAACTTCTGGCGATTCTCCGGCCTTGCCACCACCTCGCGCAGGCGGGCTCTCAGCGTATCGATGATGGCCGGCGGCGTGGCGGCGGGCGCGAATAGACCGAACCAGCCGGTTTCTTCCACGCTCGGATAACCCAGCTCCACGACCGTGGGAACGTCGGGAAAGAAGCGGCTGCGCTCGCGTGAGGTGACGGCCAGCGCCTTGAGCTGCCCCGACTTGAGGAACGGCACGGCAGCGCCCGGGGTGACGAACATCATCGCGATCTGGCCGCCCAGCAGATCGGTCAGCGCCGGCGCGCTGCCGCGATAGGGAACGTGCAGCAGCGGCACACCGGCCGCCTTGGCCAGCGCGAAACCGGCGATGTGCTGCGGCAGGCCGACGCCGGGTGAACCATAGGAAAGCGGCGTGGGCGAGGCCTTGGCCTTGGCCAGCAGCTCGGCCAGGCTGCGAATGCCGCTCTTGGCAGAGACCACCAGCAGATCCGGCGCCGTGCCCACGATGCCGACCGGCACGAAATCGCCGATCGGATCATAGGGGCGCGGCTTGATCAGCGCCGGAACGATCGCATTGGTGGCCACGTGCCCCATCAGCAACGTATGGCCGTCGGCAGCGGCCGACACGACGTGCTTGGTGCCGATGATGCCGCCCGCACCGGCACGGTTTTCGACGACGAAACTTTGCTTGAGGCTGCTGCCGAGGTCGGCCGCCACGATGCGCGCGATGGCGTCGGTGCCGCCGCCGGGCGCACCGGCCACCACGATGCTGACCGGCCGTGTCGGCCATTCGTTCGACGGGGCCTGTGCCGTCGTGGTGCCCGCCGCGGCTGCGGTGAGTGCGATACCCAATATGCGGATCCAGTGTCGCATGGTGTCTCCTTCCTGTTTTATATGTTCTATGGCGGGGCCGCGAACCTTGCCCGCCGCCCCTGGCTCGGCCTGGAATCAGGTCATGGCGGGGCGCGCATGAAATCCGCTTGCGCGGCGGGTGCACGATGCGAGGATTTCGCGATCCACTCGGGGCGCATAGCCCGCAGGGATGCGGATGGCTCCGTCAGCGAATGGCAATGGGTTCTCGAACAGGCGCGTTCGGGACTTGAGAAAGCCGTTCATCTCACCGGCATTGTCGATGGCGCGCGCCGCCACGCAGGCTTCTGCCCAGCAGCCGACTTCCAGCGAGACGCCATCGCCGAGCACGGGGGTCATGCCCCGGTGACGGATGTGCGCGAGCGCATCGAGCAGCATGTCGACGCTACCGATCTTCTTCAGCTTGAGCTTCACGAAGCCGACCCCGTCGATATCGGCGGCCCGGTCGATGGCGGAAACGTCGTAGATCGATTCGTCCAGCATCACCGGCACTTTGGACACGCGCGCGACGGCGGCGTTGGCCTGCCAGTCGTCCATGTGGCAGGGCTGCTCGAACAGTTCGATACCCTGCGGATCGAGCCGGCTCGCGAATGCCGAGCCGTCGTCGGCGTCGAAGCCCTGGTTGGCATCGAGACGCAGCGTTGCGCGCTGCGCCGTCAGTGCCTGCACGGTCTGGACACGGCGCAGGTCGTCGCGCCAATCGAAGCCGACCTTCACCTTGAGCGTGCGAAAGCCCTGCGCGATCTTGCGTTCGATTTCCTGCGCCAATTCGGCAGGGTCATCGCTGTTCAAGGGGGCGAGCAGCGGCACGACGAGATCCTCGACGGGCGTCAGCACGTCGTGGCCGGCAAGTAGGTCGAGCGCGGCAAGCACCGCGCTGGCGGCGCCCGTGCCTTGCGGTACGGCCTGGCGAGCAATGCCTGCCGCGTCGCTGAGGCTGCGTCCCACGATCGTTTCGGCCAGCGTGCAGCACAGGCGCCAAGTGCCCTCTACGGTCTCGCTGGTGTAGCCGGGCACGATCAGCGCCTCGCCGAAGCCGCTGCGGCCTTCCGCGTCTCGTACCTCGACCAGGAACGGATCGAACTCCCGCATGGTCAACAGCGACAGTTTGTAGGGCTCGGCAAGGGGCAGGCTGACCTGTCGCACGATCACCTGCTCGACCGTCATCGGAACCGTCACGGCGTTGCGACGCCCGCGATCTGGGTACGGTACATCAGGCGCCGCGCCGCCGGATCGAAGGCATCGCGCTTGTGCATCGTGCAGGTGTTGTCCCACATCATCAGGTCGCCGACTTGCCAGACCTGCGTCCAGGTGAGTTCCGGCCGCGTGGCGTGCGCCCACAGCGCATCCAGCAGTTGTTCGCTCTCGGCCAGATCCAGGCCCACGATGTAGGCATTGCGGCGGCGCCCCAGCAGCAGGCACTTGCGGCCGGTGACGGCGTGCGTGGACACGATCGGGTGCACGGCGCCTTTGGTCTGGCGCGGGTCGGAGACATCCTCGTAGCCGAGGCGCAACTCGCCGGCGCTGTTGCGGCTGGCGTCGTGCACGCAGCGCAGGCCTTCGATGCGCGCCTTCAGCGCGTCGGACAGCGTCTCGTAGGCGGCGTACATGTTGGCGAAGTGCGTGTTGCCGCCCGACGGCGGCACCTCGGCCGCATACAGGCAGGCGCCCTTCGGCGGCACCGGCTTGTAGGTCATGTCGGTGTGCCAGACGGCCTCGCCATCACCCAGCGCGCCGAGCGGCTTGCCGCCCACCTTCACGTTGGAGATGACGGTGATCTCCGGCGGCAGTTCGTCGTGCTCGCGGCTCATGGCCATGCTGGCCGTCGGACGCAGGTCCAGCGGGCCGAAGTGGCCGGAAAAGCGCGCCAGTCCTTCCAGCGTGAGTGCATGCTGGCCGCGGAAACGCAGCACCAGATGCCTGGCCCAGGCTTGCTGGATTGCCTGCACGTCGGCAGGCTGCAGTGGCCGGCTCAGATCGATGCCGGTGACGTCGGCACCCAGCGGCGCTGCGCAGGGTTGTACCGACAAGGCTGCGGGAGCGTCGATTTCGGCGTGTGGCATGAGTAGGCTCGTCTCCTCGGTGGCGCTTGTGATGCCATCGAAAGATAATCAGCCCATTCCATTCCGTCCATTTCTGATTTCGGATGAATTTATCCTCTAAACGAATAAATGTGTCTATGCCGCAGGTGGAGATTTTTCTTGCCGTGGCCAAGACGCTCAGCTTCAGCGAGGCCGCCAGGCTGTGCCACCTGTCGCAGCCGGCGTTGAGCGCCAACGTCAAGCGCCTGGAGGAGTCGCTCGGGGCGCGCCTGTTCGACCGCCACACGCGCAAGGTGACGCTGACCGCGGTGGGGCGCGAGTTTCTGGCGATCGCAACGGCGATGCTCGACAGCATGCAGCTATCGCTCGATCGCATGCACGACTTCGTTGCGGGCAAGCGCGGCCGGCTGGTGATCGCCGCGGCGCCGTCGATGGCGGCCAGCTTCGTGCCGGGGCTGCTGGCCGACTATGCGCGTGAGCATCCCGACATCGAGGTGGCGCTGCGCGACGAGCTGTCGGATCTATGCCTGGAAATGTTGCGGCAAGGCGTGGCCGACGTTGCACTGACCGCCTTCGAAGTCGGCGCGAAAGACCTGGTGCAGCGCGAATTGTTTCGCGATCCGCTAGTCGTGATCTGCACGGAGCAGCATCCGCTGGCGCGTCAATCGAGCGTGCGGTGGCGTGACGTGCACGCTTATCCGCACGTGATGATGAACCAGACCAGCAACCTGCGTGTGCTCGTCGATGCCGAGTTCGCGCGCTATGGCCTGAAACTGCGGCCGGCCTTCGAAGTGTCGCAGGTCGGCACTTTGCTCGGCCTGATCGCGGCGAACCTGGGGGTGAGCGAACTACCGCAATCGCTGGTGCGCAACCTGGGGATGACCGGGCTGGTTCACCGCCGCATCGGCAATGCGGCGGCTTACCGCACGATCTGCGCCGTCACCTTGAAGGGCCGGGCTCAGCCGCCGGCCTTGGCGCCTTTCCTGGCGCTGTGCCGGGCGCACGCGGCGACGTGGAGCAGCGGCGCGGCGAAGCGCTGACGACGCTCGCCGCGCCGGCGCCTGTGCGCGCCGGCATTGCCGCCTGGCTCAGCTACCGAAGTAGCGATAGTTCACCGTATACGGAAGCGAAAACCCGCTGGCGCTGATCGTCGCCGCGATCGTGCCGGTATCGCCCGAGAACGAGCACGAGTTCACCGTATAGCTGCCGCCGCCGGCGCCGATCTGGCTGGCCACCACTTCATCGGCGCAGAACTGGCTTTCGGAGGTCGGTTTGGAGCCGGCCGCCAGGCCCGACAGGCACATCGTGGCGCCCGGCGTCGTGGTGATTTCGATCGATACCGTGTTCGCTGCCGGCGCGCCGCAGGCGCCCGGTGTGACGGTGTGGCCAGTGGAGCCGCCGCTACCCGAGCCGCCACCGGTGGCAGCGCTGAAGCTCACGCCTGTCGTCGAGATCGCCGGATTCCAGCTCAGCAGTTCGCTGCCGTCGGGGGCGTTCACGCGCACCGTGCAGACGTTGCCGCTGCACTGGATGATGGGCAGCACCGCGGCGAGCACGCGCGTGAAGCCGGCATTCGAACCGGCGCTCAGCGCGCCGCTGAACACGTTCGAGTCCGGGCCGCTCAGGCCGGCGCTGGCGAACTGCGCCTGCAGGTTGGCCACCACCTTGCGCGCGCCCTCGAGCGCGGCATCGGAATTCAGACGGGCGCTGCCCGACTGGTTCGCGGCGAAATTGCCGAACAGATCGGCCAGCGATTTGTACCCATTGGCATCCAGCACGGCCAACGTGGTCAGCGGCGTGACGTTGACGCTGCCGCCGCCCAGCGCGGCAAACGAGAACAGCGTTTCGTCGCCCGATACGGCGCGGATCAGGAACGGCGGCTGGTCATCGATCTGCACGCTGAACGCGCCCGTGCCGGTGCCGTTGCTGCACGAGGTGGCAACCGGATCGCTCTTGGTGCCGGCGGCGTTGACCACTTCGATCTGGCCGGCGAAGCACGAGGTCTTGGCGGCGATGCCGCTGATCGTGGTCTTGGCGGTCGAAGGCGGCGGTGTGCCGCCGCCTCCCTGGCCGTCCTGGTTGCTATTGCCATCATCGCCGCCGCCGCAGGCCGCCAGGCTCAGCAGGCCGGCAGTACACAGGGCAGTCAGCGTCACGCGTTTGAACGCACGGGCATCGATCATCGAGCAATTCCTCTAGGGCAAGCGTCGTCGAAAAAAGATTCGCCGGCGCAAGAGCCACCGGCGAATCATCGGCCCAGAGAAATAACAGCGGCTTATTGCAGCGGCAATCCCGTGTTCAGGGGGGAAGGGTGCACGATCCGACGTACGGTGGTTGCACGCGATACGTCGATGCCTACAGCGCGTCGGCCGCGAAGTCGGCCAAGCGCGAGCGCTCACCGCGCTGTAGCGTCACGTGCCCTGCATGCGGCCAACCCTTGAAGCGATCGACGACGTAGGTCAGGCCCGACGAGCCTTCGGTCAGATAAGGCGTATCGATCTGCGCGATGTTGCCCAGACACACCACCTTGGTGCCGGGGCCGGCGCGCGTGATCAGCGTCTTCATCTGCTTGGGCGTGAGGTTCTGCGCTTCATCGAGGATCAGGAACTTGTTGATGAAGGTGCGTCCGCGCATGAACGACAGCGCCTTGACCTTCACGCGTGCGCGGATCAGGTCGTTGGCCGCTGAACGGCCCCATTCGCCGGCCGCCGGGTCGCTCTGGTTGAGCACTTCGAGGTTGTCTTCGAGCGCGCCCATCCACGGCTGCATCTTTTCTTCTTCGGTGCCGGGCAGATAGCCGATGTCTTCGCCTACCGGCACGGTGGCGCGCGTCATGATGATCTCGGTGTAGCGCTTCGATTCGAGCACCTGCACCAGGCCGGCGGCCAGCGCCAGCAGCGTCTTGCCGGTGCCGGCCTGACCGAGCAGCGAGACGAAATCGATTTCAGGATCCATCAGCAGGTTCAGCGCGAAGTTCTGCTCGCGGTTGCGTGCGGTGATGCCCCAGACGGCGTTCTTCAGGTGGCCGTAGTCGCGCAGGGTCTGCAGCACGGCGGTGCGGCCGGCGATCTCGCGCACGCGCGCCACCAGCGGCATTTCGCCTTCGAAGTAGACGAACTGGTTCAGCAGCAGCGACGACACCAGCGGGCCGGTGATGCGATAGAAGGTGTAGCCGTTCTGCTGCCACGACTCGATGCCCTTGCCGTGCTTTTCCCAGAAGTCGGAAGGCAGTGCCAGCATGCCCGAGTAGAGCAGGTCGGTGTCTTCCAGTACCTGGTCGTTGTAATAGTCTTCGGCCGGCAGCCCCATCGTGCGGGCTTTGATGCGCATGTTGATGTCTTTCGACACCAGCACCACCTGCCGGTCGGGCAGTTGATCCTGCATGGCGCGCACCACGCCCAGGATCTGGTTGTCGGCCTTGCCCATCGGCAGGCTCGACGGCAGCATCGAGGCCACCGCCTGCGTCTGGAAGAACAGCCGCCCGGCGGCGTCGCGGTTGCCCAGCAGCGACAGGTCGATGCCCTGGTCGATGTCGCCGTTGGCCGTGGCGATCAGTGTATCGAGCGAGCGGCTGACCTGGCGTGCGTTGCGCGCTACCTCCGACATGCCCTTCTTGTGATTGTCGAGCTCTTCGAGCGTCATCATCGGCAGATAGACGTCGTGCTCGGCGAAGCGGAACAGGCTGCTGGGATCGTGCATCAGCACGTTGGTGTCGAGCACGAACAGCTTCGGCGGCTGGGCCGGTTGCCGGCGCGCCGCGCGGGGCGCGGCCGGGCGAGGGGCCGCTTGCTTGACCGGGGCGAGGCTGGCGGCGGCAGCAGCGGTGGCGCCGGCTGAAGCAGCTGAACTGGCTGAGCCCCCGACGCTGCCCGCGCCGTCTTCTGTCTTGCCGGGCGCCGTGCGAGCGGGCACCGTGCCAGCAGGCGCCGTACCGGCCGATGCCGTGCCAGCGAGCGCCGCGCTGGCCGGGGCCGGGCTACCGGGCTCGCGGCCACCGGGTACGTGGCTGCCGGGTACGTGCCTGCCGGGCACCGCGCCGGCAGGCGCCGTGCTCAACAAGGCCACCGGCTGCTGCCCGCCGCGCGCCGACTTGGCGGCGCGCCGGGCAGCGGTTCGGCTGACGTCAGCGGCTACCGCAAC